>DASCPP010000054.1:0-27150 GCA_036012565.1 Flavobacteriales bacterium | reverse complement strand
GAAATAAAGATATTATTCAGGCTCGTCATTTTGAGAGCATGAAAGACAAGACGATTGTTTGTAATATTGGGCATTTCGATAATGAAATTGATGTTGCTTGGTTAAACGAAAATTGGGGAGATACTAAAAATGAAATTAAACCTCAGGTGGATATGTACACAGTAAATGGTAACGATATTATTTTACTTGCAGAAGGTAGGTTGGTTAATTTAGGTTGTGCAACAGGGCATCCTTCTTTTGTTATGTCTAATTCATTTACTAACCAAGTATTAGCGCAATTAGAACTTTGGAACAATACAGAAAAGTATGAGAACAAAGTTTATATGCTTCCTAAACATCTAGATGAAAAAGTAGCCAGATTACATCTTGCAAAAATCGGGGTAGAACTAGAAACTTTAAGGCCAGATCAAGCAGAATATATAGGCGTAAAAGTAGAGGGGCCGTATAAACCTGAATATTACAGATACTAAAAATAGTTACTAGTTAATAAATTAAAATCCCGAGAAATCGGGATTTTTTTGTTCTAAAGATTTGT
Source organism: Flavobacteriales bacterium (assembly GCA_036012565.1). Lineage (GTDB taxonomy): Bacteria > Bacteroidota > Bacteroidia > Flavobacteriales > BACL11 > DUAL01. The sequence continues at coordinate 26,615 of DASCPP010000054.1, read as the reverse complement.
GGGATTTGCCCATGTGAAAAAAATAGTTGTCATACTAAAACCTGTGTAAAGCATCTCGTTTCTGAACTAATTTTTCAATATACCAGTCACAAACTAACAACTCAAAACTCATAATTCAACACCTAGAACTAGTGTCAAGTTATAAACTCTTTCTTAATTATAAATACTCAAAAAATCACCTTCCAAAGTATTTGAATATTGTTTTAAGGGGAGTATGGCAGGGCTCCCAATAGCATTTCCATTTTGGTTGAGTAAAAATTTAGATTCACAACAATTACAAATAGCAATAGGTGAGTTGATTGAATCAATTTTAGCACAACTAAGTGATGGCTCATAACTACAATTCCTGTCATAGGTTTTATAAGTATTAAAATCCTGCCGATAAACAATAATACCTTTTACGCCTTCATCTTCAATAAATATATAATTACCTACCGTTTGTAAATCAGAATGCTCAGGTAAGCTTAAATTGAGGTTGTAATCAACCATTACATTTTGTATGTAATCTTCTTCTTTTTGACATGCAAAAAAAAGCAAAAAGCAAAGGACTAAAATTCTAATTTTCATAGTGTTTGCAAGATTATGATTTTTTTCAAAACAATAAAGAATCAGAGCTTATTTTTTTCTTTTATGAACCTTCAAATTATTTATATCTTTTTATATCTTTACGCCCTTGTTTTTTAAATAGTTATTAAAACAAACTAAAAATATGTTAAGAAAAATATACTTACTTTTTGCTACTGTCCTTTTCTCGGCAGTTGCCTTTGCTCAAACGGGTACTTTAAAGGGTACTGTTTTAGATGCTCTCAGTGGGGAAGCAGTTCCTTTTGCTAATGTTATTATTGAAAGAAACGGAACCCAAACTGCTGGGACTACAACCGATTTTGATGGGAAATTTACCATTAAACCAATTGAGCCCGGAACTTATACGGTAAAAGCAACTTTTGTTGGTTATCAAACTTATATGATGACTGGCTTAATTATCTCAGCAAACAAAATTACATTTCAGGATTTAAAGATGTCCTCAGGAATTCAACAAGTTCAGGTTGATATTCATGAATATAAAAAACCACTGATTGATCAAGACAATATTACTGGTGAAACAAAAACTGCAGAAGAAATTGTAGCTATGCCAACAAGGTCTGTGGCTTCTGTTGCGGCAACTACTGCTGGTATTTACCAAAAGGATGAAGGAGAGTCCTTAAATGTGAGGGGTTCTCGTTCGGATGCAACCGACTACTATATTGATGGTATAAAAGTAAGGGGTAGCTTGGGCGTACCACAATCTGCTATTGAGCAAATTACAGTAATGACAGGTGGTTTGCCAGCACAATATGGAGATGCAACAGCTGGTATTATTTCCATTACTACAAAGGGTCCTTCCAACAAATTTTATGGAGGGGCTGAGATGGAATCATCTTCTTTATTTGACAAATACAACAAAAATATTTTTGGGCTAAATTTATCAGGCCCTATTTTGAAGAAAAGAAATGAGGATGGGGTCAAAGAAAATTCTATTATTGGCTATTTCTTTTCTGGGGAATTTAGAATGGTGGATGATACGGATCCTTCCGCTATTGGAAATTGGAAAATAAAAGATGATGTACTAGCCGATTTAAAAGCAAATCCTTTTCGTCCTGCACCAGATGTTTCTGCCGGATTTTTGCAAAATGCAGAATTTGTTCAAATGAAGGATTTGGAAAAAGTACAAGCAAGACAAAATGTAGCACAAAAAAGAATAAGTGTTTCTGGAAAATTAGATTTTAAACCTGCCAACAATACCTTTTTATCATTAGGTGGAAATTATTACTACAATACAGGACATTCTTACACAAGAACATATTCTCTTTTCAATTCCAATAATAATGCGCAAAGCATTAGCAATACTTGGCGAGTATTTGGTAAACTAACCCAAAAATTTGGAACCCAAGAAGCAGATGATGAAGAAAGCGCATCTACCATAAAAAATGCCTTCTTTACCATTCAAGGAGATTATACCAGAAACCAATACAAAACCCAAGATGATTCACATAATGAGAATATTTTTGATTATGGTTATGTAGGTAAATTTAAAACCTATAAAGAAAACATATATGATAGAGGTACCATATATGATACAACAGCCGGTCATTATATTAGTGGCAATATACATTCTGGTTGGACAGATACACTTTATACCTTTGTAGCTGGTAATCAAAACCCAGATGCTGCCATCTATACTGATAAGTACTATGAAATGTTCAAGGATTATGGGATGACCTCTTATATTGATGGTTATGGGATGGATGGTGTTATCCGTACGCCACTTGATTTGCAAGGTGTAGGTCTATCCAATGGAGTACGATCTTTACCTATCTATTCTCTTTGGTATCCTTTCGGGAGAGAATACAATTATTATGGTTACTCCCAATATTCGCAAACAACATTCAAAGCATCTGGTTCTGCCGATATAAAAGACCATGAGTTTTCTTTTGGTATTGAGTACGAACAAAGATCGGATGCTTCATGGGGCGTGAGTCCTGTTGGGCTTTGGGGGTTGATGAGACTTTTAACAAACAAACATCTTTCTCAATTGGATTTGAGTGATCCACATACTGTATTTGAGAATGGTGATTATACGGTAAATTATGACAGACTTTATGTAGCAGAAGACCAATCTGTTTTTGATAGAAATATAAGACTAGAATTAAAAGGAACAGCTGATAATGTAGATTGGATTGATATTGATTCTTATAGTCCGGACACCTATGATTTGAGTTTGTTTTCTGCTGATGAATTGCTCAATGATGGTGGTTCTTATGTGTCATATTATGGTTACGATTATTTAGGTAATCGATACACAAGCCAACCTACATTTGAAGATTTCTTAACCAAAAAAGATAAAAACGGAAATTATACAAGACCTATTGCTGCTTTCCAACCAATTTATACGGCTGGGTACATACAAGATAAATTTGCCATTGAAGATCTTATTTTCAATGTAGGGATAAGAGTTGACAGGTATGATGCCAACCAATTGGTATTAAAAGATAAATACTTGCTTTATGATACTTATACTGCAAACACTACAAAGGCAAGAGATTTAGGTAGCTTATCTCAATTTGGAGAGGATCATTATGTATATGTGGATGATATTGAAAATCCTTCATCAATTGTAGGTTATCGAAATGGAGATACTTGGTATGACCATACCGGTGCTGAAATTTCAAATCCTGATATTTTAATAAATGCTGCTGGTGGCAAAATAGCTCCTATGGTAAAAAATCCTACTGCTGCAGTAAACGGAGAGTTAAGTACAAATGCTTTCAAAGATTATGATCCACAAACCATCATTATGCCAAGAATTGCTTTTTCTTTTCCCATTTCTGATGAGGCACAGTTTTTTGCACACTATGATGTACTTACCCAAAGACCGCCAAGCAGAAGTCGTTTCGATCCTACACAATATTATTTCTTGGAGCAAAATATTGGAGGTTTGCTCAACAATCCTGATTTGAAACCTGAAAAGACGGTAGATTATGAAATAGGATTTGCACAAACACTTTCTTTAAAATCGGCTTTAACCATTTCTCTTTTCTACAAAGAATTAAGAGATATGATACAAGTAATGAACCTTCCAGGGGCATACCCAGGAAGATACATGACTATGCAAAACTTAGATTTTGGAACGGTTAAAGGCTTATCAGTTGCCTTTGATTTAAGAAGAACAAATAATGTAAGCATGACAGCCAACTATACTTTGCAATTTGCTGATGGTACTGGCTCTTCTGCTACTTCTGGTTATAGTATAGCCAACACCGAACAACCAAATTTAAGAACCACAACACCCCTTAGTTTTGACCAACGCCATACCATTTCGCTTTCTGTCGATTATCATTATGGTGCTGGAAAAGATTATAATGGGCCTGTTCTTTTCGGAAAGAAAATATTGCAAAGAGCAGGCTTTAATGCCATAGTATCTGCCGGATCGGGTACGCCTTATTCTAAACAATCTAATATTACACAGGAGGCAGCTTTTGGAATTCATAAACAAGGCTCATTAGATGGAACGCTTTATGGCTCTCGTTTGCCATGGCAGTATAGGGTAAGCACCAAAATAAACAAAGAGTTCGAGATAAAATGGAACGACAAGAAGCGCTCACATGTAAATGTATACTTGCAAATACAAAACCTATTTGACACTAAAAATATTATTAGTGTGTACAGAGCAACAGGTAATCCTGATGATGATGGCTACCTTACATCAGCAGCTGCTCAGAACGATATTAATGCAAAAAATGACACCCAATCTTTTATCGATCTATACAGAATAAAAGTGAATAATCCTTCTAATTTTTCTCTACCAAGGATGATGAACTTAGGATTAACCATTAGTTTCTAATTTAAAAAAAATGAGATTAAAGAAAAATATAACCTTCATGAAAAATAAAATACAACAGCTTTTTGCTATTGGGCTTGTACTTATGTATAGCAATCTTGTGGCCAAGGAAAATGTTATTGGGTCAGGGATGAGCACAGTAGTACAAACTAAAATTGCAGCAACTTGTGCAAAATCTACCTCACAAACGGATTTGAATATAAACAATGTAAGAGCTACTATATTAGGAGGTGGAGATATGTGGTGGGATTTAAATGACGCACAATACGAAATACCAAAAGGAAGTATGAAAAATTCCTTATTTGCTGGTGCACTCTGGATTGGAGGCGTAGATGATGGAGGGCAATTAAAAGCAGCAGCACAAACCTATAGACAGTTTGGTGGTAACGACTTTTGGCCTGGACCTTTAGATGTTACTACCGCTTCAATTACAGATGAGGAGTGTTTGGCTTATAACAAGCACTTTAAATTGGAAAGGGCTCAGGTAGATGAGTTTATTGCCCGGCATGTAGATACACAAGACCCAACATACACCATACCAGATGAAATTTTAGACTGGCCAGCACATGGAGGGCCTGGACAAGATCCATATTTAGCTCCTTTTCATGATTCTAATGGAGACGGTATTTATAATCCTTATGACAATGATTATCCGGATTATAATATGACAGGAAATAATGATAATGCCAAAGTTTTTGGCGACCAAACGCTTTGGTGGGTGTTTAATGATAAAGGTGGCATCCATACTGAAACAGAGGCAGATCCAATTGGTCTGGAAATACACGCCCAAGCATTTGCTTTTGTTGCCGAAAATGAGGTAAATGACATGACTTTCTATAATTATAAAATAATAAACAGAGCAAATCAGCGCCTAAACGATACTTATTTTGGGCAGTGGGTGGATGCAGATTTGGGTTGGGCTTTTGATGATTATGTAGGTTGTGATGTGGGCTTAGGGCTAGGCTTTTGCTACAATGGAGATGCAGAAGATGATGGTGCTGAGGGTTATGGTTTTAATCCGCCAGCAATTGGAGTAGATTTTTTCCAAGGTCCAAGAGCAGATATAAATGATGGAGTAGATAATGACAGAGATGGTTTTATTGACGAAATGGATTCTGTGATTAACCCAGTAACTGGGCTTTGGGAATACACCCAATATGAAGAAATCATCATGTCAAAATTTGTGTATTACAATAATGACGGATCTATGCAAGGAAATCCTAGTACAGGTTCTCATTTTTATAATTATTTAAGAGGAATTTGGAAGGACAATGTACCTATGACTTATGGAGGAGATGGAAAAGGTGGGGGTCCAGGTGCAACCACAGAAATTTGTAATTTTATGTTCCCTGGCTCTTCCGATCCAGACATGTATTCCCAATTTGGAGAATGGACAGAAGTAACTGCCGGAAATGTACCTGATGATAGAAGATTCATACAATCTTCTGGACCTTTTACCTTAGAGCCAGGTGCTGTTAATTATATTACAGTGGGTGTAATTTGGGCAAGGGCTAATGCAGGCGGCAATACCGCATCCATTGCACTAGTAAAAGTATATGATCGTGAGGCGCAAGCATTATTTGACAATAACTTTAATATCCTAAACGGACCTGACGCTCCGGATGTAACAGTGAGGGAATTAGACAAAGAATTAATTTTTACCCTTTCTAATGGAATATCCTCCAATAATATAGATGAAAGTTATTCAGAGAAAGATCCTTATATCACCAAGCCAGCGAATTTACAATCTAATCCTAATTATGAATTTCAGGGCTATTTGGTATACCAACTTATCAATGGAACTACTTCAGTAACCGATTTGGATAATATTGACAAAGCAAGGTTGGTTTTTAGATGTGATATAAAAGATGATGTGAGCGGTATTGTCAATCAGTATCTCGATCCTATCTTAGGCGTCTTTACCCCAGTAGAGGAAGTAGGAAGTGTGATGAGTTCAGGTATGAAGGGCTCGGTAGATAATGGCGTTGAATATTCTTTCAAAATTACAGAAGACCGCTTTGCCTTAGGGAATACCCAATTGGTAAATCATAAAACTTACCATTATATGGCTATTTCTTATGCCTATAATAGGGCAGAAGAAAATGCAGATCCTTATGATGTAAACCATCCTGATTATGATGGACACAACCAACCTTATATTGCAGGGCGTAGAAATATTCAACTCTATAGCGCAATACCTCATTTTACTGAGCCAGAAGCAGGAGGTACTCTGCTTAACTCTTCTTTTGGGGATGGTGTGAAAATAGAAAGATTAGAAGGAACAGGAAATGGAAATATTCCTTTGGAACTTACAAAAGAAACAGTGGATGAGATTCTTAATTCTTCTTCTCACCGCTCACTATATCCTATATACAAAAATGGCTTAGGCCCAATTCATGTAAGTGTGGTAGATCCGGTTTCTGTAAAAAAAGGAACTTATATTTTCACTTTGGAAGATCCTATCTATACAGGGAATAATATTACCTCTTACGGAAAATGGGTACTAACCAATGAGGCTACCGGAAATGAAGTGGCATCTTCCACCAAACCAATTGAAGTGGGCTCAGAAAAATTAATATCCAATATTGGTCTTACTATTAAAATTCAGCAAGGGGTAAATCCGGCTGAGGACCCACTCCTTATTTCGAATAATGGTTTGATTTCTTCCTCCATGGAATTTGAAAATATAAATGACAGATGGCTATCGGGTGTACCAGATAGAGATGATGAGAATGGTTTTTTCTGGGGTCTAAACTGGATAAGGGCTGGCTCTTATGAAAATCCAGATAATGGCCAATTGAGTGATTACTCTTTTGGTGATGACCCTAATGGAATTTACGAAACAGCTATAGAAAAAAATATTTCCATTCCTTTTAATAACTTTACTTATGGAGGTGGGGTCTTTGATTTTTCCTTAGACTACTCAGGAGGCACCTGGGCACCTTATCATTTAGCTTCTGCTTTCAAGGATGGTCCTGGTTATAGCTTGTCCACTACTAATCAGGTTAAAATGGCTGATTTGCATTCAGTAGATATTGTATTTACAGACGATAAATCTGAATGGTCGAAATGCGTGGTGGTTGAAGCACAAGATGATGATTTGCTTTCAGTTGGAGGGCAAACCAAAATGGGCTTACGCTTAACCCCATCAGTTGATAAAAACGGCAACCCTTTAAATGATGGAACTATGGGTATGGGCTGGTTCCCTGGTTATGCCATTAATTTGGAAACTGGAGAAAGATTGAATATTATTTTTGCAGAGGATTCTTACCTTACTGAGGATAACGGAAGGGATTTGAAATGGAACCCTACTTCAAATATTGTAACGGATGAGGCCCCGCTATACGATATAGATAACGACACTTATCACCAAGGAAGTTACTTGCTTGGCGGGAAGCATTTTGTTTATGTAATCAATGGTTCGGCTGATGTAGTGAAAGATAGCACTTACATTGATGGTACAGTTAGTCCAAACTATGACGAATGTGCTTGGATTTACAACCAACTTAAAAATTATACTTCACCTGGTTATACTGCTAATATTTGGCAAGTATTCCGTAATGCTTCTTGGGTAGGTATGCCGATATTAGCTCCTGGAAGAAGCTTGCTTGCTAATGATGTAACTGTAAAACTTAGTGTAAGCAAACCCTACAATCAATACGTAACTAGAAATGCTTCAGCAATACTAGATAAAAATGACGATTTGATTTTAGGAACAACTTATTTTGTAATGGGGGCAACCCTTAACCATAATGGAAGCCAATACGCGCCTGGCAATACTTTTACAGCTGTGAGTACTTCTTTTTCAGGAAGCAATAATGCAAGAGCCATTAGCCCAATTCCAGAAAATGATTTTAGCCCAATGTACCGATTCTCTACAGATGATATTGTTGCGGAAAAAGGAGATCATAAAACTGCTGTAAATGCCCTGGATATGATAAATGTAGTGCCTAATCCGTATTACGCTTTTTCCACTTACGAAACATCACAGCTTGATAACAGAATGAAAATCACCAACCTTCCTACAAGAGCAACAATCTCTATTTATACTATTAGTGGAACTTTGGTACGACAATTGAAAAAGGATGATGCGTTTACATTTATCGATTGGGATTTGAAAAACACTTTCGGGATTCCGGTTGCATCTGGCCTTTATGTAATACATGTTGATGCAAAAGGAGTTGGAGAAAAAGTACTGAAATGGTTTGGTGTAATGCGTCCTGTTGACCTGGATACTTTCTAAATTATAGATAAAATGAATACTACTGAAATGAAAAAAATAAATAATTGGCTTAAAGCCTTTCTAATTGTAGCACTTATTGTACTTCCTGTGAAAGATAATTTTGCGGGTAATGAGCAAAGAGCCGGACAAGCAGGCGCTTCCGAATTACTAATCAACCCTTGGGCGAGAAGTTCAGGTTGGGCAGGGGCAAATGTGGCCTGTGTTAGAGGCTTAGAAGGGATGTTCAACAATGTAGCGGGTTTGGCCTTTACTAATAAAACAGAGCTTATTTTCTCTCGTACCAATTGGCTAATGTATAACGATAATGAGGCAGTAAGTTATATCAACTCTTTTGGGTTCTCACAAAAAGTAGGTGAGTCAGGTGTATTAGCACTTGGCATTATGTCCTTAGATTTTGGAGATATTGAAATTACAACTGAGGAACTTCCTGATGGAGGAATTGGTACGTTTTCTCCTAAGTATATGAACATTGGTCTTTCCTATGCGAAAACATTTTCTAATAGTATTTATGGTGGCTTTACCATTAAAATGATTTCCGAACAAATTTCAAATGTTCGAGCTGGAGGAGTGGCTTTTGATGCGGGTATTCAATATGTAACTGGTGCTAAAGATAATTTGAAATTTGGTATATCCTTAAAAAATATTGGCCCAAGAATGAGTTTTTCTGGTGATGGGCTTTCATTTAGAGATTATGTAAATCCTAATTATGAAACGGCGGTAAATCATAAATCTGCTGAGTTTGAATTGCCATCATTGCTGAATATTGGGCTTGCATACGATATTCTTTATTTAAGACACCGACTAACAGGTTCAGGAACTTTTACTTCCAATGCTTTTCAGAAAGACCAATACCGATTGGGTTGTGAGTATTCTTTTCGAGATATGTTTATGATAAGGTGTGGTTACACTTTAGAAGAAGGATTAAGAACGCCATCTACCAGAACTACTGCTTTAAGAGGGCCAAGTGGAGGTTTCACTATTGAAATACCAATGGGTGGCGGGAAAACTTTTGGTGTAGATTATTCCTACCGACATACCGATCCTTTCCAGGGGTCGCACACACTTGGCGCCAGAATAAACCTCTAATTAAACAAAATTAATTTTTTACAAAGAGGGAGAAATTCTTACTTTGTGATGATGCTATATTATTATGAATGAGATAAAATATTTTACTGAACAAGGGCTACAAAATTTGAAAGATGAGCTAAATCATCTGAAAAATGTAGAACGTCCAAATATTACCAAAGAGATTTCGGAGGCAAGAGATAAAGGTGATTTATCAGAAAATGCAGAATATGATGCGGCAAAAGAAGCCCAAGGAATGCTGGAGGCAAAAATTGCAAAACTAGAAGAGCAATTAAGTCAAGCAAGGGTGCTAGATGAAAGTGAATTAGACACTTCCTCTGTGCATTTACTTACTAAAGTAATTATCAAAAATACTAAAAATGATACCGAGCTAACTTATACCATTGTGCCAGAATCGGAAGCGGATTTGATGGCCAAAAAGATTTCGGTAGAATCGCCCATTGCACAAGGATTATTGGGTAAAAAGGTAGGGGAAATTGCAGAAATAGAAGTTCCAAGTGGAATTATGAAATTTGAAATCATAGCCATAACGACTTAAACAATGTCAAGTATTTTTACCAAAATAGTTAAAGGTGATATTCCTGCATATAAAGTTGCAGAAGACGAAAGGTTTTTGGCATTTCTCGATATTTTCCCTCTTGCAAAAGGACATCTGCTTGTCATTCCTAAAAAAGAAACCGATTATATTTTTGATTTAGAATCTAAAGAGTTTATGGGGCTTTGGAGTTTTACTCAATTGGTAGCCAAAGCAATGGAAAAAGTCATAGCATGCGAAAGAATAGGGGTAGCTGTTATTGGATTGGAAGTACCCCATGCTCATATTCATCTGGTACCATTAAAAAACATGACTAACATCAATTTTGAAAAACCAAAACTTAAATTTTCTCCTGAAGAATTTGAGGAAATTGCCCAAAAAATAAGGAAAGAAATTTAGAAGTCAGGAACCAGTAGACAGCATTAAGAATACAGCAGAAAGATAAATTTCAAACCCAACAACTATTTCAGTCTATCCGGATTATCTTTTACAAAAGCTTTCCATCCAGTATAACTTTTTCCTTTCTCTGCTGTATCCCCCTGAAAAAAATGACAAACTGCAGCAGCCAATCCATCAGTGGCGTCTAAATGTTTTGGTATTTCTTTTATTGTCAATAATGATTTTAGCATAGCAGCTACTTGTTCTTTAGAAGCATTTCCGTTTCCTGTAATGGCCTTTTTTATTTTCTTGGGGCTGTATTCAAAAATAGGAATATCTCTGTAAAGCCCAGCTGCCATTGCAACTCCTTGTGCTCTTCCCAACTTTAACATGGATTGCACATTTTTCCCAAAAAATGGGGCTTCTACCGCCAACTCATCTGGTTTGTACTCATCTATCATAGCCAATGTTCGTTCAAATATTCGCTTTAGTTTCAGTTCATGAGAGCTCAATTTAGACAAATGCAAAATGCCCATTTGCAATAGTTCCATTTTCTTTCCTTCAATTTGGATAAGTCCATAACCCATAATGGTAGTTCCTGGGTCAATTCCTAATATAATTTTATCTATCGGCAATTGTTATCTTTAAGTATATTTGCAACACAAAACTAAACAATGCTTTCCAAAAAAACACTTGGCTTCCTATTAAAAATTTCAATTGTAGTGTTTGCTTTGTATTTTTTGTACCAGCAACTTACAAACAAAAAGGCGATTGAGGGATTTGACATTGCTTTTATCAAGCAAACAATCTTTGAAAGTCAGCCCTTAGTTGTTTTGGTTTTTATTATGATGTTTTTCAATTGGCTAGTAGAAGCTATCAAATGGAAATTCTTGATTGGAAAAATTGAAAAAGTAAGTATGCTTACTTCTTTGCGAGCAGTTTTTTCAGGAATTACAGTTTCGGTTTTTACGCCAAACAGAATTGGTGAGTATGGAGGAAGAGTATTTTGCCTAGAAAAAGCCGATAGAATCCAAGGGGTTTTAATAACGGTTTTAGGTTCTATGGCACAACTTTTGACTACCATCTTTTTTGGTTCCATGGCTATTTTGTTTTTGAATAATTACATTCCAGAATTAGATAGTTTGTATCAGGAAATGGAATTTGCTTATCCTGTGATGTTTTTTATGCTTTTGCTTTTGAATATTTTGCTACTCTTACTTTTTCATAATATTTCAGTGATTTCCAATTTTATGGATAAGTTTTCTTGGCTTTCGAAATACAAAAAATACAAGGAAGTTTTTACTTATTACAATACCCAGGAGTTGGCTTTTGTATTTATATTTTCCATTATTCGCTATGCTATTTTTACTACTCAATTTTTTATTCTGCTTCAATTATTTACAGTAGATATCACCTACTTTGACGCCATTATTCTAACAATGATTATGCTTTTTATTATTTCCATCATTCCTACTATTGCCATTTCAGAAATTGGAATAAGGGGCTCTGTGGCAGTTTATTTGTTCGGATTAGTTTCTGCTAATACTTTGGGAATTCTCTCTGCTACTTTTGTGCTGTGGGCAATTAATTTAGTGCTTCCTGCCCTCATTGGCGCCTTCTTTGTGTTTACTCTCAAATTTTTTAGAAAACAATAAATGGATATCTTTTGTTTATTCTTATCTCTTTTAGCTTTATGGTATCTTGTTGTATTTCTCTCTTATCGATTATCATGGAATAAAATTCCAAATGCAAAAAACAAGAATGATAAGGATTTTGTAAGCGTGATTGTTGCCTGTAGAAATGAAGAGGGGCATATTGCAAATCTTATTCAGCAAATAAGAACGCAAAACTTTGACAAGAATCGTTTTGAACTTATAGTGGTAAACGACCATTCTACTGATGACACCTTGTCAATTTTAGAAAAGAAAGCGGCAATTTGGAATAAGTTAAAAATAGTATGTTTAGGTGAAGGAGAAGAAGGTAAAAAAACAGCTATTGAAAAAGGAATATCTTTTGCAAAAGGGGATATTATTCTTTGTACAGATGCAGATTGCTCTGTTGAAAAAAATTGGATAGCAACTATTATCCATTATTTTACTGATGAAAAAATAAAGATGGTTTCAGCTCCTGTATTATTTGAGAATAAAAAAGGAATTTTTTGCGAATTACAATCTTTGGAGTTTCTAAGTTTGATTGGTTCAGGGGCAGCAGCAATTGGCAGAGGGAAAAGCATTTTTTGTAATGGTGCGAATTTTGCTTATCGCAGATCCGTCTTTTTGGAAGTAGACTCATTTGATAACAATATCGCTTCCGGGGATGATGTGTTTTTGATGCACAAGGTCAAACAAAAATATGCTAATGGAATTGCTTTTGCAAAGCAGAAAGAAGCGATTGTAAAAACAAGTAGTCAGCCTAATATTTCAGCATTCATCAACCAAAGAAAAAGATGGGCATCTAAAAGCAGTTCTTACAAAGATTTTGATACAATAGCAATAAGTGTTTTGGTATTTCTGATGAATGTAAGTATTGTGACTTTATTAGTAATGGCTTTTTTTTATAGTCAAATGATTGCTCTTTTTGCCGCTCTATTTTTAGTAAAATATATTGCCGATTATCTTTTTTTACTTCCTGTTCTTAAATTTTTCAAAAAAAGAAATTTGGCTTTTTGGATTTTGCCTTTTGAGATATTTTACTGCTTCTATATTATTTTAATTGTAATTTTATCTTTTACAAGTTCTTTTGAGTGGAAAGGAAGAATACATAAGAAATGAAAAAAGCATCTTTAAATAGCTTGGCTTGGAAGAAATTAAAAAGCAATAAAATGTCTTTTAGTGCATTGCTGTTTGTTGTTGTTTGTCTTTTTGTTGGAATTTTAGCAGTTCCTATTAGTCCAGATAAGACACCAATGGCAAATCAGATGCACATTGAATTGGCCACTCTAAAACCATTTACCAAAGTTGTCTTTTTGGAAATAACAAAAGAAGATGTAAATCAAGCCTCCCTTTTTGAAGGAATATTCTTTGGAAAGCCATTAATAGTTAAGCGTATTCCTATTTCCACATTTACCAAAACAAATGATGGTCTAAACTACTTTGCCTACCAATCAGAAATGGAAGAAAACTTTATTGGAGAATACAATATTAGAGAGCAAACCTTTTTCTTTGGAACAGATAAATACGGAAGGGATTTACTTAGCCGTATGCTCTTTGGCATCAGAATTTCGCTTTCTGTTGGTTTTATTGCCGTATTTATTTCATTAATAATTGGCATTAGTTTAGGGCTTATTGCGGGCTATTTTAGAGGAAAAACTGACGATATAATCATGTGGCTCGTGAATGTGATCTGGTCCATTCCCACTTTACTTATGGTAATTGCAATTACTTTGGCATTAGGGAAAGGATTTTGGCAAGTATTTGTAGCGGTTGGTTTAACCATGTGGGTAGAAGTTGCTCGTATCGTTAGAGGGCAAGTGTTATCTATCAGAGAATTGGAATATATAGAGGCAGGAAAGGCATTGGCCTACAAACCTTTTAGGATTATTTTCAAACATATTTTGCCTAATATAATTGGGCCTGTAATTGTGATTTCTGCAGCTAATTTTGCAGCTGCTATTTTGATTGAAGCTGGGCTTTCTTTTCTTGGAATTGGCGCACAACCACCTATGCCAAGCTGGGGTGGTATGATAAAAGATCATTATACTTACATTATTATGGACAAGGCCTATCTAGCTATTATTCCTGGGGTGGCCATAATGTTTTTGGTGCTGGCTTTTATGCTTTTGGGTAATGGACTTAGAGATGCTTTTGATGTAAAGGATTAAAAAATCAACAGCCCTCCAATAAATATTACGATTCCGGCAAGAAGTAATATAAGGGTGTAAGGTAAAATTTCTTTTGCTTTTAATCCTGTAATTCCTAGTAGCGGTAAAGCCCAAAAAGGTTGTAACATATTGGTAAGTTGGTCGCCATAAGCCAATGCCATTACGCTTTTTGGTATGCTTACGCCTAATTTTGTGGCTGCTTCCACAATTATTGGTCCTTGCACTGCCCATTGCCCGCCACCACTTGGCACAAATACATTTACAATTCCTGCACTAATAAATGTAAAAATAGGGAAGGTAGTTTCATTAGAAATATCAACAAAAAAGTCAGACATAATTTGCACCAAACCAGAGTGGTTCATAATACCCATTATTCCAAAATAAAGAGGGAATTGAATTAATATTCCAGAGGCGCCACCAATAGCGCTATTTACTGCTTTCAAAAAGTTAAAAAATGATTTGTGCATTACAATAGCCAAACCTAGCAATACCAAATTAATATAATTTGGATTGATAACTTTGAAGGAGATGGTTTCAGGTAAAATGAATGCTTTATAAAAAGCATAAAACAAAATAATTCCGCCAAAAAGGAAAGCCATTATTCTGCTGTGATCCAATTTTTCTGCTCCGCTAATTGTTGTTGTCTCGCTTTGTTCAGAAGTGCTTAAATTCAGAGTTTTTCCTTTGTTTTTCTTTCCTAAATAATACATCAGCAAGGGAAGAGTAATCAATAAAACAATACTAATACTGATATTCATGGTAGAAAAAACTGTTTCTGCCTGAGAAATTACGCCAATTTTATCGACTAAGAAATGTCCTTCTTCTGCAATTTTTATGGGTGCAGAGCCAGAAATTCCTCCATGCCACACCATAAGTCCGGAATATCCTGCAGCTCCAATTAAGGGGTAGTTAAGCAATATTCCTTTTTTGCTTGCATATTCTCCAACTTTTCGGGCAAATATGGCGCCAAAAATAAGGCCCAAACCCCAATTAAAGAAAGACACTAAAAGGGTGAAAAAGCAAATAATGGTAGCAGCATTGGCAGTATTGTTGCAATACTTTGTCCCTTTTTCTATAAGGTTGCTGATGGGTTTGCTTAGGGCTAATGTGTGTCCCAATACAAGCATCAGCATCATCTGCATGGCAAAAACAAGTAGTGGAGGATGCCAAACTCCTTTCTCCCAAAATTGCAAAAGTTGAAGAAAATGGTTTTCTCCAACTTTTGATTCTGTAATAAATAATGCTAACAGGAAAGTAAAAAAAGTAAGGATTACCGCTATGGTAAAAGGAGTCGGCAATACCGACTTAAATACCTTTTCAACTCTACTTGCAAATGACATATTTTAGAACGGCAAGTCGTCTTCTTCTGATGCTGGGGCATCAAAAACAGGTGGTTCTGCCATTTCTTCTGATGTGAAACTTTCAACTCCTATTTTCTCAATTTTCCAAGCATCCACATTATGAAAATACCTTCCATTCCACTCCCTTGATGATAGGTTAAAGGACACTTCCACTTGGTCACCTACATTATAATGTTCCAACATAGCAATTTTATCCTCTCCAAAAAGTTGGAAGCAAATTTCAGGATTGTATTGTGCAGCAGTATCCACTACAAACGATTGTTTCTTCCACTCTTTCCCTGCTTTTGATGTGCCATTTTCTACACTTAATTTACTGCTAATTTTTCCTTTTACCGATAAACTCATATTTTTATTTTTTAATTTGAAAAGCAAATATAAAACTTAATAATCTTCCTATTTGCTTTTGGTGTAAAATGTTAAAAAATAATATCTTTGCCCTCCCATTTTGCGGGTGTGATGGAATTGGTAGACATGCCAGATTTAGGATCTGGTGCTGCAAGGCGTGGGGGTTCGAGTCCCTTCATCCGCACAAAATAGTAATCAGAAATGTGTGTTATTTTCTTTTTGAATCTATTTTTACCAATTAGATAAATTATGTAATTCTGCAGCCCTTTTTAAAATAAATAAAAATTATACAAAGCAGAAATAGACTTATAAATAGCTTTTTAATTTTTCAATTGCATTTTTAGTAAAATCAGATAAAACTAATTTACCACTACTTTCAGCTCTTTCCATTAAAAGGGTATCCCAATGATTAGTTCCTTCCCACATTATCTTCTTTAAACCATCCATTGCTTCTGGATTAGATATTGAAAGGGTAGAAGCTAGTTTTGATACTTCAATATCCATTTCTTCTGTAGTTTCAAAAACTTCAGTATACAAGCCTTTTTCTCTTGCCCAAGACGCATCAAACCATTTTGTAGAGTTTATTGTCATAGCAGAAAATGCGGATGTTCCTACTTTACGCTCTACTGCAGGACCAACCACAAACGGACCGATACCGATTGCAAGCTCAGATAATTTAACAGACGCAAATTTTGTAGCAAAACAATAATCAGTTGCAGAGGCCATTCCAATACCTCCACCAACTGCTTTACCTTGTACACGTCCAATAATAAATTTAGGACATTTTCTAGCTGCATTTATCACATTAGCAAATCCTGAAAAGAATTTCTTCCCATTTTCTGGAGTGTTTATTGCTAGAAGTTCATCAAATGAAGCTCCTGCACAAAATGTTTTTTCTCCTGCACTTTTCAGGATAATAACCTTTATTTTTTTATCTTCTCCTGCTGTAGTTATGTTACTAGCTAATTCTGCTAAAACGTCCCCTGGTAGTGAGTTAGATTTTGGATGAAAAAATTCAATAGTTCCAATTCCATTTTCAATATTTAATTTAACGAATTCTTTCATTTTAGACTTTCTCAATTATTGTTGCATATCCTTGTCCGACTCCAATACACATAGTAACTAATGCATATTTTTTGTTTTTCTTTTTAAGTTCAATTGCTGCTGTTTGCAGAATTCTTGTTCCACTTACCCCTAGTGGATGCCCTAATGCGATTGCTCCTCCATTCGGATTTATTCTAGAATCATTATCTTCTAAACCCCATTCTCTGATACAAGCAAGAGCTTGAGCTGAGAATGCTTCATTCAATTCAATAACATCCATATCTTCCATACTAAGTCCTGCTTTTTTAAGTGCTTTATTGGATGCCATTACCGGCCCTATTCCCATTATTCTTGGTTCTACACCCACAACAGCAGAACTTATAATTTTTGCAATAGGAGTGAGCTTATTCTCTTTCACTCCTTTTTCAGATGCTAAGAGCATTGCAGCTGCTCCATCATTAAGTCCTGAGGCATTTCCTGCGGTAACTGTTCCACCATCTTTTTTAAATGCTGTTCTTAATTTCCCTAAAACTTCTAATGACGTATCTCCCTTTATAAATTCATCCTGTTTAAAGATAATTGGGTCACTTTTTCTTTGTGGAATCTCAACAGGAATTATTTCTTCTGATAATCTTCCTGAACATTGTGCTTTTAAAGCTTTTATTTGTGAGTTGTAAGCAAACTGATCTTGGTCCTCACGTGAGATATTGTATTTCTCCGCTAAGTTTTCAGCTGTATTTCCCATTCCATCCACTCCGTATGATTCTTTCATTTTTGGGTTTACGAATCGCCAACCGAAAGAAGAATCGTGCATCTTGGCATCTCTACCAAAAGGCTTAGAAACTTTTGAAATCACCCAAGGTCCTCTTGTCATATTTTCAACTCCACCTGCAATAAATAAATCTCCATCTCCTGCGCAAATTGCTCTATGAGCATGAATTACAGCCGACATTCCAGAAGCGCATAAACGGTTTACCGTTTCTCCAGGAACAGTGAATGGTAATCCTGCTAATAATAAGGACATACGCGCAACATTACGATTGTCTTCTCCTGCTTGATTGGCACATCCTAAAATGACATCATTAATTTTACTGGCATCAATTTCAGTCCTCTTGATGAGTTCTTTTATTGGAATTGCTCCTAAATCATCAGTTCTCACACTTTTTAGTGTTCCTCCAAAATTTCCAAAAGGAGTTCGTATTGCGTCTATTATATAGGTATTCATTCTATTATTATCTTCTTTTCCACTATTCCATTATCATATTTATAGAAAAGGAGTGTATTCTTTCTTTGTTTAGATTTCCTTCCAAGAATATCTGTAATTTTATTAAGCTTACGAATTGAATTTATTTCTTCAATTGAGGAAACAAGAATAGAAACAGCTAAACTTATAGTATCTCCCATACAGCCATTTACATCTGTTTCTATAACATAAATGTCACCTTGTCCTGCTGTATTCCATATCACATCTACTGTATTTGTACCTAATCCTGACTGTATAACTCCACCATTCATCCACCAATTATATATTGATCCTGAACTTTGCATTACAGAGTAAGTTTCTGTTTGGAATTGTGTAGCAGTAACTGAACCAGTAATAGCAGAAGTATTTACTGCATTAAAAACTTCAAAAGGAGGGTTAGACACTCCTTGACAACCATTAGAATCAACAACATTTACATAATAAACCCCTAATGAAGAAACAGTTATTTGTTGTGTTGTTGCGCCTGTATTCCAATTAAAGCTAGTAAAATTACCTGCATCTAATATTACTTGACCATTCGGCTGACATAAAGAGTCATCTCCAGGGGTATTAATGGTAAAATAAAATTGTCCTGTTGCAGAAGCAATTGTTACGGTATTAGACATTGCTGTACATCCTGTAGGGTAAGTAACCGTTACAAAATAGCTGCCTGGATTATTCACAACTATAGATTGGTTAGTGCTGTTATTACTCCATAAATATGATGAATATCCTGAACCTGCATCTATAGTGACTGGTCCATTACAAAGCGAATAACCAGTTGCACTTAGAGATATTGATTGAGGTGATATATCTACAGTAGTTGTATTTGAAGTTCCTGTACATCCATTTCCGTCTACAACAGATAAACTATAATTACCGGTTAATGTTGTTGTGATTGCAGATGTAGTAGCCCCGGTACTCCAATTATATTGACTAAAACCAGCTGGTCCATTTATGAAGACAGTATCTCCTTGACAAATAAATACTGAATCAGGTGTAGATAAAGATATTGGAATGTTTCCTGAATAAATAGTAACAGGATCTGATTGACATGTCATTCCATTGGACATTATACAATCAACATAATAAGTTCCAGGAGTGTTTACAGTTAATACTGCTGTTGTAGATGATCCATTATTCCAAACATAATTTGAAAAAGTAGTTGGAGCTGTTAATATAACAACTCCATTGCACAAAGAATACCCTGTTGTAGAGATATTTGTATTCAAAACCTCCAGATACATTGAGTCAATCCATATTTGACCTGACGTGTCTGTGATTTCTGCTAGTATATAAGTAGATTGAGTAGGAAAATAATTAAGAGTATCACCGGTACCAATCATTTGATTTGTATTTTGATCATACCACGTAGCTCCTCCTCCAGCAAAAGGTAAACTTAATCCATTGTTTGTTATTCCTGATGAGGTTGCCATAATACTAAAATCAGATGCATCATTATTGTCCTCATTCCCAATTCTGGAGAAACTTTGTAAAGAAATTCCTATTGTTGTTTGATCAATCCCATCACCATTCCAATGTCCGGAAAGAGAGATTATGCCCACAGAAGTTACAATTGAAGAACTTGCAATATCTGATGACAACCAATTTCCAACAAAAACATCCATAACATTATTATTATCATCAAGTAACATAATCCAAGTTGTAAAAGTAGGGTATACTCCTGGATTCCACATCATATTACTTCCCCAATAATTCGTAGTTGCATTATCAGTCCAGTATTGAGTAGCCCCAGGCACCATAGTGCCAGAAAGAACTTGCTCATTAGCATTTGCAAGATTAATATTTGTGTAGTTATTACTAATAATAACTCTCCATCCTGTTACATCCACAGGTCCTGCAGAAACATTCTGAATCTCAAGAACATCAGGCTGTCCAAGGTCACATTCAGTAATTAGAATTGGAGAACTACTTAAACTAATAGCTGTTCCTGGAGTATAAGTTGCAATTAATTGAGCAGTATCTCCCAAACAGATTGTTTGATTTGAACCTACATTAATCTGCCCAAATCC
The DNA here is from genome assembly GCA_036012565.1 of Flavobacteriales bacterium. Taxonomy (GTDB): domain Bacteria; phylum Bacteroidota; class Bacteroidia; order Flavobacteriales; family BACL11; genus DUAL01. The sequence continues at coordinate 6,149 of DASCPP010000054.1, read as the reverse complement.
AATGATTGGTAAGCAAAGTAATATTAGCAGTAGTTTTTTCATCTTATTCTCCTTTAAAGTTTGGTTTTCTTTTTTCAAAGAATGCTTCTATCCCTTCCTTAAAGTCAGTAGTATTTCCTGCTATAGTTTGACATTTATCTTCCATGTCTAATTGCTCTTCCAAAAGCATGGTATTTATCTGCACGGTTTAAGGTGATTTTACCTACTCCTTCTTTTATTTCAAATTGAATCATTTCTTAAAAATTTAATGTGCTAAAATACGAAAAAATAAAATCTTAAATGCACTTGAAAAATTCAAAAGGGTTTTGGTAAGTATTGAAGGGGATGATTTTGAGTTTTTAACTTTCATCAAACGAACAAAGTATTTTAGATGCTGCAATGGATACTGGTGCTGATGTTCCTTTTTCCTGCAAAGGAGCAGTAGTTACACTTGCAAAGCAAAAGTAATGGAGGCAAAGCAATCATGGAAAAGAATTTTTCATTATCGGATGATGAAGTAGCGCAAGGATATATTTTAACTTGTCAATCGCACGCTATTATTGAAAATATTGTTGTTGATTATGATAAGATGTAAATCTGTGTTTTCAAGAATTTATATAAAATTACTTTTAAATTTTTTTCCCTACTGTAGATCAGATTTTATCCTGTAAAAAGTTCTATTTTTTCTTTTTAATTTTGATTTTATCAATCAGATAAAATATGTATTTTTGCAAGCCTTTTTAAAATTATTAACTTTATGAAAATTACACAAAGTAAAACCAAAGACCTAATGGCTACTCTAAAAGTGGAGGTAGTGGAAAAAGATTACAGAGAAAATGTAGATAAAATTCTGAAAGATTATCGAAAGACGGCTGTAATGCCAGGATTCAGAAAAGGCAAAACGCCAATGTCCATCATTAATAAAAAATACAAAACTGCTGTAACTGTGGAAGAAGTAAATAAAATTTTGCAAGATGAAATGTACAAACATATTTCTGAAAACAAAGTAAAAGTGCTAGGGAGTCCAATGCCAAAGAAAAATGAAAAAGCAATTGATTGGGAAAAGGATAATGATTTTTCTTTTGAATTTGAGATTGGCTTAGCTCCTGATTTTGATGTAAAAATCACGAAAAAAGATAAGCTCAACTATTATAATATCAAGGCAGGTGAAAAATTGTTAAACAACTATTGTAATGATATTGCAAAGCGTTATGGAAAGATGGGGACTATGGATGTTTCGGAAGAAGGTGACTTGGTTTTTTGTAATATTGAACAGCTAGATGTGGATGGGAATGTGATGGAAAATGGCATAAAAAATGAGGCAACTGTATCCATGGATTTTATTGCAGACAAAAAGATTAAGAAACAATTTGTAGGAGTAAAATCAGGAGATACCTTTAAAATAAATGTAATAAAAGCGTTCACCAACCATTCCGATTTGGGGGCCATGCTAAATGTAAAACATGAAGCAATTCATAATTTGAGCTCGGAAAAATTTCAGTTTACTGTAAAAAATATAAATAGGTTAACCCAAGCAGAACTAGATGTTGAACTTTTTGATAAAGTATATGGTCAAGGAACTATAAAAACGCTTAAAGAATTCAGAGCAAAAATAAAAGAGGAAGCGGAAATGAGTTTTGTGGCGGAAAGTGATAGAATGTTAAAAAATGATGTAGTTTCTCATCTTTTAGAGAAAAATAAATTTGATATTCCTGATGATTTTCTAAAAAGGTGGTTGGTGCAAACATCTGAACAACCAATTACTTTGGAGCAAATTGAAAGCGAGTACGATATGTATTCCAAAAGTTTAAAATGGCAACTAATTGAGAATAAAGTCAATGAAAAGTATGATATTAAAATAGAACAAGAGGAAATTATTACTCATGCAAAAAACCTTATTTCTGGGCAAATGATGCAATATGGTCAGCCAGTTTTAGATGATGAAAAACTTACTGAAATGGCTGATAGTATCCTAAAAAAAGAAGAAGAGAGAAAGAAGATAATCGACCAAATTTACGATCAAAAATCATTGGTTGTTTATAAAGCGAATTTCAAACTTACTGATAAAGACATTTCTTATGACGATTTTGTTAAATTAGCATCAGAAAAATAGTTTTTAATTTGATAATTAGTTAATGTGCTGATTTGAGAATTAAAATTAAGAACCAACAACTAATAACTAACAACAATTTTATCATGGATTTCGGAAAAGATTTTAAAAAGTTTGCAACAAAAGACAGAGGAATTAGTAGTATAGCAGTAGATAATTTTACCTCCGCTTATGGCAATTACATTTCACCAACAATTATAGAAGAAAGGCAATTAAACATTGCTACAATGGATGTTTTTTCTCGACTAATGATGGATAGAATCATCTTTTTGGGTGTGCCTATTAATGACTATGTAGCAAATATTATTCAAGCACAATTGTTGTATTTGGATTCATTAGATCAAGATAAAGATATCCTAATATATTTGAACACACCTGGAGGAAGCGTTTATGCTGGACTCGGTATTTACGATACCATGCAATACATTAATTGTGATATTTCTACCATTTGTACAGGAATGGCAGCTTCAATGGGAGCAGTTATTTTGTGTGCTGGGGCAAAAGGGAAACGAACTGCATTAAAACATTCTAGAGTGATGATTCATCAGCCAATGGGAGGTGCAAGTGGGCAAGCATCAGATATTGAGATTACTGCAAAAGAGATTCAAAAATTAAAGAAAGAACTTTACGAAATCATTGCAAATCATTCTGGTAAAACATACAAACAAGTTTGGAAAGATGGAGATAGAGATTATTGGATGACATCAGAGGAAGCATTAAAATACGGAATGATTGATGAAGTTTTAGACAGCAGTAAATAAAATGCCTGATAAAGAAATTATAAAATGTTCCTTTTGCGGGAAAGATAAGCAAGATACTAATGTGCTTATTGCTGGGATAAATGCCCATATTTGTGACTCTTGTATTGATCAAGCTATAGGCATTGTTGAGGCAGAAAAAACAGGAAAAGATTCCTCAGAACTTTCCGAACATTTCAAGTTATTAACACCCCAAGAAATAAAAAATCATTTAGATAAGCATGTGATTGGACAAGATTCAGCTAAGAAAGTTTTGGCGGTTGCCGTGTATAATCATTACAAAAGATTGATGCAACCAAAAAAGAAAGAGGAGGAAGTTGAGATAGAAAAGTCCAATATTATCATGGTTGGGGAAACAGGAACTGGAAAAACCCTTCTTGCGAGAACTATTGCCAAAATGCTGAATGTTCCTTTTTGCATAGCAGATGCTACTGTACTTACTGAGGCAGGCTATGTTGGAGAAGATGTAGAAAGTATTTTGTCTCGTCTTTTACAAGTGGCTGACTATGATGTGAAAGCAACTGAAAGAGGAATTGTTTTTATTGATGAGATTGATAAAATCGCTCGCAAAAGTGATAACCCTTCCATCACTAGAGATGTAAGTGGAGAAGGGGTGCAACAAGCCATGTTGAAACTATTAGAGGGCTCTGTTGTAAATGTACCACCACAAGGAGGAAGAAAACATCCTGAACAAAAAATGATTGCGGTTGATACGGCTAATATTTTATTTATTTGTGGAGGAGCTTTTGATGGAATTGATAGAAAAATTGGAAGCCGACTAAATACTCAAGCAATTGGTTATAAAAAGAAAGCAGATGATTCTGTAGATAAGAGAAACCTACTGCAATATGTTGCTCCACAAGATTTGAAAAGTTTCGGCCTTATACCTGAACTAATTGGTAGAATGCCAATCCTTACCTTTTTAAAATCGCTAGATAAAAAAACTTTACGAGCAATACTCACAGAACCAAAAAATGCCATTATCAAACAATACCAAAAGTTGTTTGAAATGGATGGAATTAAATTATCCTTTGACGATAAAGTTCTTGAATTGATTGTGGATAAAGCAATAGAATATAAATTGGGAGCAAGAGGTTTGCGTTCTATTTGTGAAGCCATAATGCTTGACGCTATGTTTGAAATTCCTTCAGAGCAAAACAAAACCAAGCAGCTGAATATTACATTTGCTTATGCTCAAGAGAAATTAAAGAAAGTTTCGATAAAAAAATTAAAGGCAGCTTAGCCTTAGCGTACAACTACAAGATGGGTTTCCCCATTTATAGTAACCGAGAAATTACAATTACATTCACCTGATCCATAATTTATTTCTCTTGCAGAATTCCCATCAGGAGTAATTTTAACCTTTCCACTTACTACGACACATCTTTCGTTATAGGTAATACTATCTTGCAAACAGCCTAAATTAACATTTAAGGTGTCAGTTATTGTAACGGTAAAGTTATTACCGTTCCTCCCATTTCCGCTTGCATTACCCACAACTTTATATTTATCATCAAAAGGATTTAAAGCAGTGTTTATTCCTGTTTCCCAGATTCTAGTTCTACTTGTTTGCCAATCAACTATACCTGATGTAGTAGTAATATGTATATCTGCTTCAATATCAAAAAGCATTTTATTATTCGCATTCATTCCTAGGTTGGTAACTGTTCTACTTCCCTGGATCCAATTGGTGCTATTCACATAATAATGATCAAAAGTGATTGTAATTTGAGCAAAAGAATCTCTGTAAGGAGCAGTGTAAATAACAATCACCTTTCCTCTTCTTAATTTTCCGTATTCATCTAAACAATCTATATCACCAAAATCAATAATTAAAGTATCGGCATCTGATGAGTCGGAAGCCATGGATTTATAATTTACACATGAAGATTTGCTAAGTCCATTATTGTTAAATCCATCTTCTACTATTCGCCCAACATCATTTAAAATGTTTTCAGCAAACAAATGGTCTTGGCTTGCTTGTGTACTATTTTCTGTTATAGGATTCTCAGATAAAAAAGAATCTTCTTTACAGGCATAAAGTAGAATGGTTAAAACACTTAAAACTAAAAAAGTTTTTTTCATTGTTTAATTTTTTTGTAAAACTACTCAATTTTTTCTAAAGTGATAAAGTCAAAATCGTAAGCGTGTTTATCATCTGCTTTATTTATTGTTTTACCCCCCTCACTCCATTTATCACTTAATTCAGGGAAAAAGGTATCGCCATCAAATGAATGATAAACTTTTGTAAGGTAGATTTTATCTACTAGATTTTTCTCAAGAGCAATTCTATATATCTGTCCGCCACCAATAATAAAAACCTCATTATCTCCATTACTTTTAGCAACTTTTAATGCTTCTTCCACAGAATTAACAACTATACAGCCTTCAGCTTTATAATCAGATTGCTTTGTAATCACAATATTCGTTCTGTTTGGAAGAGGACGAAATTTATGAGGGATGGATTCAAAGTTCTTTCTCCCCATTATTACGTGATGTCCTGTTGTAGTTTCTTTGAAAAATCGCATATCATTTGGCAAATGCCAGATCAGATCATTATCTTTTCCAATCACACCATTTTCAGCTACCGCAACTATTAATGAAACTTTCATTTACTCTTTTTTACTTTATAATGTACACCTTTATCTGCCAAATAATCTCGTACAAATTTATAATGTTCTCCCAAATATTCGGGTGGAGAAATGCCAATTCTTTTATAATCTCCATTCACCACTAAATTTGCAACTGCTGTGCAGGTAAAACCTGTGGTTCTGGCCATGGAAATAGTTCCATCTTGGAATCTATCCAACAAATTATATTGATAACTCACCTCCTCATTATCTTCAATACCTTTTATTATGATTCTCATAATAGTAAAATCTTTATCTCCTTCTTTCATTTCCCATTTTGGGAAAAGTAGTTTTGATGTAACATCTATAGGGCGAATCATTTTCCCGTCTACTTCAATCTTATCATAAGAAAAGAAACCACTTTCTCTTAAAACTTTCAAATACTCTACACATCCAGGATAACGCAAAGTTTTTTCAATCATATTTGGCACATGTTTCATAGTTTCAATCAGAGTTCTCAAACCATCTGAATTCCAACTCTCCAATGGACCAATCTCTTCAAAATCTATAATCTCGGTATCCGATAAAGCTTCTTTAGTAATCATCTTACTATCTTTTACAAAACGAGCAGGACGCACATATTCCTCAATTACATCAATGGGAGAAAAAACTGCCTGATACTCGTATGGCCATTCTCTTTTTTCTGGCAAGCCACCAACTAAACATTCGTAA
>DASCPP010000053.1:0-9782 GCA_036012565.1 Flavobacteriales bacterium | reverse complement strand
TTTCTCCAAGGGCTGAAAAGATTGCAATAAAGGATGCAAAACTTAGAACATTTATCACTTCTGATGATAGCAGAGATGATTTGGTAGCCCATATTTATGATATTACTTATGGCACAGTAAATTCTACTGACAATCTTGTTATGATTGACGATAGTATTGTAAGAGGGACTACTTTAAAACAATCTATTATTCGAATTTTGGATAGATTAGAGCCTAAAAAAATCATTGTAGTTTCATCTGCACCACAAATCAGATATCCAGATTGTTATGGAATTGACATGGCGAAAATAGGAGATTTTATTGCTTTTCGGGCAGCAGTGGCATTGTTGAAAGATAGAAAACAAGAACACATACTTACTGAGGCTTACAATAAATGTAAGGGACAAGCTCATTTACCAAAAGAAGAAATGGTGAATTATGTACAAGAAATTTATAAGCCTTTTACAGCTGAAGAGATTTCAGTAAAAATTAGTGAACTTTTAACTCTAAAAGGAACTAAAGCTGAGGTAGAAATTATTTATCAATCAATTTCGGATTTGCATGCGTCTTGTCCGAATCATTTAGGGGATTGGTATTTTACAGGAGATTATCCAACGCCAGGAGGCGTAAAAGTGGCAAACAAGGCCTTCATTAATTATATAGAAGGGAAAAACGAAAGGGCTTACTAACTCTTCTTTGTAGCTAATTTAAATTCTAAAATTACGGCTAAAATATTTTTTATCAGTTTTAAATTTTCTCTAAATGTAAGAAAATTCACTAATGTTAGTGGCCTTTCCATTTTTTTATCAAATAAAATTATCTTTTTTCGGTAGTGTAAATATTTCCTCTCCAAGAAAAGAAAATATTACTTCCAGAACCAAATTGAGTTGCCGCCATACCAAAAGCAGAATTAAAAGATGCAATATTAATGATTGGAATCTTCTGCCCATTAAAATCGCGTATTTCTAATTTTTGTACAATCGTATAAGGATCTTCCTCTTGCACCTTTTTTTCTTCTACTACTTTTAGAGCTTCCTCCTCTTCAGCTGTTAGTGGTTTTGGATGAGGTGGGGCAATGGTTATTTCATCAATTAGGTGAGTTGCGCCAGCAAACTTGTCAATGATAAACATGATGTAGCGAATATCCACAGAAATAGTTCTTTGTACCTGATTCTCAAAAGCAATATCACCACTCATTGCCTCCCAATTTCCATCAAAAGCTGTGCCTACTAATTCCCCCCAAGCATTGATAACTGGAGAACCAGAATTTCCTCCAGTTATATCATTATTAGAGATAAAGTTAATTCTCAAATTCCCCTCTTCATCTCCATATTTTCCGTAATCACCAATTTTGTACAATTGCTTCAATTTTTTTGGGACAATAAATTCCTCATTTGTAGGATCTTCTTTCTCCATTATTCCATCAATGGTAGTGTAGTAGTCGTATTGCATGGCATTTCCTGGCTGGTAATCGCCCACATTTCCATAAGTTAAACGCATGGTAGAATTAGCATTAGGATAATATTTTTTGTCTGGATTCATTTCTCTTAACCCTGCAATAAAAAGGCGATTTCCTTTTTCCAAATCAGCTCTAATTTTTTTGCGTTTTGGGAAATGATTAGTCAAATAAAAATTATAAATAGACATGATTGTTTTATGTGCAGGATCTTTGGCAATTTTTTTGGCAGATGAGTTATTTAAGAAATCGTAAAATTTTGCACGGCTTGCAAAAATAGATTTTTTGAAAACCTTTTTGGCATAATAATCAAAATCTAATTTTTTTAATCCAAAGCGTTGCTTTTCTATTTTTTGGAATATTTCTGGATGCTGGCTTTTTGGAATATTATAATAATACATTTCTAGCATTGCAGACAAGAGCTTCTCATCTACATCAGCATTGTAATTTTTGTAGAAATCCTTAGCAGTATTTTTAATATCTTTCAATCGCTCCCTTTTTTCTTTACCATCTTCTTTGGGTAAGGCGCTAAACCTATTATTCATCATAAAGGAAAAATACAAAATTTCTGCTCCTTGAAAAACTGCTTCATTAAGGTAAGTTCTGGGGACATTTATTTTTCTGTTTGCAAAATAAGCATCCTCAATTAAATCCAAAGCATTCCCATATTTTGCTTGTCTTTTATCATCTCCACTTGCCACCCAAACCCTAAAAGTCCCCTCTATTTTTCTTTTTTTATCATATACGCGCATTCTTTTTAGCCCCTTGCTTTGTCCTATAAAATATTTCCAATAGTTGGAAGTTTGCGCATATTTTGCGGCATACTGAATTTTTGTTTTACTGCTCTTATCCATTGCTTCTTTCATAATGGCTAATTTTTCACTTCTAATATCAACAATTGTTGGTCCTGATTGCTCTATTGCTTCCTGAACTCCATAAGAGGTTAAGTATCTATCTGTTCTTCCCGGGAAACCATAAATCATGGTATAGTCGCCATTATTCACACCATTTAAAGAAATTGGCAAAAAATGTTTTGGCTTATAAGGAATATTTTCTTTGGAATATTCAGCAGGGGTTCCATCTGCCGCCATATAAATACGGAACAGAGAAAAGTCTCCCGTATGCCTTGGCCACATCCAATTATCCGTATCTCCACCAAATTTTCCAATTGATGATGGTGGTGCGCCAACCAAACGCACATCTTTAAAAGTTTCATACACTAATAGATAGTATTCGTTCCCACCAAAAAAACTTTTAACTCTCGCACTAAAATGATTGCCCTCAGTAGTTTCAGCAACAATTTCTTTTATTGCTTCTCCTATTTTGACTTTTCTTTCTGTTTCTGATAAGTTTAGTGTATCAAAACCAGCCAAAACTCTTTCGGTTACAGATTCAATACTAATTAAAAAAGTAGCCGTAAGCCCCTGATTTTCTAATTCTGCATCTCTGCTCATGGCCCAAAACCCATCTTCCAAATAGTCGTTAGTTACCGAACTATGTGTTTGTATGGCATCAAAACCACAATGATGATTGGTTAGCATTAAGCCCTCATTTGAAATCATTTCAGCTGTACAAAAGCCACCCAAAGAAACAATAGCATCTTTAAGGGAAGATTGGTTGATGGAGTACAAATCGGCTGCTGTAAGTTGCAAACCATGTGTCTGCATATCCTCTTCATTTAAGCTTTGTAAAAGTTGTGGCAACCACATTCCCTCATCTGCTATTGCGGAAAAAGAAAATATTCCAATAAGTGTGATAAATAAAATTTTTCTTAACATTTTTTAAATTTTAACTTCCTGCAAATGTAATGAAACAGAGCATTCTACAAACTTTCAATTTGCAAAATTTTAGCGTACTTTTGCAAGAAGAATATAAATCATGAGCAACCCTGAATTAACACGAATAAATAAGTATTTATCAGAAATTGGCTACTGTTCCAGAAGGGCCGCCGACAAACTAATAGGACAAGGAAGGGTAGCCATAAATGGGAAAATCCCTGAAATGGGGACTAAAATATCAAATGAGGATGAGGTGCGAGTGAATGGTAAATTAGTTTCTCAGCCCAAAAAGAAGAAAATGGTCTATATCGCTTTTAACAAACCTGTTGGGGTAGTTTGCACTACCGACCAAAAAAGAGAAAAAAATAATATTATAGATTATATTAATTATCCAACACGAATTTTCCCTATTGGAAGATTAGATAAACCCTCAGAAGGGCTTATTTTTCTTACTAATGACGGAGATATTGTAAACAAAATTTTGCGTGCCCGAAACAATCATGAAAAGGAATATGAAGTAACGGTTCATAAACCAGTAACCAAAGAATTTATTGAGTCTATGAGTAATGGCGTTCCTATTTTAGATACGATTACCAGAAAATGTTTTGTAAAACAAATGGACAAAAAGAAATTTAGAATCATTCTTACTCAAGGCCTAAATAGACAGATTAGAAGAATGTGTGAATACTTGGAATATGATATAAAAAAGTTAAAAAGAATCCGAATTATGAATATCAAATTAGATATTCCATTGGGGACTTATCGTGATTTTACTTCTGCTGAATTGAATCAAATCAATCAATCGGTGGCGCATTCTATTAAAACTTTTGAAGAAAAAAACTAATTTGCATAAGATTTTAGTAATAGGATGTTGTGGCGCAGGAAAATCTACTTTTTCCAAGAAGTTACAGGCTATTTTAAAATTGGAACTGATTCATTTAGATAAGTATTATCACAAACCAAATTGGGAAGAACCTAAAAAAGTTGAGTGGGAGAAAAGAGTAAATAATTTAGCACAAAAATCATCATGGATAATGGACGGGAACTATAGTGAGACAATGGAGATTAGAATTAAAAATGCAGATACTATAATTTATTTAGATTACTCTATCTTAAAATGTTTTTGGCGTGTGATTAAAAGAGTATTTAAGTATAATGGGATACAGAGATCGGATATGGCTAATGGATGCAAAGAAGAATTTGATCTAGAATTTTTATATTTTGTTTTAATGTTTAATATTAGATTTAGAAAAGAAATTCTAACAAAGTTAAATTTAGTTAAAGACAGAAAAGAGGTTCGTGTGTTTAAAACTGATAAACAAGCAGACAAGTTTTTAGCACAAATTTCAGAAAGTTAAATAAGAACTTATTTTTTCTTAAAAACAGGAACAACAGAGCAAGCTTCACCAAACATTAAACTGCTAACGGCGTTTTGTAATTTTTTTGTAATTGCAATATAAAGCTCTTCATTAAGCGGGATATGCCCACAACCTTTTACAATTACTTTTTTATTTTCAAACTGGCTATGATTGATGTTTTCTATATTTTGTAAAAACAATTTTTGGAAGACTTCTTTTTTCTCCCCAAAATGAATTTCTGCAGCATGATTATTAAGGTGAGAAGTTAGCAGCATATAGGCCCACATTGGGATGATACAATCAATACTACAATTAATGGCAACAATTTTATTTTCATACAAACTAAAATCAAATCTTTTTAGTGCCATTCTGAAATCTTTTTCTTTGAGTATAAATTTCTCAAATAAAAAATCTTTTAAATCAATTTCGGTAATTTTTTTGGCAGGAACATAATCAGATAAATCAATAGTGATTAAGTCAGAATTAGCAACTCTATTTATAATTTCTTTACCCATTTTTATAACATTCCAAGTTCTAATCTTGCCTCTTCACTCATCATGTCTTTTGTCCATATAGGTTCAAAAACAATTTCCACTTTTGCACTATTAACATCAGGGACAGTCTTACATTTTTCTTCAACTTCTACTGGTAAGGTCTCTGCAACAGGGCAATTTGGAGTAGTTAAAGTCATGGTAATTTTTACATCATACTCATCACTTACTTCTACATCATAAATAAGACCTAAATCATAAATATTTACAGGAATTTCAGGGTCGTAAATTTCACAAATTACTTTTATTACCTGTTCCCCTATTTTTTGTAATTTTTCTTCTGTTTTCATCTTATTTATTAAAAGCTATTGCGAAAAGTTTTATTTGTTTTATCATTAAAAGCAATCCGTTTGCTCTTGTTGGAGAAAGTTGTTCTTTCAATCCTATTTCATTGATGAATTTCAGATTTGCATCAGCAATTTCAGATGGAGCTTGATTTGAAAGGACTCTTACTAAAATTGCAATAATTCCTTTTGTCATAATTGCATCACTATCAGCTGTGTAAATTATTCTCCCATTTTTCTTTTCCGCATGTAACCAAACTCTACTTTGACAGCCCTTGATTAAATTGTCATCAACTTTGTGTTTTTCATCAATTACAGCGAGATCCTTTCCTAAATCAATAAGATATTCGTACTTCTGCATCCAATCATCAAACATCTCAAATTCCTCAATGATTTCTTCTTGTATTTCCTTGATTGTTTCCATTTAAGATAGCATCATTTTTGCTTTTTTAATAGCGCTTATACAAATATCAATTTCTTCTATAGTATTATAAACTGCAACAGAAATTCTAGCAGTTCCGGGAATATTATAATGGATCATTGCTGGCTGAGTACAATGATGCCCAGTTCTAATTGCAATACCTAATTTATCCAAAATCATTCCAATATCATATGGATGTAATCCGTCAATATTAAATGAAATTATTCCTGATTTTTTTTCAGAAGTTCCGTATATTTTTACTCCTTCAATTTTTAATATTTCAGAAGTTGCATATTGCAATAATTTCTCTTCATGTTTTGCAATATTTTTAACTCCCAAATCAGCAATAAATTCAATTGAATTTTTAAAAGCAACTACCCCAGCAATATTAGGAGTTCCTGCTTCAAATTTATGAGGTAAATCTGCATAAGTTGTTTTTTCAAAATTAACATATTCTATCATTTCTCCACCTCCTTGATATGGAGGCAATTCATTAAGTAATTGCTCTTTTCCATACAATACACCAACTCCAGTTGGGCCGTACATCTTATGAGCTGAAAAAACATAAAAATCCACATCACAATCTTGCATATTAAGAGGAATGTGAGATGCAGCTTGAGCCCCGTCAATCAACACTTTAGCTCCAACCTTATGAGATTTTTCAATAATTTCTTCCACAGGAATTAACGTTCCTAGAGCATTAGATATATGTGCAATCGAAACTAATTTTGTGTTTTCCGAAAGGAGATTATAAAATTCAGACATATCTAATTCTCCATTATCCATAATTGGAATTACTTTTAAAGTTGAACCAGATATTTCACAGCACATTTGCCAAGGAACAATATTTGAGTGGTGCTCTAATTCTGAAATAATGATTTCGTCACCCTTTTGTAATAGTGAACGGTAACCATTTGCAATCAGATTTATTGAGTCAGTAGTCCCTTTTGTGAAAATTATTTCATGAGAATGTTTTGCTCCAATAAAATTTTGAATAGTATTACGTGTTTCCTCAAATTTATCTGTTGCTAATCCACTTAAAAAATGGACTCCCCTATGTACATTTGAGTTTTCATTTTTGTAGTAATTATTAATTGCATCAATAACCGATTGAGGTTTTTGAGTAGTGGACCCATTATCAAAATAGATTAATTTCTGTTCATTCACCTTTCGGGTTAGGATAGGAAATTGCTCTCGTATTTTGTTAACATCTAACATTTATAAACTAAAATCTAAATCAACATTTAATTTTTGAGCAAGTAGTTTTTTCGCCACTTTTTTAACCTCAGGGATTGAGATATTTTCAATTGCCTCAGATGCAAATGCGTAAGTTAAAACAGCCTTTGCTTCTTCTATCGCTATCCCTCTACTTCTCATGTAAAATAGAGCATCTTTATCCAATTGCCCAATAGTACATCCATGACTACATTTCACATCATCCGCATAAATTTCGAGCTGAGGCTTGCTGTCTATTGTTGCGGTTTCGCTTATTAAAAGATTGTTGTTTGCTTGAAAAGCATCAATTTTTTGCGAGTCCGGACGAACCATTATCTTACCATTAAATACTCCTTTTGAATTATCTAAATAAACTCCTTTGTACATTTCGTTAGAACGGCAATGAGAACTTTTGTGATCAACAAATGTATGATTGTCTGCAAGCTGAGAATCAGTTAGAATAGAAACCCCATTCATATTACTTTCGCAATTAGGCCCATTTTGCTCAAAATTTAGATTATTTCTAGTGAAAGATCCTCCAAAAATAAGAGTATTAACACAACAAACAGAATCCTTATTTTGATTTATTTCCATAGTATCAATTAGTCTAGATTCAGATGTATTATTTTGGATCTTATTGTATTCAACTTTTGAGTTATGATTACAATTTATCTGAGTAAAATGATTAACAAGTGAAGAAGTACAATTAATATTTTGTATTCTTTCAATAAATCTAGCTTCAGAGTTTTCTCCTACAGAAATAGTGTTTCTATATTGTATGAAATTATTTTCAGTTGTATTAAAAAATAAAATCTCAATTGGATTTTCGATAATACTGTTTTTATCAACTGTTATAGTAAAACCGCTTGTTGCTAATGAAGAATTTAAATTTGAGATTGAATCAGATTTACTGTTCTTAAAATCAGAGAAAGTTGAAATATTAACACTGTTAATTGAAGCAAATGAAATTAATTTTCCATCTACAAAAACAATTTTGTTTTCAAAACCTAAAGAATACTTATTAAGTTTATTTTCTGATACCTCACCTCCATTTTTCTCAATTGAAAAGTCTTTAGAAATAATTTTTTTTAAAGATGTATATTCCCAATCTTCATCTTTTGTTGTAGGAAATCCTTTAGATAAAAAAGAGTTTAATAGTTTCTTTTTGTCAGAAGATAATTCTAAAGTTTCAGAATAAGATTTTATGTTGTTAACTAAGCTCACTCTTTATCTGTCTGTTTAGTTATCCAATCGTATCCTTTTTCTTCTAGTTTATGGGCAAGCTCTTTTCCTCCGGACTTTATAATTCTACCATTATAAAGTACATGAACAAAATCAGGAATAATATAATCTAAAAGTCTTTGGTAGTGTGTAATTACAATAGTTGCGTTCTCTTCAGATTTTAATTTGTTTACTCCATTTGCAACAATTCTTAACGCATCAATATCTAACCCAGAATCTGTTTCGTCAAGAATAGAAAGTTTAGGCTCTAACATTGCCATCTGAAAAATTTCATTTCTTTTCTTTTCTCCTCCTGAAAACCCCTCATTCATATTTCTAGATAAATACCCTTTCTTTATCTCCAAGAGATTCATCTTTTCTTTCATAAACTTTAATAAATCCTTTGCCGGCATTGGATCTAATCCTATTGCTTTTCTTTTTTCATTTAAAGCAGTTTTAATAAAGTTTGAAACAGAAATCCCTGGAATCTCTATAGGGTATTGAAAGGATAAAAACACTCCTTTATGAGCTCTTTCTTCAGGGGCTAGCTCTAATAAGTCTTTTCCTTCAAAGCTAATTGAACCTTCCTCAACTTGATATTCTTCTTTACCTGCAATTACAGACGAAAGAGTACTCTTCCCGGATCCATTAGGGCCCATAATTGCATGTACTTCACCTACCTTAACTTCTAAGTTAATTCCTTTTAGGATTAGGTTATTTTCAACCCCTGCTTTTAAGGCTTTTATTTTTAACATAGTTTATCCTACTGAGCCTTCAAGGTTAATTTCTAATAATTTTTGTGCTTCTACTGCAAATTCCATTGGCAATTGGTTTAGAACATCTTTACAATATCCATTAACAATTAGTGCAATTGCTTCTTCTGTGCCAATTCCTCTTTGGTTGCAATAAAATATTTGATCTTCTCCAATTTTTGAAGTTGTTGCCTCATGTTCTATTTGAGAAGAATTATTTTTTACCTCAATATACGGAAAGGTGTGCGAACCACATTTGTCTCCCATAAGCAATGAATCACATTGCGAGAAATTACGCGAGCATTTAGCTCCTTTCGATATTCTTACTAACCCCCTGTAATTTCCATTACTTTTACCTGCAGAGATCCCTTTAGCTATTATGGTGCTTTTTGTATTTTCACCCAAATGAATCATTTTCGTTCCTGTATCTGCTTGCTGATAATTATTTGTAACAGCAACTGAAAAAAATTCTCCGATTGAGTTGTTTCCTTTTAGAATACAAGAAGGATATTTCCAAGTTACTGCAGATCCGGTTTCTACTTGAGTCCAAGAAATTTTGGCATTTGTATGACAAATTCCTCTTTTTGTTACAAAATTAAAAACCCCACCTTTTCCATTTTTATCTCCAGGATACCAATTCTGCACTGTAGAATATTTTATATCAGCATCATCCATTGCAATAAGCTCTACGACAGCCGCATGCAATTGGTTTTCATCCCTCATTGGAGCAGTACATCCTTCTAAGTAGCTAACCCTACTTCCTTCAT
>DASCPP010000052.1:0-15710 GCA_036012565.1 Flavobacteriales bacterium | reverse complement strand
GTTGGTATTAAATACGCTACAGATGATGCTTCTGGAGAAGATGTAAAATATATGTGGTTAACTTTATCTGTTACTCCGTAATTAGATAAAAACACAAAATAAAAAAGAGCCCCAATTGGGGCTCTTTTTTTATGTCTTTTATCTAGTATTTCTATCTATCACCCCTTTTACGACTAACAAATTACTGTTAACAACTGAAAATAGAGTTTACCTAATTTAGAACAAACATTTCTATCTTGCAACCAGTATTAACCAAAAAATATAGAAAAATGAAAAAAGCATTTTTAACTGCAGTTCTTGCGTTTGCAACAATGTTTGCTTCTGCTCAAATCATGGTAGTTACTACCTATGATGGAGACCAAGAAGAGAGTATGGACAAGTTAACCGCTAACATGGGGATTGGATACTCAGTCAGTGACAATATTGTAATTGGTGGAGTAAAAAATGGAGAAGATTATGACTTGTTTGCTCGCTACAATTTTAAAGATGATCTTTATTTATCTTTACAGATGGCAACAGGAGACAATGAGGGAACTAGTATTGGTGTAGGTTATTCCTTGAATGTTTGTAAATCTCTTTATATTGAGCCAAACTACAGTATGGCAACAGAAAAAGATGTAGATGGTAACAGAGATGGAGAATTCAATCTTGGAATAGGTTATCGTTTCTAGAAAAACCTAAAGAGAATAAAAAAAGCCGCATTGCGACTTTTTTTTATATATTTGCACTTTATTAATAAACTAAAATTAAAAAATATCGAAAAATGAAAAAGTTAATTTTAACAGCAGTATTAGCAATAGCAACATTGTTTGTTTCTGCACAAAGCTTCATGGTTGTTACTGATTTAATTAAAACAGCTGATGGAGAGGAAGCTGGAATGAAAAATATTACGGACAGAATAGGTGTTGGTTACCAAGTAAATGATAACTTCATTGTTGGTGTACAATCTGCTGCAGGAGAGGATGGATATGATATGTTCTTCCGTTACTTATGGAAAGAATACATCTATGTATCATTAAACATGCCGACTGAGGAAGCTACTGATAATATGAAAATTGGTATTGGTTATTCTTTTAATGTTTGGAACTCTTTATACATTGAGCCAAATTACAATATGCCACTTAGTGAGGATGCTAGCGGAGATAGAAAGGGTGACTTTAACTTAGGGCTATCTTACAGATTCTAAAAAGTAACTCTTAAAAAAGATAAAAGCCAGCTTCTAGCTGGCTTTTTTTATACAATTAGTTGCTTTACTTTCTCAAATACTTCTTTTATCCCCTTTGGGTTACTGCCTCCAGCAGTTGCAAAATTAGCTTGCCCTCCTCCTCCTCCGTTTATTAAAGGGCTAATTTCATTAATTAAATTTGAAGCATTAAGGTTTTTATTTTTTACCAAATCATCCGTAATCATAATCGTAATAATTGCTTTGCCTTCATTCCCAGAGGCCAAAAGCACAAGCAAATTCTCCTGTTTTTTTAGTTTGAAAGCAATATTTTTCATTGTCCCAGCATCCAAATTTACTTTTTCAGCAATTACATTCATGCCATTTATTTTACTTCTTTTATCTAGTAATTCATTTAGTAATCCATCTGCTTTTTCTTTTTGCAATTTTTCTAATTCTTTCTCTTTCTTTTTATTTACAGTGAGCAAATCTTTTATGCTTTTAACTAATTCTTTAGTTTTAAGCAATCTGCTTAACTCATCCAATACATTGTCTTGTTCATTAAAGTATACTAATGCTTTTGTTCCAGTTATTGCCTCAATTCTTCTTATTCCGGCAGCAGTTGAGCTTTCTGAAATTATTTTGAAAAGTCCTATTTCACCAGTTGCATTTACATGCGTTCCTCCACAAAGTTCTTTGGAAGAATCAAACTGAATCATTCTTACTACATCTCCATATTTTTCGCCAAATAGCATCATGGCACCCATTTCTTTTGCTTCAGAAAGCGGCATGTTATTATGCTCTGTTAAGAAGATATTATTTAATATTTTATGATTTACACTTGCTTCTATTTTTGACAACTCCTCATTAGAAAGTTTTGAAAAGTGAGAAAAATCGAACCTTAAATAATCAGCACAAACCAAAGACCCTTTTTGCTGCACATGCTCGCCTAAAATTTCCTGCAAACTCTCATGTAACAAATGCGTAGCAGTATGATTTCTTTCGGTGGAAATTCTTGAATCTAAATCCACGATAGCCGTAAATTTTTCTTTTATTTTTTTTGGCAACTCCTTAACAAAATGAATAATTACATTGGTTTCCCATTTGGTATCAAATATCTCAATGCATTCCTTTTCATTTTTGATGCATCCTGTATCACCAACTTGCCCACCACCTTCTGCATAAAATGGAGTTAGGTTAAAAACCAGATGAAAAACAACTCCATCAACAGTTTTCACCTCTCTATATCTAGTAATTTTAATGTCGGTTTCTAATTTTTTATACCCAACAAACTCCTCTACTTCATCTTCAATCAGCACCATCCAATCGCTAGTTTCTATTTTTGCAGCAGATTTTGATCTGTCTTTTTGTTTTTTCATTTCTGCATCAAAGCCATCTGTATCACATTTCATGCCTTTTTCATTTAATATTAATATTGTCAAATCTTTTGGGAAACCAAAAGTATCGTATAATTCAAAAAGTTGCTTACCAGAAATATTTTTTGCCTTTCCCATCATTTGCTGAATCCTTTTTAAGCCAGCTTCAAGCGTTCTTAAAAAAGATTTTTCTTCCTGTTTTACTACATTTTCTATAATATCAATTTGTGATTTTATTTCTGGAAATTGCTTTCCCATTTGTGCACTTAATACCTCTACTAATTTATACATAAATGGCTCTTTCATGTCCAGGAACGAATAGCCATAGCGGATAGCTCTTCTTAAAATCCTACGGATAACATAACCAGCCTTGACATTGGAAGGCAGTTGCCCATCTGCAATGGAAAAAGTGATAGCCCTTATATGATCTGCAATCACACGCATGGCAATATCTTGTTTTTCGTTTTTACCGTATTCCCTTTTGCTAAGCTTTGCTATTTGTTGAATTATTGGCTGAAAAATATCAGTATCATAATTGGATTTTACCCCTTGCATTATCATACAAAGTCGTTCAAAACCCATGCCAGTATCTACATGATTACTAGGAAGTTGCTCTAAACTATTGTCTGCTTTTCGGCTGTACTGCATAAAAACCAGATTCCAGATTTCAATAACTTGTGGATGATCTTTATTTACAAGAGTTGCTCCGTCAACTTTTGCTCTTTCTTTATCCGTTCTATTATCATAATGAATTTCACTACAAGGACCACAAGGACCAACCTCCCCCATTTCCCAAAAGTTATCTTTTTTATTTCCATTTAATATTTTATCAGTTTGGGTATACTTGCCCCAAATATCAGAAGTTGCTTTATCTCTTGATAAACCATCCTCTTTCGATCCTTCAAAAATCGTTACATAAAGCCGATCTTTATCTAACTTACAAACTTCAATTAAAAATTCCCAAGACCAATAAATTGCTTCTTCTTTGAAATAATCACCAAAGGACCAATTCCCCAACATTTCGAACATGGTATGATGATAGGTATCGTGTCCTACCTCTTCCAAATCATTATGTTTTCCAGAAACTCGCAAGCACTTTTGTGAATTTGCCACTCTTAAATCTGTGGGCTTGGAATTACCTAAAAATATATCCTTAAAAGGATTCATTCCCGCATTGGTGAACATTAAAGTAGAATCATTTTGCACCACCATTGGTGAAGAACTTACAATTTGATGTGCTTTTTCTTGATAAAAGTTTAAAAATAAAGCCCTTACTTTTTTAGAATCCATTCTTTATATTTTGTCTATTCACATTAATGTGTTAGAAATCAGCAAATTTAGCGCCTCAATATAATGTAATTTCACTAATTTTGCGGCAGAAATAATTTCATGGCTAAAATAAAATATTATTACGATACCAAAACATTAAGTTATAAACGAATTGAACTAAATACTTTTGATAAGTTCAAGCGTTCTCTTGGCTTTTTATCAGCCAGTATAGTTGTTGGGCTTATTATGGTAATCGTGTTTTTTCAGTTTTTTGATAGCCCAAAAGAAAAAAGATTGAAAAGCGAGATTGAAAATTTAGTGTTACAATATGATATCTTGAACAAGAAAATGACACAAATTGATTTGGTTTTAGATGACATTCAGCACAGAGATGATAATATATATCGTGTGATTTTTGAAGCTGACCCTATCCCTTCTTCCATTAGAAAGGCAGGTTTTGGAGGTGTGAATAGATATAAGGATATTCGTAATTTTAGCAATGCCGAATTGGTAATAGAAGCGGAAAAAAAGGCAGATAAACTTTCTAAACAACTATATATTCAGTCCAAATCCTTTGATGAAGTAATTGATTTAGCAAAAAATAAAGCGGATATGTTGGCATCAATCCCAGCAATTCAGCCAATAGCCAATAAAGATTTAGGTAGAGTGGCAAGTGGTTATGGTTACAGAATTCACCCCATTTACAAAACAAGAAAACTTCATACAGGAATGGATTTTACAGCTCCGAAAGGCACCCCTATTTATGCTACTGGTGATGGAAAAATAGCAAAAGTAAGAAGAAGCAGAAGAGGCTATGGCGATCATGTAATAATTGATCATGGATATGGCTACCAAACGCTTTATGCGCATATGACAAAATACATAGTGTATAGAGGGCAAAAAGTAAAAAGAGGAGAAATAATTGGTTATGTAGGAAATACAGGTACATCAGTTGCACCTCACCTGCATTATGAAGTAATAAAAAACAAAAGAAAAATCAATCCTGTTAATTATTATTATAATGATTTGAGCCCTGAGGAATACGATAAAATGATCGAAATTTCCTCTCAAAATAACCAGTCATTTGACTAATGCCTTATAAAGAAAAAAAAATAGAAAAATTATTTTATCCCATTGGGGATGTAGCAAAAATGTTTGATGTAAGTGTTTCTTCCATCCGATATTGGGAAAAGGAGTTTGATATCCTGAAACCAAAAAAAAATAAAAAAGGAAACAGAATGTTCACCAAAAAAGATGTGGACAACCTTAGAATAATTTATCACTTAACCAAAGAAAGAGGTTTCACTTTGGAAGGCGCTAAAAAGAAATTATACGAAAATAAAGCAGATACCATTGACAATGTTGAAATCATCAATCATCTAAAAAATATCCGTCAGTTTTTAGTAGAATTCAGAGAAGAACTCTAAAAATATTTCCCTTTTAGCAAATAGAATTTCACATATTCATCCACCCCTTTTTCTAATGTTGTGAATGATTTTTTATAACCAATATCTTTTAATTTTCGCATATCTCCTTGTGTGAAATATTGGTATTTATCCCTTATATCCTCTGGCGTATCGATAAAAGAAATATTTGGCATTTTGTTTAAAGCACTAAAAATAGCTTTTGCCAAATCGTTAAAAGTACGCGCTTCTCCTGTTCCTAGATTATAAATCCCACTATCTTTTTTGTGCTTCATCATAAACAGAAGCGCCTCACAAACATCCTTGACATAGATAAAATCTCTAAGTTGCTCTCCATCTTTATAATCTTGATTATGAGAATGGAAAAGCTTCATTCCTCCTGTTTCTTTTACCTGATTAAAGGCGTGAAAGATGACGGACGCCATCCTTCCTTTATGATATTCGTTGGGCCCAAATACATTGAAAAACTTAAAACCAGCCCAAAATGGTGAATTCTCATTTTGCTTTAACATCCATTTATCAAATTCATTCTTTGATATTCCATAAGGATTAAGGGGTTTTAATTTTTCCACAAGTTCATGGCTATCCTCAAACCCAAACTCTCCCATTCCATAAGTTGCTGCTGAGGAAGCGTAAATAAATGGAATCTGAAATTTTACGCATTTCACCCATAAATTTTTAGAATAATTCAGATTAAGTTCATCAAAAATTGCAGTATCAAATTCTGTGGTATCTGTTCTGGCACCAATATGAAAAACAAAATCTATTGTATTCCAATTTCCATCTATCCAACTCATCAAATCCTTTCTGTGTATCTTTTCGAAAAATTGTTTTCCCTCTAAGTTTGGATTCTTGGTTTCATCTGAAAAATCATCCACTAAAACTAAATTATTAAAACCCTCATTATTTAGCTCTTTGACCAAACAACTCCCGATAAAACCTGCTGCGCCAGTTACAATTATCATCTTAATTCAAAGTTTTGTCCTAAATATACTCTTCTAACTTGCTCATCTGCAGCCAATTCTTCTGCCGTTCCTGATTTTAATATTTTTCCTTCAAAAAGTAGATAGGACCTATCTGTAATGGATAAAGTTTCGTGCACATTATGATCGGTAATAAGTATACCAATATTTTTATTTTTAAGAGTAGCTACTATCTGTTGAATATCTTCTACCGCAATAGGATCGACCCCTGCAAATGGCTCGTCCAGTAAAATAAATTTAGGATTTGTAGCCAAAGCTCTTGCAATTTCACATCTTCTGCGCTCCCCTCCGGATAGTAATCCACCCATACTTTTTCTAATATTTTGCAAACCAAATTCCGAAAGTAAGGATTCACATTTTTCTTTCTGCTGCTGTTTACTTAAAGTTGTCATTTCCAAAACCGACAAAAGGTTATCCTCCACCGTCATTTTTCTAAATACGGATGCTTCTTGCGCCAAATAACCTATTCCCATTTGAGAACGCTTATACATTGGTAAATCCGTAATATCCTCTTCTCCTAAATATACATTCCCATCATTTGGTGATATTAAGCCAACCATCATGTAAAAACTTGTAGTTTTCCCTGCTCCATTGGGGCCTAACAAACCAACAATCTCACCTTGATTCAGTTCAATAGTTACCCCATCAACAACTGCTGTTTGTTTGTAATATTTTGCAATATTTTCTACTTTTAATTTCATGACTTTTTCAGTTGATTTTCTTGTTTTCTCAGTACTTTTGCCGAAATTTTAATACTTATTTCATAAAGTGCCATAAGTGGTAGAGCTACTAATATCTGACTGGTAATATCGGGGGGAGTTATGATTGCCGAGAGAATAAGAGTCATAACCAATGCATGTTTTCTATAAGTCTGCATAAATTGAGGTGTTAGTAATCCTGTTTTTGTGAGGAAATAAACCAAAATAGGTAGTTCAAAAACTACTCCATTTGCCAAACAAACAGTTGTAATAGTGCTAATAAAAGAACTTAAAGAAATCTGATTTGCTACCATTTCACTTAC
The DNA here is from genome assembly GCA_036012565.1 of Flavobacteriales bacterium. Classification (GTDB taxonomy): domain Bacteria; phylum Bacteroidota; class Bacteroidia; order Flavobacteriales; family BACL11; genus DUAL01. The sequence continues at coordinate 8,475 of DASCPP010000052.1, read as the reverse complement.
TTGATAAGAGCCTAAGAAATGAACGGACAAAGGAGAAACCACATAATAACCAAACAATACTCCAAGTAGAAAAAGAGAAGAGGAAAAAAATACAACTCCCTCTGCAACACTGCTTTCATTATCATGCAAAGCCGGCAGAATAAATCGCCACATTTCCCAAAATACATAAGGGAAAGCCACTACAAAACCTGCCACTATGGAAGTCATTATATGGGTGCCAAATTGCCCTGACATATTAATATTCATCAGAATAAAAGGCAACTCATCCATACAAAGCGCATCTCCCATACCCATTTGCTGAGATAAATAGCAAAGCATTTTATAAGTAGGAAAATTCGGATTTTTTGGGGCAAGCAGGATGCCATCAAAAAGGATACCTTTGAAAATAAAAGCAATAACAGCAAAAAACAAAACTGCAAGAACTGACCGAACCAAATGCCATCTGAACACTTCTAAATGCTCTAAAAAAGACATTTCCTGCTTTTGTTTTTCGGTATTCATTTAAGCTATTCCCTCTTTAAGTATATCGTGTATGTGGATAATCCCAATATAATTCTCTTTCTCAACAACAAGCAATTGGCTGATATTATTCTGCTCCATCATTTTAAGTGCTTCAATAGCCAACTCAGAAGCATTAATCATTTTTGGGTTTTTACTCATTATATCTTTTGCAAGGACTTCCTCTATCTTTTTTTCTTTTTCCAGCATCCTTCTTAAATCTCCGTCTGTAATTATCCCTACAAGTTTTTTCCCATCTAGAACGGCTGTTGCACCCAATCTCTTCCTGGAGATTTCAATAATTACATCTTTAATGTTTTCATGGCTTTGCACAGATGGAGCTTCATTATTTTTTGCAATATCATTTACTTTCAAGAAAAGTTTTTTTCCTAAAACACCCCCAGGATGAAAGCGAGCAAAATCTTTAGCGGTGAAATTTTTACATTCTAAAAGACAAATTGCCAGGGCATCCCCTAAAACCAGTTGTGCAGTTGTGCTTGAAGTAGGTGCTAAATTGTTTGGGCAAGCCTCTTTTTTAACAGTTGCATCCAACACGCAATTAGCTCCTTTTGCAAGATAAGAATCATTATTTCCACAAATAGCAACAATTTTGTTTCCCATATTTTTAATAAGTGGCAACAAATATTTTATTTCGGATGTATTTCCGCTTTTTGAAATACAAATAACAATATCATTTTCTTGAATATTTCCTAAGTCGCCATGAATAGCATCTCCGGCATGCAAAAAGACAGCTGGTTGGCCAGTGGAATTAAAAGTAGCCACTATTTTACTGGCGATATTGGCGGATTTTCCTACTCCCGCTACTATTACTCTTCCATTAGATGATAATATAAGTTCAACTGCTTTGGCAAAATCATCATTTAATTTATCACTAAGTTCCGCTATCGAAACAGATTCTAATCGAATAACCGATTTAGCAATATCTAATATTTGTGAAAATGATTTCAATCTTTTTATTACTTTAACTAAATAATATTATTTTTATTTCTTTTTTGTATTTTATGCAAAAGTATTACTTTTAGAAAAATATTAATGATTGTATGAGTAAATCTCAACTTACATTACACGAGCACTTAAAAAAGATTTTTGGTTTTAGCAGTTTTAAAGGTCGACAAGAGGAAATAATTAAAAACCTGCGAGCTGGAAACGACTCCCTGGTAATAATGCCAACAGGAGGAGGAAAATCCATGTGCTATCAACTTCCTGCCCTTATTGATGAAGGGGTTGCTATTATTGTTTCACCGCTTATTGCACTGATGAAAAACCAAGTGGATGCCCTAAGGGGCTTTAATGAAGATGATCGTATTGCTCATGTTCTAAATTCATCCTTAAATAAACAACAAGTGCAAGAGGTAAAAGATGACCTTTCATCAGGGAAAACGAAACTATTGTATGTAGCGCCAGAATCCCTCACCAAGGAAGAATATATTTTATTTTTCAGAACCATTAAGATTTCATTTTATTCTGTTGATGAAGCACATTGTATCTCAGAATGGGGGCATGATTTTAGGCCAGAATACAGAAAACTAAGACAAATAATTGACAATATTGGAAGAAAGCCAATTATAGCTCTAACTGCAACTGCTACTCCAAAAGTGCAGCAGGATATTCAAAAAAATCTGAAATTAGAGAATGCAACACTATATTTAGATTCTTTTAACAGAGAAAATCTGTTTTATGATATCCGACCAAAAATAAATGTGGAGAAGGAAATCATTAAATTTATAAAACAACACACAGGAAAATCGGGAATTATTTATTGTTTGAGCAGAAAGAAAGTAGAAGAAATTGCCGAAACTCTGCAAGTAAATGGCATCAATGCGCTCCCCTATCATGCAGGGCTTGATAGTAAAGTCAGGGTGAAACACCAAGATGCTTTTTTGATGGAAGATGCAGATGTGATTGTAGCTACAATTGCTTTTGGAATGGGAATTGACAAACCTGATATTCGTTTTGTAATACATCATGATATTCCTAAAAGCTTGGAAGGGTATTACCAAGAAACAGGGCGTGCTGGAAGGGATGGCGGAGAAGGTATTTGCGTCACTTTTTATAGTTATAAGGATATTGAAAAATTAGAAAACTTCTTACACGGCAAACCTGTTTCGGAAGTGGAAGTTGGAAGATTATTAATCTTGGAAACCATCTCTTTTGCTGAAACATCCATGTGCAGAAGAAAATACTTGTTGCATTACTTTGGCGAACAGTTTGATGATGCTAAATGTGAGCAGATGTGTGATAATTGCAAACATCCAAAACCAAAGTTTGAAGGGAAAGACTTTGTGAAAAAATTGATGACAACAATGCTGGCTTGTAATGAAAGCTTTAAAGCCAAAGAAACGGTAAAAGTTTTGGTTGGCGAAAGCAATAGCTTGATAAAGCAACATGCCATGCTAATAAGTGATGTGTTTGCTTGCGGAACAGATAAGGGTAAGGAGTTCTGGCATGCTGTAATAAGGCAAGCTTATGTAAAAGAACTTATTACAAAAGAAATTGAAACCTATGGCATACTGAAAGTAACAGATGAAGGGGAAAAATTCTTGAAGAAACCTTATTCTTTCCAGCTTACAGAAGACCATGATTACAACCTATTAAAAACAGAATCGGTAGGGCAACAAAAAGGTGCTGCTGCTGATGTAATGCTCTTTAAAATACTGAAAGACCACAGAAAGAAAATAGCAAAAGCAAAAGGACTTCCTCCTCCTATTATTTTCTTGGAACCATCCCTTATCGATATGGCAAACCAATACCCAATTACTATGGAGGAAATGGGACAAATTCAGGGGGTTGGACAAGGTAAAGCCATGAAATATGGTCAATCTTTCATTGATATTATTACAAAATATGTGGAAGAAAATGAGATTGAAAGACCATCAGATATGATGGTGCGCTCATTAGCGAACAAATCGAGCAATAAAATTTATATTATACAAAATATTGATAAAAAATTACCGCTCTCTGATATTGCCTCAGCAAAAGGAATTACCGTAGATGATTTGCTAACGGAAATAGAAACCATTGTTGATTCTGGAACAAAAATAAATCTGTCTTACCTTATCAATGAGATACTGGAAGATTACCAAATAGAGGAACTTGATGAGGTATTAACCGAATCGGATGAAGCGTCTTTTCATGAATTAAGAGAAGAATTTGATGAAGACGAATACACGGATGAGGAACTCAGAATATCTCGCATTCAGTTTATATCTCACATGGGCAACTAAAAATATGAATACACTAATTATATCTTCTTCTTTATCAAAAACATCCCGTTCTTTTATTATTTGTAAAGAAATACATTCCTTATTGCAAGAAAAAGGCGTGAATACAGAATTGGTGGATGCCAGAGAAATGGAACTACTCCCCTTTTATAAAGGTCCTACTCCATCCATGGAGAAACTAAGCCAGGAAGTAGCAGAAGCAGACAATATTATTTTTGGAATGGGCGTGCATTGTTATTCGGTAAATGACAGCTTGAAAATAATTTTAGACGGCTGTTGCGGTGGCGTAGAAGGGAAGTTTTTTGGAATTATATGTGCAGCTGGCGGAGAAAGAAGTTACCTTTCTACCATGCACCTTACACAAATTTGCATGAATGAATGGCGCATGATACAACTGCCTAGAATTGTGTATGCAACAAGAAAAGATTTTGAAGACGATGCCATATCAAATGATGATTTGAAAGATAGAATAAAGCTTTTTTCTGAGGAGTTTTCTAGCATTGGAAAAAAGTTGATTAGTTAAAATCTTCAGTGGCAAAAAAAGCCATTAAGCCCATCCCTATTTCCAGTGCATTTTCATCAATATTAAAACGGGAAGTGTGCAAACCATGTGTAATTCCTTTTTCTTTATTGGCTGTTCCTAGTCGGTAGAAACAAGAAGGTACTTTTTGGGAATAATAGGAAAAATCTTCTGCTGTCATCCTTATTGGTAAAAGAGCTACATTTTCTTCACCCAAATACTGCTTTGCGCATTCAATTGCCTTTTTAGTAAGTGGAATATCATTTTCCAAAAAAGGATAGCCTTTTCTAATTTCAAAATCAATTTCTACATTATTTTTTTTACCCAAATTTGAAGAAATCTCTATCATTTTTTTGTGTGCATTTACTCGCCAATCTTCATCCATTGCTCTTAATGTTCCCATCATTTTTACTTTGTCTGGCACCACATTGGTAGAGCCATTGCCTTCAATAAAACCTATGGAAAAAACAGAAGGCCCATCATTTTCATTATCAAAATAATCATACAATGCAGTTAGCATTGTTGAGGCGACTATTATAGGGTTTTTAGTTTCTTCTGGCAGTGCTGCATGCCCTCCTTTTCCTAAAATTGTTATATACAACTCATCAGTTGATGCCATATACATTCCAGCTTTAAAGCCGACTTTGCCTACCTCTAAATCAGGAAAGACATGTTGCCCAAGCATATTATCAACTTTAGGGTTTTCCAAAACCCCCTCTGAAATCATCTGCTTTGCCCCACCCGGAAGTCGTTCTTCTGCTGGCTGGAAAATAAATTTTATACTGCCCTCCCAATCAGATTTGAGTGTGTGCAATATTTTAAGAGCTCCTAATAAAGAAGCGGTATGTGCATCATGTCCACAAGCATGCATCACTCCATTATTTTTGGAGCAATAAGCAACCTCATTTTCCTCTTGAATAGGTAATGCATCAAAATCTGCTCTTAGGGCTGTGCAACTTTTTTCTGAATTTTTCCCCTTTAATAACACAACAATTCCTGTATCGGCAATATGTTCCTGAAAAGGAATTCCCCAATCTGCTAGAATAGATTTTATGTATTTAGAAGTTTCAAACTCTTGAAACGATAACTCAGGATTACTATGCAAATTCCTTCTTATATCAATAATTTTAGGAAGAAATTCTTTGGATAAATCTTGTATTTGTTTTTTAGCACTCACTTTCCAAAAATCATTTTTATTGCCGCCACAAGCAACACTACTCCAAAAACCTTTTGAAGCACAGCAGCCGACACGCTTACTGCAAACTTGGAACCAAAATATCCTCCAATAATAAATGTAGTAGCAATAATTAGTGCAAATTTCCATTCAATAAATCCAGCTTTATAATAGTTCATGGCAGCTAAAATTCCTATTGGAGGTAGCATCACTGCTAGACTTGTTCCTTGTGCCTGATGCTGACTTAATCCTAAAAATAAAATCATCATTGGAATCATTATCAGCCCCCCACCAATACCAACAATTCCGCTTAATATGCCCGCTAAAAGTCCAATTACAATAAGAATAATTATAGTGGTAATAGTCATATTTGTTTTTTTAGAAATCAAGCCCCAAAGATATATATAAAATATTTGGTAACAGATAGCCATCCTCCACTCCCCAAGCCCAATCGGCACGCAAGAAATAACCAAACAATCTGCTTCTTACGCCAAAGCCAAAACCGCCAACAAATGGGTTTTTCTGTTTGTCAATGGTAATGGTTACAGGGCCATTTTCAATTACTTCATAGTTGAGTTGGGGTTCCTTTGAAAAAGGAGTTGCCCCATTCCATGCAGTACCAAAATCAGCAAAAGTTACAATCTGAAAATTATTAATAAACTCAGATGTAATGGGTCTTCTTAAAATATATTTGAAAAGTGGAACTCTCAGTTCAGTATTTAACACAAAAAAACTGTTGCCATTTCTCACATTTTGGTGAAATCCCCTCATATTAGTAGCTAAAGTTTGATAGCTATAATTTTCGTTCTCCGCTACATCCGTTTCTTGGTTAAACTTTGGAATCAGCCATGCATCCACTCCTCCCATATAATAAAGCAATTTCTGATTTCCGAAAGAGGTGCTTGCCGCAACTCTGTTTGCCCAAATAATGGAATGACTTACTTTTTTATAATTCCTGGCATCCAACCCTAGAATAATCATATCCGTTTTCGCGTCTTCCAATAGGCGATAATATTCTGCAAAAATTTTGTAGCGCCCACCATTATATAGGTTCAGTCCTTTGTTTATGGTATTTTCAAAAACCACTTCACTTCTGAAGGTAATCCAATTACTGTAAGTGTTCGGTTTTATAAGATTAATGATGTCTGTTGACATGAAAACTTTTTTATCATTACGGAAACTAAGCGAACCCCTTGTGCTAAATACCTCATCAAAAGGCCAATTAAAAATACCTCTTAATTCGTAAGAATAGACTCTTTGCAGTGCATTGTCCTTTACCATATTGATACTTTGCCTTGAAAAAATATAGGATTTATCCAATCGATTTTTATTATCCAGAAAACTCAGCATATAGCCATTACTTTTCAAATCTCCCGAAAGACGCACTCCTCCAATTATTTTATAATCCTCAAACAAATCTGCTGTTCCAACTTTTATCAAAGCATCAAAATCAGGATTCAAAAACAGTGGCATTTTGTAATTGCTGTATGGCTGATAGGATTTTGTGATGTAGGAATTATCAAACTGACTAACGACATAATCGGTAGTAAGAGAAATAAAATAGTTCCGTGCTTTTGGCAATTTAATTGTTTTTCTATTATCTGAAAAATGACTATTTTCTTTGTTACTGATTCGATTGTTTATTTCATCAAATGTACCAAACTGAAAATTTTGAATATCCACTTTATTTCCATTCCATAAAGAATCTCTATTAGATTTTTCCGGCTCAAATTCACTTTCTATTTTATTATTTTTTAGTTGCAAAAAGTAGGAATCCGTTAAATTAATCTCTGGTTTTTTAATTTTCCTACTTAACTTTTTATCATAAATACTATAGTTTCCATTTAGATAAAGCACCTCCACTAAATGCTTTGCTTTTGGTTTTGTGTCAAAGCAAATAATATCTCTATTGTAGTTTGTAAACGGAGAAATGGTAAAGTTTTTCTGATAAAAAACGCTTGTGTCTGTCTCTACTTTTACGCTATCTATTTTCACATTAAAACGATTGTTTAGACCGTTCTCATCCGCCAAAAACCAATATAAATTATCTTTTATTGGCTTTGGCTTTGTTTCATTAATTTCAGGCGTATTGGTAAGGCGTAAAAGTTTTGGGCTTTCAGTTTTATAATTATACAAAAACAAATCGTTGGTTCTGTTATGGGATAAAACCTGGCTTTCTTCATATAAAATATTGTTTTTCCTATTGGAGCTGAAAATAATAAATTCGTTATTTGGCGAAAAAGCAGGATGCAAATCCAGAAATTTATCATTGGTAATATTAGTGAGTTTGTGCCCTACTACTCCAAAGGTAAAAATGTCAGTTTGGTTTTGGCGAACAGCAGAAAAAAGCAAATTTTTTCCTTTTTTATCGTAAGTCATACTTAGCACTTTTTGTAAATGCTGCAGTTCAAATGTGCTGGTTTTCCCCTTTGAGATATCGTAGTAATTCATTTGAATTTTTCCTTTTTTCTCAGTGATGTAAGTCAATTTTTTTCCTTTTGGCTCCCATGCAATTACCGGTACTGTAAAATCTGTAATTCGATCTAATTTGTACCCAACAGAAGCAATCTTTGTTTGCTTTTTAGTTTTCAAATCGTAAAGCCAAATCTTATATTTCCCCATTTCATTGCTTACAAAAGCTATTTTCCTTCCCTTTGGGCTTATTTCTATTTGTGTAATTTTTTCTTGGGATTTTATTCTTATCTGTAATTGATTGGAAGAAGGATATATTCCTGTTACATCTGTTTGAAAATAATAATCGAGCCATTCCTCATTGATAGTGTTAACCGATTTCCTTAAAACAAATTGAAATCCATTTTCAATATTTCGGCTAAGACGAACCATATACAAAATTTCGGCAACTGTCGCATTTCCATAGGTATTGCTGATGTAATGCCAAATGGAATAACCAGCAAGCACGGCATCTTCTTTTTCGAGATGATTGAAATTTTTAAAATCTTCTGTTCCAATTTTGTCTTTTACCAGGTTTTCCATCTGCATATTCCAAGGGTCAGCAATAAAAGCAACCAAGCCATCCACAA
>DASCPP010000051.1:0-18135 GCA_036012565.1 Flavobacteriales bacterium | reverse complement strand
AAGGTTACATCCTGAATTATTCCAAATTGTATTGTTCTCACGGATGTGATCCAAGATGATAAAATTCTTCATTCCTGCAACTTTCTCTTGTGTTTTTGATGGGATATTGTAGTAATTTAATGTTCCGTTTTTTGTTGTGTAGAAAGAAGTAATTCCTGATTTCACCATATCATACACCCAAGGAGCTGCTTTGTATCCTGCTTCTTCCATTTTGGATAGTGTTTTTTCAACATCTAAAGCATCCCACATTTGGAACGGACCAATTTTCCAGCCAAAACCGGCACAAAGTGCTCTGTCAATTTTGTAAAGCTCGTCCGTTATTTCAGGAATTCTGTGTGATACATAAGCAAAGGAAGAATAGAAAGATTTACGGTAAAATTCTCCTGCCTTATCTTTTCCTTTTACAAGAATTTTTAATCTCTTTAAAAAATCATCTTCTTGTTTTGCTGCTGCAATGGTTCCGAATTTTGCCCTTTTTTTTGGAGCGTATTCCATAGTATTGAGATTTAACGCCTCAATTACTCTTTTGCCATTTGCATCTTTAGATTTTTTGTAGAATCCTTGCTTGGTTTTGTCTCCTAACCATTTGTTCTCACTCATCTTATTAATGAAATCAGGCAATTCAAAATTACCTCTCATTTCATCATTAGGACAGTTTTCATATACTCCATTTGCTACATGAATAAGAGTATCCAAACCAACTAAATCACAAGTTCGGAAAGTTGCTGATTTCGGGCGACCAATAATTGGTCCACTCAAACTATCTACCTCTTCTACAGTTAAGCCTAACTCTTTCACCAAATGGAACAGAGACATAATATTAGCAACACCAATTCTGTTAGCAATAAATGCCGGAGTGTCCTTACAAAGCACCATGTCTTTTCCAAGGAATTTATCTCCATAATTCATTAGAAAGTCTGTAACTTCAGTATTCGTTTTTGAGGTTGGAATAATTTCTAATAACTTCAAATATCTTGGAGGATTAAAAAAGTGTGTTCCACAGAAATGAACTTTGAAGTCATCACTTCTTCCATCAATCATACTTTCAATAGGGATACCAGAAGTGTTAGAAGAAATTATAGTTCCTTCTTTTCTGTATTTTTCTATCTTTTCAAAAACTTGTTTTTTGATATCTAACCTTTCTACTACAGCTTCAATAATCCAATCAACTTCTGATATCTTATGTAAATCATCTTCCAAATTTCCTGTTGTAATTCTGCTTGCAAATTCTTTGCTGTAGATAGGGGATGGCTTACTCTTTAAAGTGTTTTTTAGTGCATCATTTACAATAGAGTTCCGGATTGTATTATTTTTTTTGTCTTTTTCAGAAATATCAAAAGGCACAATATCTAGTAGTAAAATTTCCACTCCAATATTTGCAAAATGACATGCAATACGAGATCCCATTATTCCAGAACCAATTACAGCTACTTTATTTATATGTCTATTTTGTTTCATCAATTATTTTATTTATTTTTTTAAGAATAGTGAAAAATGTATCCATTTCTTCTTTTTCAAAGTGAGAAAAAATAGATTCATTAAAATTTATAACTGTTTCTTTTGCTACTTCACGCCAATCCATCCCAAGTGGAGTGAGGTGGATAACAGATTTTCTTTTATCATCTGGGTCATCTTTTCTTTCAATAACCCCAGCATCTTCTAGTTTATTAATAGAACGAGATAGGGAAGTAGCTTCCATTCCCATGCTTGGTCCTAATTGAGTTGATGGAGTCCCTTCCATTATATCAATATTGAGGATAATCATACCAAGAGCCATACTTGCCATATATTCTGTTGCAGTACGATTGTACATTTTGGTAATATTATACCATGTTTTTCTGATGTTATAATCAATAGTGTCTTCTTGTTCCATAGTAAGTTATAAATTTTGGAACGAAAATAGTAAAAAAAACACTATGCATGCATAGTAAATTAAAAAAATTATGCGTGCATAGTAAATTGTGTTAAAAAATTGTATTTTTAGCAATATAAAATTTAAGATTATGACCTATTTATCTCCATTAGAAATGCTCTATAAATGGGAGCAAGAGAAACCTAACGAAATCTACCTATCTCAGCCAATTGATGGCACTTGGCATAACTGGACTTGGAAAGAATTCGGAATAGAAGTAAGAAAAATGGCGAATTATTTAAAATCATTGGATTTACCAAAGGATAGTAAGGTTGCCTTATTATCAAAGAATTGTGCACATTGGATGATGACTGATATGGCAATAATGATGAGTGGACACATTTCGGTTCCTTTTTATCCTAATTTAAATGCAGAAACATTAGGAAAGATATTGACACATAGTGAGAGTAAATTATTATTTGTAGGAAAGCTGGATAATTTTAATGATATGAAATCTGGTATTCCAGCTGACATGGATTGTATTACCTTTCCTTTTTATGCGGAGGATTATCAAAGATGGGATGAACTTACAAAAGAGGTAGATCCAATGCAAGAGAATGTAATTAGAGACCCAAATGAATTGGCGACTATTATATATACCTCAGGAACAACTGGAGATCCAAAAGGGGTGATGCATAAATTTTTCAATTTTTCATTTGCTACAACCAATGCTGTAAATACATTACATTTAGAGAATGAGGTTTTCTTCTCTTATTTACCACTATGTCATATTGCTGAAAGATTATTAGTTCAGATGGGGAGTTTATATAGTGGAGGAAGAACTTATTTTGCAGAAAGCTTAGATACTTTTGCTTCTAATTTAGCAGAAGCATCACCAACTGTATTTTTGGGTGTGCCAAGGATTTGGACAAAATTCCAGCAAGGAATTCTTACGAAATTACCTCAGAGAAAATTAAATATATTATTGAGTGTTCCGTTCCTCTCATCACTTATTAAAAAGAAAATTAAGAAAGGATTGGGATTAAGTAAAGCAAAAAACATTTTTACTGGTGCAGCCCCAACTCCTGTTGTTCTTATCAGATGGTTTGCTCGTTTAGGTATTCACATTCAGGAGGCCTATGCTATGACAGAAAATACTTGTTATTCGCATGTTAGTTATAACAATAATATTAATGTTGGCTATGTAGGTCAAGCATTACCAGAATGTGATGTAAAGCTTTCAGAGAGAAATGAGATATTAATAAAACATGATGCTTTAATGGATGGCTATTACAAAATGGAAGAAGAAACAAACAAGACAATTGTTGATGGATGGTTACACACTGGTGATGAGGGAGAGATTGATACAAATGGGTTCTTGAAGATTACTGGTAGAGTAAAAGATTTATTCAAAACGAGTAAAGGGAAATATGTGGCTCCATCTCCAATTGAAATGAAACTTTCAGCAAATAAAAATATTGAGCAAGTATGTGTAGTAGGAACTGAAATTCCTCAACCTATTGCTGTTATTGTGCTTTCAGAAAGAGGAAAGAATCAAAGTAAGGTAGATTTAACAAATAGCTTAACTAAAACCTTAGATATTGTAAACCCAAAATTAGATGGACATGAGAAAATTCATAATTTTGTTGTGGTAAAAGAAGAATGGACAGTTGAAAATAAACTCTTAACCCCTACAATGAAGATAAAGCGTAATGCGATTGAGAAATTATATAAAGAAAATTACTCATTTTGGTATGAAGGGGAGAGGGTGGTACTACTTTAATTTCCTCAAAAAAGATTTATAATATCCCAAGATAAAAGAGCTCCAACTAATCCGAAAAGGATAAAATAAACTATAGAAATCTTATCTTGATCGAGTATTTCATATCCATAATGTATGGATATTAATCATCCAATAATACTACCGATGGTTGAAACGAATATTTTTATTTTAGGTTTTAAATATTATGGATTAAGTTCTGCTCCACATTTTTTACAAAATTTAGAATCTACTTCATGTCCTTCTGTGGTGCAATCTGGGCAAGCTTGGGTGCTTACCTTTTCCCTTTTTCTTCTGGCAAATTCTGACGTCACAATACCTGTTGGAACAGCAATAATACCATACCCTAGGATCATTATGAATGATGCAACTACTTTTCCAAATGCCGTGGCTGGGAAAACATCTCCATAACCAACAGTAGTAAGTGTAACTATTGCCCAATAAATTGAGTTTGGAATATTATCAAAACCCTTTGTATCAGAACTACCTTCAATAATATACATTAATGTCCCTAGTACAATCACTAATATCATTACTGAAAGTAAAAAAACGACAATTTTTGGACGAGAAGATCTTAAAGCTATCTGCATTGTATGTGCTCCACGTAAGTAGTGAGATAGTTTAAAAACTCTAAAAACCCTAATCAGTCTTATTGATCTAACAACAGTAAAAAAATGCGCTGCTGGAAAAATAAATATTAAATAAGTGGGAATAATAGCTAGTAAATCTATTATACCCATAAATGAGAATATATATTTCAATGGCTTATTAACGGCATAAATACGTAAGAAATATTCAATGGTAAAAAGAATGGTAATACCCCATTCAAAAGCTAATATTATATTATGATATTCTTTGTTTATTTCTTCAACACTTTCTAACATGACACCTATAACAGAAAGGAGAATAGCTACTAATAGAATAATGTCAAATAATTTACCACTTCTAGTATCTGCTTCAAAAATAACTTCATGAATTGTTTTCTTAAATAATTTTGTATCTTTATTTTTCATAATCATAATTTAACCTAATTTGGATAATTCATCTTTGATAAAATCTGCCAATTCTTTTACATAATCAGCCGAAAAATCAAATTTGATTCCAGCCGTTTCATAAATTTCCCCAATTGTTTTGGTATACCCCAATTTGAGGGCATTCATATAATTATCTAATCCTTGTCCCCCCAATTGTTTGTAAGAACGCCACATAGCAATTGCACCTAATTGTGCCATTCCGTATTCAATGTAGTAGAACGGCACCTCATAAAGGTGTAATTGTTTCTGCCAAAGGTTAGCATGTGCTTTTTCATTTCCTTCCCAATCTAAGATTTGATTTCCTAATTCTGCAGAAATTGCTAACCATTTTTCTTTTCTTTGCTGAGCAGTATGTTCAGTTGTATAAATCCAATGTTGGAATTTATCAATAGAAGCAACCCAAGGTAGGGTTTCTAACACTTTTTCTAATTGTTCAAGTTTTGCTCTTTTTAAATCATCAGTATTTTTATAGAATACATCCCAATGATCCATAGATAAAAGTTCCATAGCCATAGAGGCTAATTCAGCAACTTCAGAAGGAGTAGATTTGAATTCAGTTATGGCTAAATCTCTACTCAAAAAAGAGTGAACAGCATGACCACCTTCATGAACCATAGTTACTAAATCCCTTTGAGAACCTACTGCATTCATATAGATAAAGGGAACACCTATTTCATAAAGTGGGTACATAAAACCTCCTGGAGCTTTTCCATTTTTTGATTCTAAATCCAGATGCTTCATTGCTTTCATAGTGGAAAGACACTCACCAAAATAAGGTCTTAACCTATTGAAACATTCTACTGATAAATCAGTAAGCTGAGCTCCTCCTTCAAATGGGTTTAAAGGTGCAAGACCATCAACATCAACAGCTGTGTCCCAAGGTTTGTATGAAGTATATCCCAATTTATCTTTTCTTTTTTGTTCGAATGAATTGATAATAGGAACGATTTCTTGTGCAATAGCATCATGGAAATTAAAGCAATCTTTAGGGGTGTAATCAAAACGTCCCATAGCTGCAAACATATAATTACGATAATTATCAAAGCCAGTATTTCTCGCAATTTGTTGTCTTAAAGCAATTAGTTCATCAAATAAATCATCCAATGCTTTTTCATCTTGCAATCGTCTAGTACTGATTTTATTGTAGACCTCTTCTCTTTTTACTCTATCCGTACTTTTTAATAATTGTGCGGCTTTTTGCATGGTCAATTTCTCACCATTTACCTCTATTGACATCTTTGCAGAAATAGCACCATATTCTTGTTGCTTTTGTTCCATTGTGGTAAATAAAGGAATGTTTTCTTCACGGAAGATTTCAATTTTCTTGTTTACACTTCTTAAATAGATATGATATTTTTCCCTCTCTAAATCTTTTAGAAAAGGACTCTCTACCAACTTTAGATTTAATTTATGAGAATAAGGAGCAGTTTTTGGTGCAATTTCTTTAATCCAAAACGAAAATCGTTCTCTCAATTTTTTATCAGTAGTATCAATATTCATTTTGATGTAACGCCAAGCCATATCCTCTTCCAAAACGGATTCCAGTTCAGAACGATCTAACATCCATTTTTCTAATTCATTTGCATTAGATATTTTTCTTTCTACTAAATTATCAAATAGTGATTTTATCTTTCCCCAAGAATCAATTACTAAATTTTCAGAAACAAATTTCCTTTTTGGTCGTTTTGGTATTGCGATAGTAGTTTGCATAATTATACTTTTTCAGGAGCTTCTTTCTTTTTCGGAGTTTTTTTTTCTGCTTTTGGTAACTCAATTAAACCAGCAGTTTGCAAGGCATTATACCACTGAATTACTTTCTTAATGTCAGAAATATACACCCTCTCTTCATCATAATTAGGCAAAATCTCTTCAAAGTATTTGATTAACTCTTCTTTTGAAACTTTATGGTCTATGCTTTGTTTTGCATTTTCTTTTTTGGAAATAGTGTTAAAGATTTCCGACAATGGAGTTGCGTCTTCCAAGGTATAAATACCAATTTCCTCCAAAGTATTTGCTTGATATCGTGCTGTAATTGCCATTCTTTTTTTATCGGTTAAACTTTCTACTATTACCGCATTATTCCCCTGTGATATTACTTTAAATAGCCCAGCTTTTCCTGTAATTGCAATAATTCCTTCTAAGTTCATCTTAATTTTTAATGTGCAAATTTACATTTTTTTAAGATTAAAGAAGTAAAAAGCTGATTAGTAATAAAAATTGTATTATTGGCTTTTATAAATTTATGATATCAAAAATTAAAAACAGAAAGGAAGTATTTGCATGGTCGTTATATGATTTTGCAAATCAGCCATTCACCACAATAATTATAACATTCATTTATAGTGCATTTTTTACTAAAGTAATTGCTGAAAATGAACAAATTGGGACAACTATGTGGGCGAGTTCTATTGCTCTTACAGCAATAATTGTTGCTATTCTTTCTCCTATTCTAGGTGCAATTGCCGATAGTGGAGGATACAGAAAATTCTTTTTAATTTTATTTACCTGGGTTTCTGCAGTTTTCTCAATTCTACTTTATTTTCCAGAAGCGGGAGATACACTTTTAGCTTTAACTTTATTTGTAATTGCAAATATAGCTTTTGAAATGGGAACTGTTTTTTGTAATTCATATTTACCAGATTTGTCTAATTCAAAGAATAGTGGTAGTATTTCTGGTTTTGCTTGGGGACTTGGTTTTGTTGGAGGTTTAATAGCTCTATTTTTATCTCTCTTTCTTTTTCCTGACCTTGATGCAATAGGGATAAGAAGAATAAATATTTTAGTAGGTGTATGGTTTTTAGTTTTTTCTATTCCTACAATTTTGTTTGTGAAAGATAGAAAAAAAGAAAAGTTCAGGAAACATCATATATTAGACTCCTTTGCCTCAATTAGAAAAACTTTCAGAACAGTTTCTTATTACAAAACAATTTCTCAATTTCTGATTGCAAGATTATTTTTTAATGATGGCTTAGTTACCATATTTGCACTTGGTGGAATTTATGCTGTTGGAACTTTAGATTTTACTTTTAATGAAGTGATGCAATTAGGAATTGTTTTGAATTTGGCAGCAGGGATTGGCTCATTTGTTTTTGGTTATATAGAGGACAAAATAGGGGTGAAGAAGATAATAAATATATCATTGTTTGTTCTTACTTTTTCCACTTTACTTGCTTTTGTTGCTCCTTATTTTCTTTTTCAGAAAGAGATCTTTTGGGTAGCAGGAGTGCTAATTGGTTTGATGGTTGGCCCAAATCAATCTTGTAGTAGATCGCTCATGGCTCAACTCACTCCTAAGGAAAAACAAAATGAATTCTTTGGTTTTTTTGCGTTAACTGGAAAAGCAACATCTTTTTTAGGTCCCTTACTTTTTGGAATTGTAACATCAATGTATAACCAGCAAATGGCATTGTGGATAATAATATTACTTTTTGTGATAGGATTTATTCTTTTTAATAGAATACAATTTGATTCTTTATCTTTGCAAGATGAGAATTAGTATACTGCTTATTCTGATATTGATATCATCATGTACTTATAACGAGATCACTTTTTGTGAAATAAATTCTCCTTCTTTTAATGAGTGCGTTAAACCAATATTTGATGATAATTGTGTGAGTTGTCATTCAGTAATTGGAGGAAACCTTTTGCATCTCACAACATTTGAAGAAATAAGTTCTTTTGATAGTAGTGTATTGTTAGATAGAATAAACACGGATATGCCACCAACTGGTATAATGAGTGCTGCAGAAATTTCAATAATTGAAAAATGGATAAATGATGGTGCACAAAATAATTAGCATATTTTTATTGTTGATTTGTATTTCTGCTGATGCACAACAGTATTTATCAGATGATGGTCTGATTACATTTTTTTCTCAGGCTCCTTTAGAAGATATTTCAGCAAAAAATAATAAAGTTTCTGCATCTTATGATCTTCAAACAAATAAGATTGTTTTTCAATTGCAAATTCAAGATTTTATTTTCCCAAACCCTTTAATGCAGGAGCATTTTAATGAAAATTATTTAGAATCTGATTTATTTCCAAAATCTACTTTTGTTGGGAAAGTAATCCAGAATAAAGATGGCAAAGCAACTGTTGAGGGGAATTTAACTATTCATGGAAGAACCAATGAAATTAAAGTAGAAGGATTGCTAAGAAAAGAAAAAGATAAAGTGGATATATCAGCAGAATTTGTTATAGAATTAGAAGATTATAATGTTGATATTCCTAGAATAGTAATGTATAAAATTGCAGAAGAAATTAAATTGAAGGTTAATATTAAATTAATAGAGCTAAAATGAAAAAGATAATCTCTTTAAGCTTTATGTTGTTTTCATTCTCATTATTTGCACAAGATAATCTGTTAAATATGTTAGGCGAGGATGAAGAGTCTTTATACATTTCCTATTTATTTAAAGGCACAAAAGTGGTAAATGGACAATCAGTAGAATTGCTTCCAAAAGGAGTTCTTCAGTTTACCGTACAGCATAGATTTGGAACATTAAATTCAGGGGGCTATAATTTTTATGGATTGGATAATTCACAAGTTCGTTTGGGTTTTGATTATGGAGTGAAAGATTGGTTGTCAATTGGATTAGGAAGAAGTTCGGCTATTAAAACAATAGATGCAAATGCTAAAATTAGAATAAAAAGACAGGTAAAAGGGGGTTTTCCTTTTGCGTTTGTAATTAATTCATCAGCTTACCTACAACAGTGGAAATCTACTGAGGCACAGCAGGAACAATTTTTATTTACTAATCAATTGGTATTTGCAAATCAGCTATTATTGGCTCGAAAAATAAATAGAGATTTAACGATTCAATTTTCGCCTACAATGATACATTATAATTTAGTTAAAACTAAAAATGAGGCGAATGACAAGTATTCGTTAGGTATTGGAGGGCGGAGAAAACTAACAAAGCACATTTCTGTAAATGCAGAATATTTTATGCAGATAAACGGAGAAATAAATAGTAATGTATTGTCATTTGGTTTTGATATTGAAACAGGCGGGCATGTTTTTCAGTTGCATTTGAGTAATTCCCCAGCAATGATTGAACCAGCATTTATTCATCAAACCACAGGAAACTGGGCGGATGCAGATATTTATTTTGGTTTTAACATCTCGCGTGTATTTACCATTAAAGGAAATAAGTAGTTACTAAATGCAAGAAACTACATATGATATAGCAATTGTTGGTGGAGGAATAGTAGGATTAGCTACTGCCTATCAAATTCAGAAGGAATTTCCAAAATTAGATCTAATTATTTTAGAAAAAGAAAGCAAACTTGCTTCTCATCAGACAGGAAGGAACTCTGGAGTTATTCATTCAGGACTTTATTATAGGCCAGATTCTTTAAGAGCAAAAAATTGTGTTAAAGGAAGAGAACAATTAATTGAATTTGCAAAAGAAAATAATATAACTCATGACATTTGTGGTAAAATTGTTCTTGCTACAAATAGGGATGAAAATGAAAGATTGGAAGCGTTAAAAATAAATGGAGAGAAAAATGGTTTAGAAGGGTTAAAAATGCTTACTCCTCAAGAGTTCAAAAAAATTGAGCCAAATACAGAAGGAGTTGCAGCTCTTTGGGTTCCTCAGGCAGGTATTATTAACTATAAAGCAGTTTGCAATAAGCTTGCAGATTTGATAAAACAGATGAACCCGAAAAGTAAAATAGCTTTTAATTGTGAATTATTAGATGTAGATGATGGGCTGTTGTTTTCAACAAATGGAGTGTGCAAAACAAAACATACTATTTTTTGTGGAGGTCTATTTTCTGATAGGTTAGCTAAAAAAGATAAGGTAAAATTAGAGATGCAGATTGTTGGTTTTAGAGGCGACTATTACTACTTGTCAGACAAGGCAAAAAGCAAAGTAAAAAACCTTATTTATCCAGTGCCTAATCCTGAGTTTCCATTTTTGGGTATTCACTTCACGAGGATGATTGGTGGTGGTATTGAGTGCGGCCCGAATGCGGTTTTTACTTTTAAAAGAGAGGGTTATAAAAAAATGGATTTTTCATGGAAGGATACTTTTGAAGCACTTAGCTTTTTAGGTACATGGAGGTTGTTCATAAATCATTGGAAATTTGGCTTCAATGAGTATCGGAGGGCTTTTTCAAAAGCTTTATTTTTGAAAGAGTTAAAAAAGATGATTCCAACTTTAGAAATGGAGGATATTAATGAAGGTAGAAGTGGCGTGAGGGCTATGGCTTTAGGTTGTGATGGAGAAGTAATTGATGATTTTAAAATAGTGAAAAATAAAAATAATTTACATGTTCTTAATACTCCATCACCCGCTGCAACTGCTTGTCTTGCTATTGGCGAAAAAATTATGGGAAAAGCAAGGGTACATTTTAATTTGAACAATCTGAGATGATAAAGTTTTTAGGGATATTATCAAAAAAGAAAAAAATAACTGGAAGTAAAACAGCTCATCTTCTTGTTGAAACCCTAGATGAAGTGATAGTAAATGGTTTTGTAGAAATTCAAGATTTCTTAAATAATAATAATAATTTAGAGCGTAATCCGCACCTAACAAATAAAGACATCAAATGGTTTCGATTAATAGTTTTTGTTGGGAACCTAAAAATGATTCCTACTTTTTTTGAGCAAGAGCATGCTGAAGATTTGCACAACCACCTACTAGATATGATGGCAAATAAGATGGAGGGAGAAAATGAAATTGCTATAGAGCAATTAGGAGATTATTGTACCTATTTAGATGAGCTTTTAAGAAAATCAGACAATTGTATTGAAGCAATGGCTACTGCCGTTTTTGATAAATACAATATCAATGATTTTCAGGTAAATTTATTTAGAAGAAAAAATGAGCCAAATCCTGTTTTGTTCCAAGAGCTTAAAAACTTAATATCTCACTTTATTTGGAATTGGGAAGATTACCTTAGCAAACACAAGATTACTGCTTAAATTCCTGTGTAATCAAAAGGTGTAATTGTCAATAACTCTTTTTTCACTTCCCCAGAAACGTCCAAATTTGAAATAAAATCAGCAATACTGTCCTTAGTAATCTTTTCATTTGTTCTGGTAAGTTCTTTCAAAGTTTCATAAGGATTTGCAAATCCTTCTCTTCTTAAAATGGTTTGAATCGCCTCAGCAATTACTGCCCAATTATTTTCTAAATCGGCATCAATTGCTTCTTTGTTAAGCAATAATTTATCTATTCCATTTTCCAATGAAGTAAATGCAATAATAGTATGGGCAAAGGGAACACCAATATTTCTAAGTACTGTACTATCTGTCAAATCTCTTTGCAGACGGGAAATAGGAAGTTTACTTGTTAAAAATCCAAAAATAGCATTTGCCATTGCCAAATTTCCTTCTGCATTTTCAAAATCAATGGGGTTTACTTTATGCGGCATAGCAGATGAACCAATCTCTCCTTTTTTGATTTTTTGTTTGAAATAATCCATAGAAACATAAGCCCAGATATCTCTGGAAAAATCAATAAGTATGGTATTGATTCTACTTAAATTATCTAAAAGTGCTGCTAAATTATCGTAATGCTCAATCTGTGTTGTAGTTTGTTGTCGTTGCAACCCTAGTGCAGAGGAAGTAAAGTTATTGGTAAAATTTACCCAATCAATTTCCGGATAAGCAATATGATGTGCATTAAAATTGCCTATTGCTCCACCAAATTTCCCAGAGAAAGGTATGCTTTTTAATAGTGTTAATTGATTCTCAATTCGCTCTACAAACACCATTATTTCTTTTCCTAACCTTGTTGGCGAAGCCGCTTGTCCATGTGTTCTGGCTAGCATAGAAACCTCTTTCCACTCTTTTGCTTTTCCTTCTAAATCTTTTAATATTTCTTTAAGATGAGGTAAATAATTTTCCTCTATGGTATTTTTAATTGAAAGTGGAACTGCAGTATTATTAATATCTTGTGAAGTAAGGCCGAAATGAATAAACTCTTTGAATTCTTGCAACCCCAATTCGTCAAACGCTTCCTTTAAAAAATATTCTAGAGCTTTTACATCATGGTTGGTGTTGCTTTCAATATCTTTTATTCTTTGCGCATCTTTTACAGAAAAGTTTTTGTATAGTTTTCTTAAATCAGAAAATTTCTCAGCAGGAAAATGATTCAACTGTAAAATGGAACTATTGCATAGAGCAATAAAATATTCCACTTCCACCAAAAGCCGATATTTTATCAAAGCTTCTTCCGAAAAATACTGCTTTAAATTTTTTGTTCTTTCACTGTACCTTCCATCAATTGGCGATATTGCAGTTAAAGAAGTTAAATCCATTTTTATCCGTTTTAAAGAAGCTGCGAATTTACTAAATAATTGTGTAATGACTCCGATTTTGCTAAATCATAAATAAAGTCATTTGCCTACTTTTCTTTTCGTATTTTTGAAAAATGGATTTAATAATAGTTTTGGTAATTATACTTTTGCTAATTGGACTTATTGGCTGTATAATTCCTGCTTTGCCAGGTCCTCCCATTTCATTTTTAGGGCTTTTGCTTCTTCATTTTTTCACTTCATACACTATTGACGTAGAAACTTTATGGTTATTAGCTGCAATCGTTTCTCTTATTACATTTCTGGATTATTGGTTACAAGTTTATGGAGTTAAAAAATTTGGAGGAGGGAAAAAAGCGATCAATGGTACCATCTTAGGATTGGTTTTAGGGCTTTTACTTTTTCCGCCATTTGGTGTAATAATTGGCCCGTTTATTGGTGCATTTTTAGGAGCAAAAATGGAAGTAAAGGAAGATACAAATCGTGCAATAAAAATTGCAATGGGTGCATTAGCTGGTTTTTTGGGCGGTACAGTTCTCAAATTTTTTGTAAGTATCTATATCACAATTTTATTTATTAAACAATTTGGGATTTTCTAATGAAATACAAACTTTCAGTTGTTTCCTACCTTAATACCCTTCCGTTTATTTATGGATTAAAGCAATACGGATTAGATAAAAAATTGGATATCAGTTTGGATATTCCTTCCGCTTGTGCAGAAAAATTACTTTCAAAAGAAGTAGATATTGGTTTGGTTCCTATTGTAGTGTTAAAGCGATTAGAAGATGCTCAAATTATTTCTGATTATTGCATTGGGGCTAATGGTGCTGTAGATACAGTTTGTTTTTTTTCGGATGTTCCTTTTAATTCAGTTGAGGGTATTCTATTAGATTATCAGTCCAGAACATCAGTGGAGTTGTTAAAAATTTTACTAAAAGAACATTGGAGAATTTCTCCAAAACTGATTGATGCAAATGAAAATTATGAAACTCAAATAAGCGGCAAAACTGCTGGACTTATAATAGGTGATAGATCTTTTCATTTCCAAGATAAATTTAAATATTCTTATGATTTGTCAGATATTTGGAAACAAATGACTGGATTGCCTTTTGTTTTCGCTTGTTGGATTGCAAACAAAGAACTAGATGAAGGTTTTAAAAAAGAATTTAATAATACACTTAAGTTTGGAGTTGAAAATATTGAAGAAGCCATTAAGTCAGCATCTGATATTTATAGCCATTGCAAAAATCCTGAGGATTATCTAAACAATAAAATTTCTTATTTATTAGATGAAGAGAAAAGAAAAGGAATGGAACTATTTTTAGAAAAAATCTAATCTTCTAATTTTTTCATTCTTCTGTGATCGATACAGCCATCTACTAAACTTTCAAATTCTTTCAGGGCTTTTGGAGCGCCATAATAATCGGTAATCCTTTTATTATCTTTTCCGTTTTTAATGAAAGTTATGGTCTTTGGTAAGTCGGTAATGTTTGCTGTGTATTTATCTTCCAATTCAAAAAAGCCAATTTCATCTGCTTTTTTTAGGATGTAATTTAAAGTTTCTTTGCTTACCGAAAATTCATAGTTTCCTATTTTTTCTACAAAGCGTTTTCCATGATAAAAGGCAGAGCCGTCAGAGAAAATTTCCATTTTATAAATAGGGCAAGTACCATAGCAAGGCGTTCTTTCTAATGAAATGATAAGTTCTTTTTTAATTTCTTTTACTTTTGTTTCTGTGCTTTTTTTACTGCTTCCGCAAGCAAATAAAACTAAAATGTAAAGGAGATAAAACCGATTCATTATTTCTTTCTGTTTTTTATTTGTTGCTCTTGCTTTCTCTGCATTTCTTCCAGTTTCTTCTGAAATTTAGATTTTGGTTTTGCTGGCTTCTTTTTATTAGCTTCCAATTGTGCCAGTATTGCCTCATCATCAATAAATCGTTTCATGAAATATTGCTGTGAAAAAGTAAAAATATTTGCTAAGAAATAATAATAACTCAGAGCTGAAGCATAGTTGTTGAAAAATCCTAAAAACATCACTGGCATAAGGTACATTATCCACTTCATTTGTTCCATTTGTCCTCCCATAGATTGACTATTCATTTTGGTGTACATGACTGTAGAAACAGTCATTAAAAGGGTGAACAAACTTACATGATCGCCATAAAAAGGAATGTCCCAAGGGAGCGTCATAATAGAGTCGTAAGAAGATAAATCGTCAGCCCAAAGGAAGCTTTTTTGCCTTAGTTCAATAGAGGCGGGAAAAAATCGAAACATGGCAATAAGTATTGGAAACTGGAAAAGCATTGGTAAGCATCCCCCCATTGGATTTACACCAGCTTTTCTATAAAGCGCCATGGTTTCCTGTTGCGCTTTCATTGGGTCTTTCTTTTTGTGCTTTTCTGTAAGTTTATCAATCTCTGGCTTTAACACTTTCATCTTTGCTTGCGAGAGATAGGCTTTATAAGTAAAAGGCGATAGTGCTAATTTAATAATAATGGTAAGCAGTAAAATAATAAGCCCATAATTACTCATATACCTACTTAAGAAATCAAAAATATTAATGATAATATATTGGTTTACCCAACCAAAAATTCCCCAACCAAGTGGAATTAATTCCTCAAAACTAGCATTGTATGATTTTAATATTTTATAATGATTTGGACCAAAGTAAAATTGAAAACTAAGTTGTTCGTTATTTTTATGACTATAAGGCAATTCAAATTGTGCGCTTAAATCTTTGATGTATTTAGAGTTTTCATTTTTTTCAGAAACTAAATGAGTTGGTTTTTTAAAGCCATCTTTTGCAATAAAAATACTACTGAAAAATTGCTGCTTGAAAGCAACCCAAGTTAATTTAGAATTAATTTTCTCTTCATCAGAGGATGTGAAACTTAAATAATCAACTTCCTTATCAGTACTGTATTGGTATTGAATTCCAGTATACATATCTTGGTTAGACTTACTCTTTTCCGTTTGTGGCGTTTTCATCTGCCACTCCAAATTCATATAGTTTACCCCTGACGGAACGAGCTTTTCCATGCCGACCAAATTGATGTCAAAATCAATGAGATAGTCATCCGTTATGGTGTAAATATATTCCACATAATGGTAAGCGTCTGCAATTAGTTTCATGCTGAGGGAATTCCCATTTTGTTTGCTAGAAAAATATAGATTGTGAGTTTCAATAGCCTTTCCTATTGAGAACTGTAAGTTAAATCTAGAAGAATCTCCATCAAAGAGCTGCAATGGCAAGCTATCATAAGTTTGAAATTCTTTTAGAATAACAGAAGTGATTCTTCCTCCCTTATTAGAGAAAATGACCTTTAATTTATCATTTTCTAGAATTGATTCTCGCTCAGAGCCAATTGCAGCATTCGCAAATACCCCATACAGATTCAGTTGTTGCTGATTAGCAATAGAATCTACTACAATTGCATCTGCAGTAATTTGATTTTCGCTTTGCTCAATTGTCGCTTCATTACTTGGAGCTGCAATTGTTATTGATTCTTCCTTGTTTGTTTCCACCTCCATTTGAGGGAAGAAATAAGTATTAAAAATAATGAGAATAAATCCCATTAATAAAAGTCCTATTAAAGAATTCTTATCGTATTGTTTCATTAGTTTTTCTGATTAAGGCAAGCTTTTATGAAATCGATAAATAAAGGATGAGGAGATGAAACAGTGCTTTTATATTCAGGATGAAACTGTACGCCAACAAACCAAGGATGGTTTGGAATTTCCATAATCTCCACCAAATTACTATCCGGATTTATCCCTGTCGCCAACATTCCATCTTTTTCAAAATCTTCCAAAAATGTATTGTTGAACTCGTATCTGTGCCTGTGTCTTTCCTTAGTGGAATTTTGCTTGTATGCTTTTTTAGTATTTGAGCCATTTTTGATATTACAAGGATATGCTCCCAATCGCATAGTACCTCCTTTATTAATTATTTTTTTCTGCTCCTGCATAATATCAATTACAGGAGAGTTTGTTTTTGGGTCAATTTCGGTGGTATGGGCTTTTTTCATTCCAATTACATTTCGTGCAAATTCAATAACGGCACACTGCATACCAAGGCAAATTCCTAGAAAAGGAATGTTATTTTCTCGAACAATCTTAATCGCAAGAATTTTTCCTTCAATTCCTCTATCACCAAATCCGGGGGCTACTAAAACACCATCTAATCCCTTCAATTCTTTTTTTACATTTTTTGTATTTATACTTTCAGCATGAATCCATTTTACCTTAACTGCACAATTATGTGATGTCCCTGCATGAATAAAGGCCTCAGTGATGGATTTGTAAGAATCTTTCAGTTCAATGTATTTTCCAATTAAACCTATACTAACTGTCTTTTTAGGATTTTTGAGCTTCTTTAGAAAGCTGTTCCAATTTTTTAAATTTAGTTTAGTAGAATCATTTAAGTTGAGCTTTCTCAGGACCACTTTATCTAACCCCTGATCTAACATTTTTATTGGTACTTCATAAATGGAATCAACATCAATTGATTCAATAACTGCCTCTTTTTCCACATTACAAAACAGTGCAATTTTTCTTTTGATATCTACTCCTAGTTCATATTCTGTTCTGCACACTAAAATATCCGGTTGAATACCAGATTCTAAAAGTGTTTTTACTGAATGCTGAGTTGGTTTTGTTTTTAATTCTCCTGATGCTTTTAGAAAAGGAACTAAAGTAAGATGAATAAATAAAGCATCATCACCCAATTCCCATTTCATCTGACGAACGGCCTCAATGTAGGGTAAGGATTCAATATCACCAACTGTTCCGCCAATTTCAGTAATTACAAAATCATACTTTTCTGTATTACCCAAAAGCTTTATACATCTTTTTATCTCATCCGTAATATGAGGAATTATTTGAACAGTTTTTCCTAAATAAACTCCTTCTCTTTCCTTATTGATAACGGTTTGGTATATTTTTCCAGTAGTTACATTATTGGCTTGTGAGGTTGGTGTGTTTAAGAATCTTTCGTAATGTCCTAAGTCCAAATCAGTTTCTGCACCATCTTCTGTTACAAAGCATTCGCCATGTTCATAAGGGTTCATTGTTCCAGGATCCACATTAATGTAGGGGTCCAATTTCTGGATGGTTACGCTATAACCTCTTCCCATTAGCAATCTTCCTAAGGATGCAGAAATGATTCCTTTTCCTAATGATGAAGTAACACCACC
>DASCPP010000050.1:0-6423 GCA_036012565.1 Flavobacteriales bacterium | reverse complement strand
ATATTTATAACAGAAAAAAAACTTGGAAATTTTGGCTTTTAATTTTTGCCATTATCATTGGGATTTCATCCCTTTTTGTCACTAACTCTTTGGTAAAATTATTGGCTTATGAAGAAAAAAAGAAAATAGAAATTTGGGCATATGCCACTAATCAGATGGTAAACATATCAGATGATGGCAATTTTTCTTTAGCAATAAAAGTAATGGAATCAAACACAAATATTCCTATCATTTTAGCTGATGAAAATGATAGTATTCTTAACTACAGAAATTTTAAAAAACTTACAAAAACAGATAGTCTTTTAATTCGGTTGGGGGTAAAAAAGGAAAAAAAAATTACAGATGAATATTTGCAAAAACAATTGACTATTATGAAAGAGCAAAATGAGCCGATTGAAATTCATGTTTATGAAGATTACAAGCAGCGTTTGTATTATAAAGACTCCATTTTACTTACTCGGCTACGTTATTATCCTATGTTTCAGTTAGGGCTTATTTCTCTTTTTATGTTTATTGCTTATTTAGCGTTTTCATCTTCCAGAAAAGCAGAGCAAAATCAGGTGTGGGCTGGCATGGCAAAAGAAACTGCTCATCAGTTGGGAACCCCTCTTTCTTCGCTTATGGCTTGGGTGGAATTATTAAAGTCAAAAAAAGAGACAAAAGACATGGTGTTGGATATGGAAAAAGATGTAATTAGGCTGGAAACTATAACCGATCGGTTTTCAAAAATTGGATCGAAACCAACTCTGGAAAATGTGAATATTGTTAGTCTAGTAGAGGAAGCGATAGCCTATTTACAATCTCGATTTCCTGATAAAGTAAAGATGGAAGTTCGCTTTAAGAAAACAGAAACGTTAGTTGCGGTAAGCCAAGTCCTTTTACATTGGGTAATTGAGAATATTTGCAAAAATGCTGTAGACGCCATGAAAGGAGAAGGTAAAATATTAATTCATATTTTAGATGAAGAAAGTAATGTGAAAATTCACATTCAAGATACTGGAAGGGGGATTGAACCAAACATTCTGGATTCCATTTTTAAACCTGGAGTTTCTTCTAAAAAGAGAGGGTGGGGATTAGGGCTTTCTCTTTCTAAACGAATAATAGAAGAATACCATAAAGGTAAGATTTTTGTAAAAAAATCAGTAGAAGGAGAGGGGACTACTTTTTGCATCTCCCTGCCAAAAAAATCATAAACCACAACTACCTAAATTGTTTTTGTTAAGATAATTCTGATGATATTCCTCAGCCCTATAAAAAGTTGTAGCAGGAAATAGTTGCGTTACAATTTGATTTTCCCAATTCTTTGATTGTTCTAATATTGATTTTTCGAAAATTTCTTTTTGACTATTTGAATGGTAAAAAACAATTGATCGATATTGTGTCCCTTCATCAACGCCTTGTCTGTTTAAGGTTGTTGGATTGTGATTTTTCCAAAAGATATTTAGTAGAGTATTATAGGAAATTACATCAGGATTAAAACACAAATGAACTACTTCAGCATGATTTGTGTCACCCATACAGATTTCTTTGTAAGTTGGATTTAAAGTGTCTCCACCCATATAACCAGAATTAGCAAGATAGACCCCTTTAGTTCCCCTAAAAAGTTTTTCAACATGCCAAAAACAACCAGCCCCAAAAGTAGCTTCTTCCAAATGATTGTGAGCAATAAATTTGATGCTCAAGGAATTCACGCAATGCCTGGTGTTTTTTGCTGTGATTTGTTCTCCCTTAAAAACATGTCCTAAATGCCCATCACATTTTCTGCAACAAATTTCTATTCTAACTCTACCGCCACTTAAATCTTCATAACGAACAATGGACCCCTCTAATTCCTCATCAAAAGATGGCCATCCACATCCTGAATCAAATTTTGTATTGGATTCATAAAGTGGGGAGTCGCATGCTCTACAAACAAATATTCCTACTTCAAAAAAATCATTGTATTCCCCTGAAAAAGGGGTTTCTGTTCCTTTATCTTTTAGGATATTTTTTTCCTCAGGGCTAAGATGTGAAAAATAATCTTTTTTCATTTTCGCAAAAATAGAAAAAGCATCCAATTTGGATGCTTTTTCTATTCTTACCTTCATGAAGATGATTTATTCAAAAGTTAAATTTCCTTCTTCAGATTGGTACACATAGTTAAATGTATAAAAACCGCCATAAATGTTTGACATAGTTGAATCATAAAAATTCAGAATCTCAACTTTTGCATACTTATTATCATGTGTTCTAAAGACTAATATTTTACCAGCGATTGGTGAAATAATATTAGTTGTTTGATCATAAACACACCACCCCATTTGCTGATACCCCATATCATCAATTATAGCCGTTACATTAGAATTGTCTTGCATTAACAATGCTTCATCTACTGAAGTAATCTCTGCCATTGTCCCATCTATCAAATAAACCGCAGCATGACCTGTCCTGCTTGGTTGAGATGAATCAGAAGCCACACCGCCATTTACAATAATACTTGTTGATCTAAAGGCAACATCCCAATTATCACCTTCAACCACCCCGCCTTCTGCAAAGCTAAATTTAGTGTACTCTCCAGTAATAGTTGGGGGTGCTGGAGGCGGGTTTGGTGTAACTGATGCCTGAGCATCTAATTCAGTAATTGTAGCTGTTATTACTGTTTCTGGATCAGTAGAATCTTTCTTGCATCCCGCAAATGCAAATGCAATTGCAAGAAAAGAAAGAAAAACTTTTGTTTTCATTTTTGTTTTCATTTTTGTTTTCATTTTTGTTAATTATTAATATTTATTTTAATTTGAAAGTAATATAATCTTCCAGATATATTACTAATGTATTCTGGATTTGTAAATCCAAAGACATTTTTCACTCCTAATTGAATAGACCTTAAAGAAGACGTGTGATGGGCAACCCCTACATCACATAAAGCATATCCTTCAACAAACCGATCGTAGCTATCTAAAATGTCATTTCCGTTTGAATCATTTAGAGCGTATTTGCTTCTATAGGTAATGATAGTGTGTAAATCTATTTTTTCATTTAAATTATAAAAAAGCTTCAGATTCCCCATATGTCTGGAGCGGTTAAAAAGCCCAAAATAATCTTCTTTGCTCAACTTAAAACTTTCTAATGTTTGCAAATCTTTAGCATACATATCTCCATTTTCAAACCTATCCTTTACATCCATATCATAGGCATATAGTAATTGGTAGCCTGCTTTTATCTCCAATTTAGTATTTGGGCGAAAACTAGTATTAAATTCTAATCCTTTCGTTTCTATTTGATTGAGGTTGAAATAACTAAAAACAGGCAAACTATTTGTTTTAGTTGCAACCATTTGCGCTTCAATTAAATTTTTAACTTCATTTTTAAATAAGTTGATATCAAATGATACTTTATCATTAGGATTAAATTTAATTCCAATATTTATGTTTAATGAAGTCTCGGATTTTAACGGAGAATTTATTTCTGAGATGGGGATAAAAATATTTTGCAACATAGCATCCTTTTCCATCTCGGTTAACACATCAAAAGCCACCTCCCTACCTAAAACAGTATAACCAATCGTGGAATTGGTGAAATCGAAATATCTTTGTCTGAAATCAGGGATTTTAAAACCAGTCCCTATAGAGCTGATATATTTAATTTGTTTTGAGATAGGGAATCCTAAAGCTAGCTTGTTAGAAATTTCAGGATCGTAATTAGTATAGTTGTCATATCTGCTTCCGGCAATAATATCAATGCTTCCAAAAGCAGTGTAATCTAGCTGGCCGTAGATAAATTTCAAATCTTGCTTGGCAATACTAGAAAAATCCTTGCGCTCTAATTTTTCTTTTGCCATACCAAACCCGACAATTCCATTCATCTTTTTTAAGTTAAATTTATTTTTTATTTCGGATTGCAGCAAGGTATGATCAAAATAATTCTCGTCAAACAAACTCCCGTTGAGATTTTCTAAAAATTCATCTGTTTTATAGTTAGTAGTATAAATTTCAGCTTCTGAAGAAAAATTATTAAACATTAAATAATTTAGAGAAGCCCCCGCATTCCATTCATTAATATTGCTTTTACCTTCCAAAAGGTTGTTTCCTTGTTCAGCTGAGTTTTCTTGTTCTTGTAAGAAATATCTTGTGTTAGCTTTCAAGATGATTTTATTTGTTAAATCATATTTTATTTTCGAACGAAAAGAATAATTGCTAAAAGGATTGATAGTATTTAGCAAATCAGAATCTATTAAATCATATCCATCTGTTTTATAATAATCTAAAGAATTAGAAAGTTGCAGTCGGCCTTTTTTATAAAGATAAAGCACATTCGTATTAAAACTATTATTAGTGCCGTATTTCATACCGAACTCCATATTTTCACCATCCTTTACTTTATCTTTACTGATTAGATTTATAACCCCGCCCAAAGCATTTGATCCATATAAAGAAGAGGAAGCTCCTCTGATAATTTCAATTTTTTCAATATCAGCAAGAGAAATTCGGTTTAAGTCTAATGCACCAAAAGATCTGCCAACCATTGGACAACCATCCAGTAAAATTGCAGTGTAAGAAGCGTCTAACCCTTGCATTTGCAAGCCCTTAGCACCTGTTCTTGTAGGCACACTAACTATTCCTGTTTGTTTTTCAATGACTTCATCCAATTTATTAGATGATGTCTCTGTAATTTCTTGTTTATTAATTATGCTTCCTGGAAGAGGTAATTTTTCCAAGGACTTAGATGATTTTGTAGCAGAGATTATGACTTCTTTCACTTTCTTTTCAAAAAGAATACTATCTTTTTTTTCTTGTGAGAAACACATAAAAGAAGAGAAACAAAAAAAAGTAAAAAGAAGGTTTTTCATTATTTAATAATTGACGGCAAAAATAAGTCAATTTTATGGAGTATATATGATTAAAATCATCTTTTAGCAGAAATATGGCTCTTTAAAAGTTTACTAAGTCTGAAAACGTCTTGTTTCAAATTATTTGCCGATAGAGTAGCTCCAGAGATTCCATCTACCATTCTATTATATTTTGCATAGTTTTCAGTGGGCAGCCTAACGAATTGTTTCAACCAGTTTTTATTGCATATTTCTGCACCATAGTTTTCCCTATAGTTCAAAACTTCAATTTTTAAGATTTCTGTTTTTGCATCAAAAACAATGTAATAATCAAATTGATGAAATTTTGAAGGAGCCTTTGCAACAACAAAATATCCCAATACAACATCTGCTTCTTTTATAGTGTAAAAAGCTTCTTGAAAGTTTTTAAATTCTTCAAAATTATAGGAATTTCTGCCAAATAGTTCATCTATAGATTTTTGAATTTTTACAATATATTTTTTATCAAATTCCCAATAAGAAGCTTTAAACGAGAGAAAGAGTAAGGCGACAACCATTAAAGTTATAGCCTTAGTTATATGAGGTTTAAAATCCACTGATATTAACTAAAATCTAAAACCAAATACCTACTCCTAAATTAAATTGACCTTTCTTTTCATCAGAACTAGCATTAGATTTAATTTGATAGTCTGCTTTAAATACAGCACCTTGAGCAACTTTAAATCCTAATCCAAAAGTCATTTCTGTTCTATTATATGCATCATTAATGGCAATGCCTTCAACCTCAGCATGAGTATTGTAATTCTCATATCTTGCAAAAGCAATTAACTCTTCTGAATCACTTGAAATAGAAGGAATAATTCCATTCATTAAATTATATCCTACTTCATAATAGTATCCTGTTAACTTGCTGCCTAAATCTTTTCCTGTAAATCCATTATACTGGTCAGTATTTGATAATTCAGCAATAATATATTGGCCTGTTAATTGTAAGGCTCCTTTATTATATCGCGCATCAATTCCAATCATTTGAATTCCAATAATAGTAGAATCTGCAGATGCGACAACTGCATCATCTGATAAATCTAATCCATCATAAGCTTTACTTTCTGAATCGCCTAAATAAGAAGAAAATCCAAGATTTAAACCTGGAGCCCCATAATAAGAAACTCTTGCTGCAAAATCAGGATAAGTAATATAAGACTCTGCTCCTTTTTGTCTTCCACTTCTTAATCCACTTTTCCCGCTAAATACTCCTCCATCATTATATCCATTAAACCCATTTACCAACATAGCTTGATAGCTTATTGAATGTTCTATGCTTCTACCGCTTAAACCAATTCCCATTTCTCTCCAGGTAGTAGGGATTATGTATTTATCCACATTTGTTCTCTCAACACCATTAAAAGTTGGTGGCTCATGATATAAATTCTGAATACCCATTGGAATGAGCATTAAACCTGCATTAATAGATAAATTATTCTTGATCTTGTAATCTAAGAATGCTTGCTCAACATAAACTTCAGAAACATGTTCAAATTCTAATTCAGAAACGAATGAAGCTTTTTCATTAAAGTTATATCCCAAAAAAGTAACTAACCTATGCACATCCAGCTTAC
>DASCPP010000049.1:0-16690 GCA_036012565.1 Flavobacteriales bacterium | reverse complement strand
ATGGTATAGTTTCAGGGAGCCAAGGTACATATTCTCCTACAACTACTGGTTCAGGGGTATATACAGTCTCTTATCATTATGATGGATGTTCTGAAACAATGGATGTCACTGTTTTAGAGATAAATGCTGGCCCGGATATTTCTGCCTGCCCCAATGCACCTACTTTCAATTTAAATACCCAATACACAACGCCTGGCGGTACATGGAGTGGATGTAATTGTATACAAGTAAATGGAGATATTAACGTTGGAGCAATACCGACTACTATCAATGCAATTTACACTTTACCAAATGGTTGTTCAGATACCTTGAGTGTAATAATTGACAATATTACAACTCAAGCAGATGATACTATTTGCCAAAAGTCTTCCAATTATGCTTTAAATTCTTTCCCTACAAATGGATATTGGAGTGCTTTGCCTACCTTACCTTTACAGTCTAGTAGTTGTATAAGTCCTATTTCTTTTTTCCCTTTTTCAGATAATTTTGAAACTGGACTTACTAATTGGATTAATGATCCATTAAATGATTTTAATTGGACAGTAAATTCTGGTGGTACTCCATCAAATAACACGGGACCGAACAGCGCTTATGAGGGAGTGAATTACGTTTATACTGAAGCATCAGGTAATAATCATCCGTTTAAAAGGGCTGGAATTATTAGCCCTTGTTTGAATCTTTCAGAATACAGCAATCCTATCTTGCATTTCTGGTATCATATGTATGATAACCCAGGAAATGGTTCAAATCAAGGAACTTTTTCTGTAGATATATCTACCGATAATGGACTTAATTGGACCAATGATGTTTGGTTTAGAAGTGGGAGCCAGGCTAACCAATGGTTGGAAGCCACTGTAGATCTAAGTAATTATAATACTTCAGAAGTATTGATAAGACTAAGAGTAATTACTGGGAATTCTTCTCAATCAGATATTGCGGTTGATATGCTCTCTTTTTTAGGAGGACCTATAACGCCTAATGGCATTTTTTTACCATCTGTAGCAGACTCAGGGTTACACACTTTAATCTACAATATCCAAGGATGTACCGATACAATAAACATATATGTTAGACCTATTGATGCTGGGAATGATATGGAAATCTGTCCAACACAACTTCCTTTTAATTTACAAGGGATACCTGTATCCGGGATCTGGACTGGAACACATATTATAAACTCAAACAATGGCACATTTGACCCAGCTATAGGGTTAGGGGTAGATACTGTTACTTATTCTGTAGCTGGATGTACAGATACTGTGCTAATTTCTGTAATAGAAACCAAAATATTGTTAGATTCTATCTTTTCTTGTAATGACGATACCCTTGTTGTACTTGATTCTATTTTAATTTCTCGTACTCCTATTTATGGTACATGGAGTGGAAATGGAATTGTTTCTGCAAATTATCCTGGTGAATTTAATCCCAATCTTGTTGGTGTAGGTAATCACATCATATATTACACTGCTAATTATTGTTCAGATAGTCTTGTGTTTTCAGTAGCGCCACAAAGTATTCTTACCGATACTATGGTTTGTGCAACTGCTCCTGATTTTAATTTAAATGCTAATCCTAGTGGTGGGTTATGGAGTGGTCCAGGAATTGTAAATAATTCTACCGGATTATTTTCTTCAATTACAGCAGGTGTCGGGGTACATTATATTTTGTATGAATCTCCAATAGGATGCTTGGATACTACTACGGTTACTGTCTATAGTAATCCTGTTTTAAGTATGACTGGATTGGATAGTAATTATTGTTATTTGGATACAAATATCCAAGTTAATGTAAATCCTAGTGGAGGAGTGCTTACTGGAAATGGAATTAATAATTTAACCTTTAATCCTGCATTAGCAGGTCCGGGATATCATCTTATAACTTATTCGTTGGGTGGAGGAAGTTGCTTAGTTAGTATTGATACTATTGTTTTAATTGGTGATTCATTAACAATAAATACTTATGTTTCTGAGGATTCTATTTGTGTGGGAGATATCATAAATATAGGAGTAAATGTAAGTGGCGGGATAGGTAGTAATTATACTTTTAATTGGGATAATGGTTTAGGGAGTAGTTTCGAACATAATGTCAGTCCTATTTTAAATACCACATATAATGTAGTAATTGAAGATGGTTGTACTGAACCTGCACTCGCTACTATAGATGTCTTTGTTCATCCTTCTTTTAGTTCGAGTTTTACCACAAGTCCGAAATATTGTTATGGAGAAAATGGTTTTGCTAAAGTAAATGTGAATGGAAGTAGCAGTTATTCTTACCAGTGGAATACTGTGCCAATACAAACTACCGATAGTATATATGATAAAGTATCAAAAAGATATATGGTTATTGTTACGGATAATGTCTCTGGTTGTAGTATTTCAGATACAATTACAATTCCTGGATATGATGATATTATTGCGAGTTTCTTTGTAAATAAAGAGGAGTGCATATCCTTACTTGATGGAACATTTCAATTTATTGATAATAGCAATATAAATGTAAATGAGATATCATCAGCAAGTTTTTGGAGTTTTGGAGATAATAGCTCTACTCCTTATTATTTTGGCACGAATCCTGAACATAATTATACTGATACTGGGAATTACCAGGTAAGTCTAATTTTAATTAACAATGGGAATTGTTCGGATACAACTTCATTGTCAGTTTGTATTTTTCCAGATAAGAAAATTTTTGTACCAAATAGTTTCACGCCAAATTTTGATAAATGCAATGATGAGTTTTTTGTAAAAGGAGTAGGGGGTTTTTATTCTTTCAATATCAAAATACATAAAAGGTGGGGAGGAGATATTGTTTTTAAATCAGATGAAATAATACTTACCGATAGTTATTCGGATGGGAACTTATGTAATATTCAACAGGAGTTGTATTCCTACTACAAAATGGGTACTTGGGATGGAAAATTAGAAAATGGGGCAGATGCACCAATGGGCGTTTATGCTTTTGTAATTGAATACAAACAATTGGCGAGTTCTTCTACAGAAAAAATTGTTGGAACCATAACGCTAATCAGATAATGTATATTTTACTTTCTTTCGGATATAGAGAGGATATTTTGCTAATCATAAGTTTTCTAATTCTCATTCTGCTGTTTCTATTTCTATTTAAAAAGAAAATTCTTTTTCAGTTTTTAGCTAAATTGAACAAATTAATTTTACCTAGCTTATACAAAAAAGATATGAAGAAATTGAAAAAAGTGGAAATGCTAATTATTGCTTACCGCTATTGGGTAACTAAAAGTTCTCTTTAAGTTTTGATTTTGGAAGCTCTCCTGCATCACCTTTTAGTTGGTATTCTGCAAAGTAGGAGAGTACTTCCCACTTTCCTGTTTCAGATAGCGATACCATAATGATTTCTTCTGCAGATTTTGTATTGCTGTATTTGGAATTGTAGCGAACACTAATATATAATCCTTTTGGTAACCATTCCATTTCTTTTTCTATTTCAGCCAAATAGTATTTCCTAGAAATAAAACTTCCCATTTCTGGCATTAGTTCAGTACTGAAATACTCGTTCCATTCTTTAAAAGTTGTTGCATTTTGTGTTGTTTTTCCTAGCATATTCCAACATTCGATATACTTTTTATTGTTAAGTTTTTGAAGCCAACTTATTGCTACTTTTTCTGCATCTCGCATTTGTTGCCTTTGTGTTTTTTGAGAAAATCCAGCAAGCACAAATAGGGAGAATATAAGTAGTAAAAAATATCGTTTCACGTCTAAGGTTTTGATTAGCAAAACTAAAAATATAAAGGTATTTAAAGCAAATTATTGTATTCAAAAATGAGGAAATCTATTATTATTTAAAAAGAATAGAAACTAAATTAGATTAGACACCTTGTGTATCTATTTGATTATAAGATATTTATGGATTATTAAAAAATACTATCAAAATTTGGAATATTTGTTTATTTCTGATTAGTTTTATAATCACCAAAATAGGTATTAACCAAAATCAAATATATATGGCGTACCAACACAAAAATAGCAAAGGACTGACTTACTATCTACACTCACAGGAAGTAATGCTAAAGTCATCAAACAAAAAGCAAAAAATATTCTTTTTTGCTAAAGATAAGCGTTCGAATGCTTGTGATAAGCCTTCAGGAAAAAAGGTAGTAGAAAACAAAAGAACAGGACTACCTTTCTTAAAAAAAGCTTAATCCGTCTTTTACTTAAGAAATTAAATAACTACAAAGAATTGGGACTTTTCTCTGGAGTAACATATTGTTGTTTTCCACCTTTTAAAAAGAAAAACAAACGATATTTATAGAATTCTAAGGTAGAAGAAGTGCTAAATCAAGCTTTTTATAAAGCAAATTCCTATTACTTAAGTTGTATTTATTAACCGTTCTAAAGAGATTATTTTTCTCTTTTTTTATAGAAAATAAATTTTTAGAGCCTCAAATTAAATCACTAGGTTAAAACTTATATAAATATCTGATCTTCTGTAAGATACATGCTTCTGAATTTATTCTAAATTTTGAGATTCTTAGCGCTTACTAGGTTAGCATTAATTTATTTTTTTTCTTCTAATCTAGAGTTATTAACAGGCCTTTTTCAAACATTTCTACAGAAATTAGTTAAGTTAAATAAATTTTTATAAATTGTACCAGAA
The DNA here is from genome assembly GCA_036012565.1 of Flavobacteriales bacterium. Taxonomy (GTDB): domain Bacteria; phylum Bacteroidota; class Bacteroidia; order Flavobacteriales; family BACL11; genus DUAL01. Next base: position 12,061 of record DASCPP010000049.1, on the reverse strand, counting down.
AAATTAACCTAGTATTAACACAAAAAATTATTAACTATGGGCTATGCACACAGAAACAAAAAAGGAACAACTTACCACTTAAATTGTAAAGATGTTACTTTGAAGTCAACAGGAAGAGTACAGAGAATTTATTATTTCTCAAAAGATCAAAGATCTACTGCTTGCGATCTTCCTGATGGGAAAACGGTTGTTGAAAATGACAAAACAGGTTTACCATTCTTGAAAGGTAAGTAGGTCAACCACAACTAAAAGAAATTTAAAAGCCCTGATATCAGGGCTTTTTTTTATGTCAAAAAAACACTAAATAGAAATCTAGCATTCAGTTCTTTTACTAATAAAACAATACTACTTTTGACGCCTGAAATTTTGAATATGAAATCCATCAGGAATATAGCTATTATTGCCCATGTTGATCATGGCAAAACTACCTTAGTAGATAAGATAATTGATGAGTGCAATATATTAGATGAAAGAAAAGAACGAACAGAGTTATTATTAGATAGCAATGACTTAGAGCGTGAAAGAGGAATAACTATCCTTTCCAAAAATGTATCAGTAACTTACAAAGGCGTAAAGATTAATGTAATTGATACTCCTGGCCATGCTGATTTTGGGGGAGAAGTAGAGCGGGTACTAAAAATGGCTGATGGCGTATTACTTCTTGTGGATGCTTTTGAAGGTGCTATGCCACAAACTCGTTTTGTGTTAGGAAAAGCATTAGATCTAAGACTTAAACCAATTGTAGTTATAAATAAAGTGGATAAAGATAATTGCTCCCCAGATTTGGTTCAGGATACAGTATTTGATTTAATGTGTAATCTGGATGCTACCGAGTGTCAGCTAGATTTTGAAACTATTTTCGGATCTTCAAAGCAAGGTTGGATGAGTACCGACTGGAGAAAGCCCACTGACAATATTACTGCTTTACTTGATACTGTAATATCACAAATCCCTGAAGCACCTTATAAAGAAGGTAAGCCACAAATGCAGATCACTTCTTTGGATTATTCCAAATTTGTTGGACGAATTGCTATTGGAAGAATTTTTAAGGGGGATCTGGAACAAGGAAAAGATTACATGCTTTGTAAGGAGAATGGCGAAAAGAAGAAAGTTAGAATAAAAGAATTGTATGTATTTGAGGGTATGGGAAAGAATCAGGTAAAAACTGCCAGGAGTGGAGATATATGTTCGATAGTTGGTATTGAAGGCTTTCAAATTGGAGACACTCTTTCTGATCTAGAAGATCCCGAGGAATTACCTAGAATCTCAATTGATGAGCCAACAATGAGTATGCTTTTCACAATCAATAATTCTCCTTTCTTTGGGAAGGAAGGAAAGTTTGTTACCTCAAGACATCTAAGGGAAAGGCTATATCAGGAGTTAGAAAGAAACTTAGCGCTAAAAGTAGAAGATACAGATTCGGAAGATAAATTTAATGTCTACGGTAGGGGGATTTTACATTTATCAGTGCTAATTGAAACCATGCGTAGGGAAGGATACGAGTTGCAAGTAGGTAAACCGCAAGTTATTTTTAAAGAAATTAAAGGAAAAAGATGTGAGCCAATGGAAACCTTAGTGATTGATGTTCCAGAAGAATTTTCAGGAAAAGCTATAGAATTGGTAACCAAAAGAAAAGGAGATTTATTGATTATGGAGCCAAAAGGAGATTTGCAACATTTAGAATTTGATATCCCATCAAGAGGCTTGATAGGGCTTAGAAATAATATGCTAACTACCACAGCAGGAAATGCAGTAATGACGCACCGATTTAGAGAATACACTCCATTTAAAGGATATATTCCAGAAAGAAACAAAGGTTCCTTAATTTCAATGGAAGCTGGTGTATCAACCGCTTTTGCTATCAACCGATTGCAAGATAGAGGAAGATTCTTTATAAATCCTGGAGACACAATCTATAAAGGACAAGTTATTGGCGAGAATTCAAGAGATAATGATTTGGATGTAAATGTGATAAAAGGAAAACAATTAACCAATATGCGTAAATCGGGCTCTGATGAGGCAGTTAATATTGCTCCCAAAGTTGACTTATCATTAGAAGAATCTATGGAATACATTCAAGCAAATGAATACTTGGAGGTAACGCCTGAGAGTTTGCGAATGAGGAAGATTCCATAAGGTACAAAACTAGGTAACCTTACAAAATACTAGGTATAGATAAATTATGCATTTTGTCCTATAATTAATATTATGTTAAATAGGAAATATTAAAGAAAAGGAAGTATTCTCTCCTTTCAATTGTTTTATTTTAATTCCGCTAAAAGCTTCTTCATTTCATTGGACTTATCATAGTTACCTTTTAAAGCGTACAACTGCTTTAAGGAAATGATTGTGTTCTTATCTTCCTCATTCAAATTAAACGCATCTTCCATATAAGGTAAAGCTTTTACAAAATTATCATCAGCTTGTTTTTTCAGTGCAGTATATTTCGAGTTAGATGATGTATTACTTGCTTCATTCTTTAATTTCACGCCATAGTTAAAGTAAAGAGCACCCAAATTATAATTAGCACTAAATGAAGAAGGATTAATTTCTAATGCCGATTTGTAATCTTGTTCTGCTTTTGTAATATTCCCTTCTTGGTCGTAAATAGTTCCTCTATTAAAATACAGTAAATCATTTTCTGGATCAATCTCTATGGCTTCTCCTAGTTTCCCAATAAGTTCTGAGGTTCTGTTTAATTGTATATACATATTTATTTCCGCATTTATCAAACTCTGATCTTCCTCAAACATATCTCTTCCAAGAGATAAGTATTTCAGGGCCTTATCCATATTTTCTTCCGCAACATAAATATTGCTCATGTGAATGTAAATAGCCGGCTCATTAAAATTAATATCTATTAGCTTTTGTAATAACTCCTTTGACTTTTGGCTATCTTTCATTTTGTTAGATGCAAAAAATGAATTATACAAAATAGTTTCTTTGGTAATATTTCCTCTTTTTAGTTGATCTTCATCATCATGTGGAATAACCTCAAAAATTGCATTATACAGATTGATTGACCTTTTGTATTGCCCAGCACTATACTCTTCAATGGCCTGATTAAAGAGTTCGTAGGCACATTGCACCAATCCAGAAAGTAAATCCTCTTTGGCTGTCCATTTTTTTACAATCACCCTACCCTTATGGTCCGTTTGCATACATTTCAGATATGCCTCTGTTGCTTTTAGCACGGCATCCCTATCAAGATGAGTCTCTTTTTGTGCAATCTTCAGATAAATAGGTGCACGGTAATTCCACATTTTAGGATCGTTTGAGGTGCTCTCAGTGATATAAGCCTCATCAATATACTTTTTTGCTTCTTCCAACTTTTCTTGCCTTAGGGCAATAGAAGCATTTACTACATTGTGTTTTTGAGCAAAAGTTACAATAGAAATTGCTGCAATTAGTATTGTTAAAATTCCCTTCTTCATAATTTTAGTATTTAATTTCATTTATTTTAAAATTATATTTCATTCCATCTTTTGATGACTTAAGGTTTTCTAATTTCTCTTTAATAAGATATTTATTTCCTACAATCACAATAGCCATTTTATCTGGATGAATCTTTGCTTTAGCTATAACATCAACTTCAGATTTTGTTATAGAATTTAAGATATATGCCTGTTTATCAAGATAACTTTTATCTAAATCATAAGTTAAGATTCTATTTAAAAATCCTAGTTTCTGACCTGATGTCTCATATTTTAATGCCTCACCTCCAAGGAATGCATCTTTTGTAAATTTTAACTCTTTTTCTGTAATTCCAGTAGAGGTATATGAATTAAACTCCTTAAATATTTCTACTAAAGCACTATCTGTCGCTTCTGTTTTTACACTAGAGAACATTGCAAAAGCCCCCATCTTGTCTGATGCTGAGAAAAAAGAATTAGCTCCATAAGTCCACCCTTTATCTTCTCTAAGACTTAAAAAGAATCGACCACTCATCCCTCCTCCTAATGGATAATTCATTATTTGAGACTTAAAATGATCTCCATCAACATCATATTTATCTGCTAAATGACCCATTATAATAAATGATTGAGAAGCTCCCTCTTTATCTAATAAATAAATCTGAGTCTCATTAATAGCGGGGAAATCAAATTCAGAAGGAATCTCAACTTTCTTAGACCCCCATCTTTTAAGAAAATCTATCTTAGAGAGCAATGTATTTCTATCAATATCTCCTACTACTACTAATGAGCTAACGGAAGGAGAGTAATTATTATAATATGCTTGAATATCTGACAACTTAATCTTTTTAATTGATTTTTCAGTAGTCACTCTACCAAATGGGGTTTCACCAAACACTTGATTTCTAAAATAAGTAAATCCTAAATATTGAGCATTCTTCTTTGTTGCTTCCATTCCTTCTACGGTTTGCTTCTTTACTCTTTTAAAATCATCTTTATTAAATGCGGGTCTAAGTAATTTTTCTTCAGCTATTGCTAGTGTAGCATCTATATTCTTAGTTAATGACTCAATATACATTATAGTTCCATCTTCATCAGCAGAGAATGAAACTGAACTTCCTAATTTTTGCAGTTCAACACTAATTTCTTCAGATGTATATTTACTTGTACTTTCACTCATCATGTCTGCAGTCAATTGAGCTAAACCAGTAAATTTCTTATCGACCAATAGTCCTCCGCCATCAATTCTTAAACGCATATATACTTTAGGAAGCTCAGATGATTGAGTACCTATTATCTTAAGACCATTTTCAAAGGTTTCTTTATAGTAATCCGGTACTACAGGCGCTTTAGCTGGAGCTGCTTTAGGTTGGATATTTCTATCAAAAGAATCTTTAGGTCTATTATACTCTAAACCTACATATTGCGGATCTTCTTTTAATATCAAACTAATATTAGGGTTAACAGATATTAATGAATCTAACTTCTCTACAAAAGGACTCTTTGGCCTTACGGTACTAATAACTGCTTTTCTATTTTTGATATATTTATTAAATACTCGCATCACATCACCTCTAGTAACACTATTATATCTTTCTAGCTCAGAAGATATATTATATTTACCCCTACCCAACCATTCCCAAGACGATATCATGCTAGCCTTTGATGAGATAGAGCTCTTCATATTAATACTTTGTGATTCCATTTCTGTTTTTACCATAGCTAGATCTTCATCACTAAAACCTTTTTCTTCCCACTCTGCAATTGTATTTCTAATATCCGCTTCAATATTATTAAAATATATTCCTATATCCTCTTGCCAATCTGGAAAAGAGAGCACGGTAAAATGAAATTCACCTGCAATTTCTCTACAAGGATGACTAACACCTGCTTGCATTGCTTTCTCCGATTTAACAAAATTCTTGTAAAAAATAGATTTCTTTCCATCTCCCATTAATGCAGCAAGCAGATCAAGTGGAGCTTCATCTTTATGATAGTTAGGAACAGTAGGAAAAACCATATCAGTCAGAGGCAAATAAACATTATCTGTATAGCCCGTATATATATCAGAAGAAAGCCTAGGAACATTCACTCTCTGCCTTCTTACTTCTGGTCCACGCTTGATTGATCCAAAATATTTTTCTACAAGAGGTATTACTTGGCTTGAAGTTACATCTCCAGAAATAGTTAAAATAGCATTATTTGGTCCGTACCATCTTAGAAAGAAGTTTCTAAGATCATCTAGAGTAGCTCTATCTAAATCATCTACATAACCAATCACTGGCCAATTATATGGGTGAGATGGCGGATACAATGTCTGTCCTAAAATCTCATAACTCATGCCGTAAGGTTGGTTTATTTGGTTCTGATATTTTTCATTTGTTACGGCATCTCTTTGATTTTCAAACTTTTCTTGAGTCACTGCATTAGGCAGAAATCCCATTCTATCAGCCTCTAACCAAAGAATTGTTTCTAAATAATTACTAGGCACAGTTTGGAGATAAACAGTTCTATCATAAGAAGTATTACCATTTAACTGCCCCCCAGCCTCTGCTATAATCTTAGGAGCTCTTTCATCCTCTACATGTTCTGATCCTTGAAACATCATGTGCTCAAAGAAGTGTGCAAAACCAGATTTACCTGCAGTTTCTCTATTTGAGCCAACATGATATGTTACATGTACGTGTACTATAGGATCTGAATGATCTTCATGGATTAATACTTTCAAACCATTTGGTAACTCCCATTTTTCATAAGCAATATCAATAGGATTTGTACTTACCGAATTTACCAAAGTAGTTTCAGTAATATCCTGAGCTACTAGAGTTGTTGCTAACAGGATAAATCCTATAAAAAAATTAATTTTCTTCATCATTATTTTCATTTTGATTATTATAGTTTTCGTCATTAGTATCTGTATTTTCTTCATATGGAGTTTCTCCTTCAGTAATTTGAGGAGTTTTAATTGCATTTCCTTCATCATCTAAAAGTACTTCTTCTGCTTTAAATCTACTAACCTTAGCTACTGAAGCGATAGAGTCATCATCTTTTAATCGGATAATTTTCACACCTTGAGTTGCTCTTCCCATTTCTCTTAAAGTATCTACTGCAATTCGGATAGTTACACCTGATTTATTAATTACCATTAAATCTTCATCATCTGAAACATTCTTAAGAGCAATAAGGTTTCCTGTTTTTTCAGTAATATTTATAGTTTTTACACCCTTTCCTCCCCTATTTGTTATTCTATAAGCATCAACTGCAGAGCGTTTCCCATATCCATTCTCAGCTACTACTAATACACTTGATTCAGGATTATTAATACAAATCATGCCGATTACCTCATCCTTATCATCTTTTAGTCGGATACCCCTTACACCTGCTGCTGTTCTTCCCATTGATCGCACCTTTTCTTCTTCAAAATGGATGGCTTTACCTGATTTTCCAGCCAACATAATTTGAGAACTTCCATTAGTCATCTTTGCTTCTAATAACTGATCTCCTTCACGAATAGTAATAGCATTAATTCCATTTGTTCTTGGTCGGGAGTACGCTTCTAGAGATGTCTTTTTTATTTTCCCTTTTTTGGTACACATTACTATGCAATTGGAGTTAATATATTCTTCATCTTTCAAATCTTTAGTATTGATAAATGCCATGACTTTGTCATCTGATGGAATATTTATCAGATTCTGAATAGCACGTCCTTTTGAAGTCTTGCTGCCTTCTGGGATTTCATAAACTTTCATCCAAAAGCATTTACCTTTTTTAGTAAAAAAGAGCATATAATCATGGTTGTTTGCCATAAACATTTCTTCTACAAAATCTTCATCTCTTGTAGTCGCTCCTCTACTTCCAACACCTCCTCTGCCCTGCGCTCTATATTCTGAAAGTGAAGTCCGCTTTATATAACCCAGATGCGAAATAGTAATCAAAACCTCCTCATTTGGAATCATATCTTCAATACTAACCTCAGAGGAAGAAAATTCAATATTAGTTCTTCTTTCATCTCCATATTTTTCTTTTACTTCAGTCAAATCATCAGAAAGCATCTGTAGGCGTAAGTTCTCATCAGATAATATGGCATTCAAATGTTGAATGTTTTCCATTATTTCTTGATGCTCTTCTTTGATTTTATCAGTCTCTAATCCTGTTAGTTTTTGCAAACGCAAGTCTAAAATTGCTTTTGCTTGAATTTCAGTTAAAGCAAAATTACTCATCAAACCACCTTTCGCATCTTCTGGTGTTTGGGAAGCGCGAATTAATTTAATTACCGCATCTAAGTTCTCTAATGCAATAAGTAATCCTTCCAAGATATGTGCTCTTTTTTCTGCCTGTTCTAACTCATATTTAGTTTTTCGTAAAAGCACATCATGCCTATGAGAAACAAAAAGCTGAATTAGTTGCAGTAAATTTAAAAGTTGAGGCCTTCCTTTTACAAGTGCAATATTATTTACACTAAATGAGGATTGTAATTGAGTGTACTTATACAATTTATTCAGCACAATATTAGGAATTGCATCTCTTTTTAACTCATACACAATTCGCATTCCATTCCTATCTGATTCATCTCTTATATCAGAGATACCATCTAATTTTTTACTGTTTACTAAATCAGCCGTTTTTTTAATTAAATCTGATTTATTAACCATAAAAGGAATTTCTTCAACAATAATTCTATCTCTGTTTCCTTTCTCTTCAAATTTTACTTTACCTCTAACCACGACTCTTCCTCTACCAGTTTCAAAAGCTGAACGAACCCCCTCATAACCATAGATTGTGCCGCCAGTTGGAAAATCAGGTGCTTTTACATGCTCCATTAATTCTGATATATCAATTTCTCCTCTATTTTTAATATAAGCCAATGTTCCATCAATAACTTCAGAAAGATTATGTGGAGGCATATTCGTAGCCATTCCAACAGCAATTCCAGTAGCACCATTTAGCAGTAAGTTTGGTAGCCTAGAAGGAAGAACTGTTGGCTCTTTTAAAGAATCATCAAAATTAAGTGTAAAATCAATGGTATCTTTATCGATATCTAAAAGCATATCTTCAGATAGCTTTCTCATTCTTGCTTCTGTATATCGCATAGCCGCAGGATTATCACCATCAATAGATCCAAAGTTTCCTTGTCCATCTACAAGCATATAGCGCATACTCCATTCTTGAGCCATACGTACCATAGCATCATAAACAGCAGTATCTCCATGAGGGTGAAACTTCCCCAATACCTCCCCCACTATTCTTGCTGATTTTTTATAAGATGAGTTTGCTCTTACGCCCAATTCGTGCATTCCAAACAAAATCCTACGGTGGACTGGTTTTAATCCATCTCGAACATCTGGTAAAGCCCTTGACACAATAACTGACATTGAATAATCAATGTACTTTGACTTCATTTCTTCCTCTATATTTATCGGGATTATTTTTTCTCCTAGCGGCATATTTTCGATTGTTTTATATTAAGGAAACAAAGAAAACAAATTTGCGTATTTTAGGATAAGAAAAGGTGCTTTATTTCGTTTGTAAGTTATGAACATTTTTTGTTGAAAAAAACAGATTGACAATGGAAAAAATAGCTTGTATTTTCTCTAATTATTGCAGTATGAAAGAAGGCGTTATTTATTAAATTAAAAATTGAGATATGAATACTGAATTTTCAAGCAGAATGAAGGAGGTTTTTACCTATGTAAAAGAAGAGGCTTTACGCCTAGGACATGATACAATTGGCACAGAACATTTGCTTTTAGGAATCATCAGAGATGGAAGTGGCACGGCCATAACCGTATTAAAAAGCTTAGGGTTGGATATTAATGATTTGAGAAAAGTAATTGAAAATACCATTATTTCTGCAAACAAAACGAAATCTAAAATAGTAGATGAGGAAAAAATACAATTTAAAAGCCAAACTGAGAGGGCTCTTAAAAAATCTATTTTGGAAAGAAAAAAGCTAAAGTCGGACGAAATAAAAACAATTCATGTGCTACTTTCTATTTTACTTGATAAAAACAATATGATAAGCACCACATTAAAACATTTCCAGATAAACTATGATATAGTGCTTGACGAATATTTAGAACTTTATGATGATTTATTGGCAGAATTGGATAGCCCATTAGATGAGGATGATGACGATATTTTTGAGCAAAAAGAAGATGTCAAAAAACCAACAGGAAGCAGTAAATCATCCACTCCTGTTTTAGATAATTTTGGTCGAGATTTAACAAAATCAGCAATAGAAGGAGTATTGGACCCAATAGTTGGCAGACAAAAAGAAATAGAAAGAGTTTCTCAAATTTTAAGTAGAAGAAAAAAAAACAACCCTATACTAATTGGGGAGCCAGGAGTTGGTAAATCAGCTATTGCAGAGGGGCTTGCCTTAAGGATTGTAAACAAAAAAATTTCCAGAGTTCTGTTTAACAAAAGAATTATTATGCTTGACCTAGCTGCACTTGTTGCTGGCACAAAATACAGGGGACAATTTGAAGAAAGAATGAAAGCTGTAATTAATGAGCTCGAAAAGAATCCGGATGTTATTTTGTTTATTGATGAAATCCACACCCTTGTTGGTGCTGGTGGAGCCTCTGGCTCATTGGATGCATCTAATATGTTCAAACCCGCTTTGGCTAGAGGAGAACTGCAATGCATTGGCGCAACTACACTTGATGAATACCGGCAGCATATTGAAAAAGATGGGGCATTAGAAAGAAGATTTCAGAAGATAATGGTGGAACCAACTACCATTGATGAAACTATTGAAATTTTACAAAACATTAAAGAAAGATATGAGGAGCATCATAATGTTTCTTATACTGATGACGCCATTAAAGCTTGTGTATTGCTTACCGACAGATATATGAACGATAGATTTTTGCCAGACAAAGCAATTGATGCCCTTGATGAAGCTGGTTCCAGAGTTCATGTTACAAACATAAGGGTTCCTGAAAATATTCTTCATCTGGAAGAAAAATTAGAATTAATAAAAAAGAAAAAAGGACAAGTAATTAAAAAACAAGCTTTTGAAGAAGCTGGTCGATTAAGAGATAAAGAAAAGAATCTAATTGCTCAACTAGATCATGCCAAAGATATTTGGGAAAAGAATCTGAAGAGTAATCGAGAAACTGTTTCAGAAGAAAATATTGCAGAAGTAATTGCAATGATGACAGGTATACCTGTTCAGAGAATTGCAGAACAGGAAAGTAATAAATTGGTGTGTATGGGTGACGAGTTAAAAAAACATATAATCGGCCAAGATGGTGCAGTAAAGAAAATTGTAAAAGCAATAAGAAGAAACAGAGTAGGATTAAAAGATCCAAACAAACCAATAGGTTCATTTATCTTTTTAGGGGCAACAGGGGTTGGAAAAACGCATCTTGCTAAAGAATTATCAAGAGAATTATTTGATAGTACTGAAGCTCTTATCCGAATAGATATGAGTGAATACATGGAAAAATTCTCAGTTTCACGGCTTGTTGGAGCACCTCCAGGATATGTTGGTTATGAAGAAGGCGGACAACTTACCGAAAAGATAAGAAGAAAACCATATTCTGTTATATTATTGGATGAAATTGAAAAGGCACATCCTGATGTATTCAATCTTTTGTTGCAAGTGTTGGATGATGGGCAAATGACCGATAGTTTAGGAAGAAGAATTGATTTTAAAAACTCAGTTATCATCATGACTTCAAATATTGGATCTCGTCAATTAAAAGATTTTGGACAAGGCGTTGGCTTTAATACTTCTGCGAAAAAGCAAGGAGCTGATAAACATAGTAAAAGTGTGATTGAAAATGCACTGAAGAAAAGTTTTGCACCTGAATTTCTAAATCGAATTGATGATGTTATTATTTTTAATAATTTAACTATAGATAATATTAAACAAATTATTGATATCGAATTAGATAGCTTATATAAACGAATTGAAAGTATAGGGTATAATATTACAATTAGTGAAAAAGCAAAGGGATTTGTTGCGGAAAAAGGATTTGATCAAAAATTTGGAGCACGACCATTAAAACGTGCCATACAGAAATACATTGAAGATCCACTGGCAGAAGATATCATCAATTCAAATCTTAAAGAAGGAGATACTATTAAAATCAGTTTGAATAAACAGGAAACGGAATTAATTATAAAAATAGCTAAAACCAAAAAGAAAAAACCCGAACAAGCAGAGAAAGATAAATTAGAAGGGTAAGGATTCTCCTTCTGTTTCTGTTAGTTTTCTAAATATTGCTTGCAATTCAGAAAACATTTGCCCAGAATTATTTATTTTTCGTCTATCAATTTCTGCTACTCTTACCAACTCCCCCATTGTTCCTGTAGTAAATACTTCATCTGCATTGTATAGTTCTGTAACTGAGATATCTTTTTCAATTATTGGAATATTATTATTTATACAATGTTCAATAATAAGTCCTCTTGTAATTCCTGGTAAACATGCTCTAGGAAAAGGCGTAATTACAACTCCATTTTTAATCATAAAAATATTAGTTGCATTGGTTTCAGCTACAAAACCATTTAGATCCAGCATTATAGCATCATCAACCCCTGCATGATTGGCTTCAATTTTTGCTAATATGTTATTTATTAGGTTTGCATGATGGATTTTTGAATCTAAACAAAGTGGTGAATTCCTACGAATACTT
>DASCPP010000048.1:0-4868 GCA_036012565.1 Flavobacteriales bacterium | reverse complement strand
CTTTCTATAAAAATAGTTCTTCTTTTAGTGTAGACGATTTCTCAAAACCAACTTTTTTAACAAATTTTTCTGATGGAGTGTTGCCTTTTGGGAAAACAAAAGTTCGTGATAACTTAGCTGATAGCATTCTAAATATAATTGAATATTAACTCATGAAAAATATTTTTCTTTTTGGTGTTTGTCTGCTTTTGTTTGCTTGCGGCAATCAAAGTGTTGATTTGGAATTAAAGGAAATTCGACTGATAAAAAGAGGTGGGGAGTGTAAAATTATTGAATCCCTAAATGATTTAAAAAATGAAAAAGACACTTCTTATCGGTTAGAAGTTAAATATCTCTTTAACAAAAAAGCTATTAAGAGTTTAGTCTCTGGACTATTGCAAATAGACAATACTGCTTTTTTTAAACTGTATTTAAATGGCGCTTTAGTTTTCGATAAAAGTTCTGCTTTCTTTTTGGACACCTTGATTTCCGCCAAAAAAGATTCTTTCCTTTATGCAGATAATCTTTATGCTAATTATTTCTTGCACTCAACTGCATTACAAAAAAGTATAAAATCTGGAAATAATTTACTTTTAATTAAATTTACAAACCCCAAATATTGTAAGCTAAAACACAATCAAACTCGTTTGCTTTTGCCAAAAAACAATGCTAATTACCCTAGTAAAAAACCAATAAAAAAAATAACCCCATCTAAACTTCCTTGGATTTCTGTTAATGCTAATTCCGGAATAAAAGACGATCCTAAAAGTTATGCAAAATTACTGATAAAAAATGGTGCGCCCCTTCTTCAAGAAAATATTAAAATTGAAATTAGAGGAAATACTTCTCAAAGCTTTAAGAAAAAGTCGTTTAGTTTTTTGTTTGTGGATGAAAATAACACCCTGAAAAAAGTAGGGCTACTTGGGTTACCTGCTCATGAACATTGGATTTTGTACGGTCCTTATGCTGATAAAAGTTTGATGCGCAATATGCTTGCTTATCGATTATTTAAAAAAATGGGGCATTACGCTCCTAGAACCAAATTTTGCGAATTGAGCATAAACGGATTTTATCAAGGCCTTTATGTTTTATGCGAAAAAATCAGGGTTGACTCTAGTCGTTTGGATTTAAAAAATGGGTATTTAATAAAGCTTGATAGGCCAACAAATAAGTTTTTTCAATCAAATATATCTAATAGGAAAGCGTCAAAACCCGTTTTTGAAATTGTTCATCCAAATAATTCTGCTTTAGGTTTTTCGGAGAGAGTCCAAATTCAATCTTTTGTGCATTTATTTGAAGAAAGCTTGTTTTTAAGTGATGAAAATGGTTTGGATATTTTTGAAATCATTGACATGACCTCTTTTGTTGATTTTTTAATCATTAATGAATTTTGTAAAAATATTGACGCTTATCGATTGAGTACTTATTTTCAAATCTCGGAGGAAAAGAAACTAAAAATGGGACCCATTTGGGATTTCAACTTTTCCTTTGGGCTTACCGATTATTTGAATGGATACAAATCTTCTGGCTTTGTATATAGTAGCATGGAGGAAATTCCTTTTTGGTGGGAAAAATTAAATCAAAACAAGTTTTTTAACTCTGCTCTTACAAAAAGGTGGAAACAATTAAGAAGCTCAATCCTAAGCGATGAAGTCGTGATGGAAATGGTAGAAAAATTTGATAGAGAATTAGAAATTGCTCAAGAAAATAATTTTGACAAATGGTCTTTATTAGGGCAAAAGGAAGTTTGGCCAAATTATTATATAGGCGATACACATCAGGATGAAGTAACCTATTTACAAAGATGGATTTCTGAAAGAGCGAAATGGCTTGATAAGCAATGGAAAAATTAGTTTTTCTTCTTTATGCAAACCCCAACAGATATAATTTCTTCTAAAGATTTAATCGCTGGTAATTCTCCATAACGCATAGCCTGCTCTATTTCTATTTTATATTCTTCGTTCGTCTCAAAAAGTATGGAGTCATTATAAATTTTTGTAAAATCCAAAATATCACCCACACCCCGTCCTTTCCATTTTCCAGTTTTATCTGCCAAAACACATTCTATTGTATCAGTTGTTGTTTGCCCTAAAGGGTTTGTGTTATGAAGAAATACAAAAAGGTTTTGAAAAGGATATGAGATGGTGTGTCTTATATTTATTTCTGAATAAAAAATATTTGTTGTATCAGAAATATTAAACTGAAAAACTATTATACTATCGGCATGCCATCCGTCTTTAATTTCTTTGTCTGCCTTAAAAAAGAAATTATTGGTACAGGAGAGCAAACTAAAAACTACTAAAACAAAAACTACTTGCCTCATTGTTTTTTATTTCTTTTATATCTAAACTTTCGTTTTTTGTTTTTTGTTTTCTTGTTTTTATTGTCAAATCGGTTAATATTGTCTTGTCCGATAACATTTTCGAAATCGTGAGTTTTTACTTTTTGCTCTATTATAAAGTCTTCCAGTTTTTCAGGAAGAGTTCCTTCTTCATTTAGTTTTATTATTGTTTTTACTCTATCAAGTGTTAGTTCAATCGCTGAATAAGGATTGCCAACATAGGTGTACCACAATTTCTTTTTAAAAATGTCCATTTTCAAAAACCTGGCTTTATCTTTTTTTGTGTTCAGTATTGTTTTTGTTTTTGGAAAATCTTCTAATGCATCTAAATATCCATCTAACTCAAAGTTTAAACAACATTTTAATCTGCCACATTGGCCCGATATTTTTTGAGGACTTATAGATAATTGCTGATATCTTACGGCAGAGGTGGAAACAGATGGGAATTCAGTCATCCAGGTTGAGCAACAAAGTTCCCCTCCACAGATTCCAATCCCTCCTAATTTTGCTGCTTCTTGTCTTGCGCCAATCTGACGCATTTCAATTCTTACCATGAACTTTCTGGAAAAAGATTTTATTAATTCTCGGAAATCTACTCTTTTTTCTGCTGTATAATAAAAGGTTGCTTTGGTGTTATCTCCTTGATACTCTACATTGCTGAGTTTCATTTGTAATTTATGCTCTATTACCAAAAGCTTTGCTTTCTCTAAAGTGTCTTTTTCATGTGAAATCGCTTTTTCCCATTTTGTAATATCTGTTGGTTTCGCTATTCGGTATATTTTTTTTGGTCTTTCTTTTTCAAAATCTCTCTTCTTCCTTTTCATTTGCAGCATCACCAACTCGCCTGTAAGGGAAACTACTCCAACATCATGGCCTGGCGACCCCTCCACTGCTACTATATCTCCTTTTGTAAAGGGGATGCCATCCGGATTGATAAAAAATTCCTTTCTATCTTGCTTAAACCTTACTTCCACAGAGCCGTTCTCCTTCTTGTTTAATGTACTTATTCCTTCCAGCCAATTAAAAACAGAAGAGTTACTACACCCTCTTGCCAGGGAAGTTTCACATGTATTACAATTGCTGCAACCGCTCATTTCTTTAATTTAAATTTTAGTTTGCTAATTTACGCTTTACTTTTAAAAGTCGTGTCATTTGAAGGGATAGCTCATAAAAAAGAATTTTTGGATTGGCATTTCTTTCAATATTTTTAATTGCTTTCTCTGTTTTTTCAAAAATAGAAACGCTATTTTCTCCATGAATAAATGGAGCAAAATTTCTTACAAATATTGTTTCCTCTTTATCTGTTTTTAGTAGGCTCTCGTTTAAGGTATTTACAAGGAGACCCTCTCTGATAAGTTTTAAAGAATATTGTAAAAATTCTTTTTGATTTTCTCTTCCTCTTTTTGCAACTTCATCCGTCCATTTTGCCAATTCTTTTAGGTTTGCTTTATAGCAAATTTGCATCCATCTCTGGAATTCTTTTAAGTGTGTTTCCTCTTTTATTTCTGTTTGACTTAATTGTAGTGCTGTATTGAGGTTTCCGTTAGCAAGCCTTGCTATTTTCAAAGATTTTTCAGCTAAAAGGCCTTTTTTTTGTTCTAGATAGTTTGTGATGTTTTCTATTTTAAACGGTTTGGTTTTTACCATTTGCATCCTTGATGTTATGGTAGGAAGTAGCTTTTCAAAATCTCCTGTAACCATAAAAAAGAATGTTCCTTTTGGTGGCTCTTCAATTAGCTTTAATAGTTTGTTAGCTGTAACATGGTTCATTTTTTCTGGCATCCAAATTAGAATAACTCTAAAAGCCGATTCATAATTTTTTAGTGTAACTTTTTTTTGTAATTGCTCGGCCTCATGCTTGTAAATTGCCCCTTGTTTGTTTTCTGCTCCAAGATGTTGATACCATTGTGTTAGGGATAAATAAGGATTTTCTAACGCTATTTCTCTCCACTGAGAAATAAAGTTATCACTCAAAGGATTTTTAATATTGTTTATTTTAAGCACTGGGAAAATAATATGCAAATCTGGATGAGAAAGAGAATTATACATCAGGCAAGAGTGACAGATATTACAGGAATCCGTTTTCCTCCTTTTCTCACAATTCAAATATTGCGCAAAGGCCAGTGCAAGAGCCAGCTTTGCATTGCCCGAATTTCCTAAAAATAGTTGTGCATGAGCAACCCTGTTATTGGCAACTACCTTGATTAGATTTTGTTTTACAGCTGTATTTCCTGGTATTTCTGCAAAAAGCATTATTTATTGTTTTGTGTCAAAAGTAAGAATTTTGATCTGTTTATTTGGTTTTATTTTATTTTTGCAGAATGGAAAAACTTACTGCCGTTTCTTTTAAAGGGAAACGAGTTTTAATTCGTGTTGACTTTAATGTTCCTCTAGATGATGATTTCAAAATTACGGATAATAGTAGAATATTGGCAGCTATTCCTACTATAAAAATGGTAATTGCTGGAGGTGGAAAAGTAATCCTAATGTCGCATTTGGGAAGGCCAAAAAATGATCCGGAAAACTGTTTTTCACTTAAATATCTTGT
>DASCPP010000047.1:0-7765 GCA_036012565.1 Flavobacteriales bacterium | reverse complement strand
CCCAAAATTAACTGATCTAATAAATGAGGTTGATATCTGGATAAACCCACTTGCAAATCCAGACGGAGCTTATGCTGGTGGTAATCAAGATGTATGGAGTGCTACCAGGTATAATGCAAATTGGATAGATTTAAACAGAAATTATCCTGATCCTCAAGATGGCCCTCATCCTGATGGAAATCCTTATCAAGAAGAAACTAATATCTTTTTAGGACTTGCAGATACTGTTAATTTTACCATTTCAGCAAATATGCATGGAGGAACAGAGCTAGTTAATTACCCATGGGATACTTGGAGTACACTTGCTGCTGATAATAATTGGTGGGAATATGTTTCAATGGAATATGCGGATTCTTGTCAAACAAATAGTTCTTCAGGATATTTTAACTCTCAAAATAATGGTATTACTAATGGATATGATTGGTATGAGGTTGATGGTGGAAGACAAGACTATATGAATTATTTCAGATATTGCCGTGAGTTTACATTAGAGCTTTCTGATGATAAAACACCAAACCCAAACGATTTACCAACACTTTGGGATGCTAATTATCCTTCACTTCTAAATTATATGGAACAATCCCTTTTTGGGATTAGAGGGATTGTAACAGATAGTATAACGGGCAATCCACTAAAAGCAAAAATTGAAATATCAGGACATGATATAGATAGTTCACATGTATATTCTAATCTGCCAATTGGAAATTATCACAGACATATTTATCAAGGGAATTACGATATCACTTTTAGTAAAAGTGGCTATCATCCCAAAACAATTAATGCTTCCATTTTGAATAATGATATTCTTGTTGAGGATGTACAATTAGTACCAATTGGTTTTGCAGGAATAGAAGAAATCAAATCTTCTGAGAATAAAAGACAAACCTATGATATTTTGGGAAGACCTACTGATAAAAAGGAGATAAGGATATCAAAAGAAGGTAAAACATTCATTATAGAATAATGTATGATATAGCAATCCTTACTGATAAGAGATATGTAAATCCAGAAAAAACCGATTGGTATATTGATCAGGTCCTGTTAGAAGATAGGCTATTACAAACTGCATTAGAAAACAAAGGAATAAAAGTTACAAAGAAAGATTGGGCAGATAAAGAATTTGATTGGGCTACTACTAAATATGCTATCTTTAGAACTACATGGGATTATTTTAATCGTTTTGAGGAATTCTTTAATTGGCTAGAAGAAACTAAACACAAAACTATTTTTATCAACTCTACAGAAATAATCAATTGGAATATTGATAAGCATTATCTGCAAGATTTATCGAAAAATGGTATAACTATAGCTCCTACTCTATTTATTGAACAAGGAGATAATACCACCCTTACTGATTTATTTATAAAAACAAAATGGACTGAAGCAGTTATAAAACCTGCAATCTCCGGTGCTGCAAGACATACTTATAGGGTTTCTCCATCTAATTACAGAGATTATGAACACATATTCAAAGAACTGATTGATAAAGAATGTATGTTGTTTCAAGAGTTCCTTAATAGCATCACAGAAAAAGGAGAAATATCTTTAATTATGATTGATCGAAAATTTACTCATGCAGTAAAAAAGATGGTAAAAAAAGGAGATTTCAGAGTGCAAGATGACCATGGAGGAAAAGTGGAAAGATATTGCCCTTCACAAACTGAAATCTTATTTGCAGAACAATGTATTGAGAATAGTCCTTTCTCACCAATTTATGCCAGAGTTGATATTGTTTACGATAATAAGAATAAGATCTCACTAAGTGAACTGGAACTTATTGAGCCTGAACTTTGGTTCAGAAACAATCCTGAGAGTGCTAAACTTTTAGCTGAAAAGATTGAAAAACTACTTTACTGATACAAGAGAAATATCAAACTCAATCTCATCCAAGATTAATTTGTCACCTAAATCTTTAACATAATTTCCTGAATGATACTTGATATCCCATAGTGTTCTGTCAATCTGAATCTTTGCAGTAGCAGAAAATTGATTCCTATTTATATTTATATCTGCAACAAACTCGATAGTATTTGTAATTTCTTTGATAGTTAATTCAGCGACAACAGTATAAGAGGATTCCAAATCACCCTCTGAAACAGGATCCTTAATTACTTCTCTAATCTTGAGAATTGAGCTTGGAAATTTCTCTACATAGAAGAAATCATCTGATTTTAGATGTCCTTCAATTCTTGCTTTCATTCTTCCTTCCATATCAGTGTTACTTATGGAATTCATGTTAATATTAATTTGACCTCCAACCAAAGTGCCATGATCAATCATCAAGAACCCTTCTTGAACTTGAACAAATCCTTCATGTCCTTCCGTAACTTTTGATCCTTTCCACTTTATAGTTGATTTATGTATATCAACTTTAACATAATCGATATGTGGCTTTGTAGCAATTGCAAAAAGTGTAAAAATACTTAGTGTAATTAAGAGCATTATTTTCTTCATTTCTTTTCGTTTTTTAGTTTAAACAAAAATACATAATTTTACGGAAAATAAATCATAATGATAGAAATAAAAAGATTCACTTTTGATAATTCAGAATTGATGAAAATAGCACATCAAATAAGACATGTTGTTTTTGTAATTGGGCAGAATTGTCCTGAAGAGATTGAATGGGAATATGAGGAAGAATCTACTCATTTTTTAGTTTTAGATAATGGAAGGTCGGTAGCTACCGCAAGGCACAGAAAAACTAAAAATGGTTTTAAATTGGAACGCTTTGCTGTTGTGGAATCTGAAAGAAAGAAAGGTTATGGAAAAATAGTTCTTAAAGCAATCTTAGAGGATTTATCAGATTTTAATGGCAAAATTTATATGCATGCTCAGAAACAAGTATTACCTTTTTATGAGAAATCAGGATTTAAAAAAGAAGGGAAAGAATTTGAAGAAGCTGGAATTATGCACTTCAAGATGTACTTAAAAAAATAATTAGTGTGGCATTAAAGAAGAAGCCACTTCTGTAGTCCATTCATACTTATCTTCTAATCTACCATGTTGCAAATCAATCAATGCCTTTTTTAGCTTCTTTGCATAACTATCCTCTTGTTTTGGCAACTGCATTTTATTACTATCTAATGTTATGGAGCCAATAAAAATAACGGAAACAGCTGTTCCTGTTCCGAATGCTTCTTTTAATCTTCCATTTTGGTTTGCTTCTTCTAATTCTTGAACACTGATTGCTCTTTCCTGAACTTCAATACCCATATCTTTGGCCAATTGCACTACACTATCTCTTGTTATTCCACCCAAAATAGTGTCTGAGAGCTTTGGTGTAATGAGTGTATCATCAATTCTAATCCAGACATTCATAGTGCCTGCCTCTTCCAAGTACTCATGATTTTCTGCATCTGTCCAAATAATTTGACTAAATCCCTTTTCTCTAGCTAGTTTGGTAGGATAAAATGAAGCAGCATAATTTCCAGCTGCTTTCACTGCTCCCGTTCCTCCTTTTACTGCTCTTGTGTATTCTTGTTCAATCTTTACATTCATCTCTCCATCATAATAAGTAGTAGTTGGCGAACAAATAATCATAAAAGTATACTCATTAGAGATCGTGGCTTTTATACACTGACCAGAAGCAAAAATAAAGGGGCGAATGTAAAGAGAAAAATTATCCTCTTCTTTCACCCAATCGGAGTCCAATTTTAGAATCTGATGCAAACCCTCCATAAAAATATCTTTAGGAACTTCTGGGATACAAAGTCGCTTGGCTGATTTGTTTAATCGATTAAAGTTATCTTCTTCACGAAATAAAAGGAGTCTACCTTGGTCTGTTTTAAATGCTTTCATACCTTCAAAAACCGATTGCCCATAATGAAAAACTTGTGCTCCTGGCATTATTGATAAGGAATTATATGGCATGATCTCAGGCTCTCCCCATTCTCCATCTTTGTGTTTGCAAATAAGCATATGATCAGAGAAAGCTGCTCCAAATTTAAGATTATTAAAATCTATTTCTTGAATATTGGATTGACCTTTTTGAGTAATCTTCATAGATAGTAATACTGAAATTTTGAGGATACAAATTTAATAAAAAAGGGGAGTAAATTACTCCCCTTTCCGTAAAACATGTAAACTGAATCTAAGTTTTATCTTTTATCAGATATTACTTAACGACAATTATGCGTTCTGTACTCAGTAGATTTCCACTATTATCCTTAATGGAAACCATATACTGACCACTATTTAAATCAATATTTTTTAGGATTAAATGATTTCCAGCTGTGAAATTCATTTCGCCTGATTGATAAACTTTAACACCTAGAATATTGTAAATATCCATTGTAATTACAGCTCCTTTTTCCAAGGTTATAGGGACATACATCATATTATTCACAGGATTAGGATAAATATTTTCCATTGCAAATCCATTGTTGTCTTCTATACCAGAGGTCATTGAAACCTCAAACTGAATGGTTTCATCAAAGTAGAACATTTGGTCGCTCACTCTAAATACTGCCAAGTAAGGTGCAGTTCTGACCGCACTTACATCAGGAGTCCAAGAGAAAGTCCCTTCAATTTCGTTACCATTTCCTGTTGGTACAACATTAATTGTAGCTGGAACAGTTGTTAAATCAAATGGCTCACCAAAACCAAGCATATTTACCACATCATTTACATCCGCATCAGATGCTAAAAGGTGTAATTGGTAATTTTGATTCGGGCTAAGCACTATATAAGGATAACCACCAGAATTGGTTGGCACGGATTGCATATTAGAGATTTGAGGCATAGAATTGGAGGTGTCAGGGATAACAATAAATTGCATATCTCTTATCATTGAACCAATATTTACTCCATTTCTAAATTCTTCAATTACAAAGGAAGCAACAAAGTGTCCTACCATATTTGCACTCCAAGTAAGTGCACCTGTAACGGAATCCAAAGAAAATACAGCAGCAGAATCAGAATAGGCAGAATCAGAAAGGAACTCATACCCACTAACTGTTCCATTAATAGATAATGGAACATCTAAATGCCATGCAAGTGAATCTCCATCTGGATCAAACGGAAGTGGATTATATTGCCATAGTGTATGTGCTGGCAAATAAGCAACTGGAGGAGTAGTATAAGAAGGTGAAGAGTTTGGATTCAAACTATCAACCATAAGGAAAGTAGATAACTTCATACTCTCACTAAGTGGGTTAGACATATTGATAATCGCTCCATTTCTACAGCACTCGTCCCAACTAATAGCGTAATAGCCATCTCCTGGCATAGTAATAGTATCTATAAAGGTGTAAACCTCTACGCCATACACAGAAACTACTGAAGGCATAAGACCGCCTGAAGTTGTATCATAGTTTACTGATGAGGTAAATAACGAAATCCAGCCTCCACTTGTGTCTTGCTCAAAGACATTAAAGACAGCAACAAGCCCCATTGGAACGCCGATAGTGTCTCTGTAAGCAGTAAGCTCAATTTGATAATCGTAACCACCAATATTAGTAGCTACAATCTGCCCACCCATTAAGTGAGTTGCGTAAGTTGAAACAGCCATTGCTGAAACAAAAACGAGTGTCATTAGTTTCTTCATGATTTTAAATTTAAAGTTAATATCTGGTTTTTTAATTTGATACGACAAATTTGATAAGAAAATACACTCTATACAACAAAAAACAAATTAAACACGTTTTAATCTTATGCGTTCAGATATTATTTTTAGATCATTTCCTACATAAGAACATTGTGGTTTCTATTATTTTACAAAGCATCATATTTATAGTCTAAAAATCAAATAATAGCATATATTTGCAGATCTAAAAATACAAAAATAATCTAAAAATGAAGAGAATTGTCTTATTAAGTGTAGTATTGTTTGCCATTTCATGTACAAATAGTCAAAAAACAGAAGAAGGAGTAAGCCAAAAGTATGGAGATCAAAATATCACTGAAGAAGGAGTAATTACCGGAGAAGAACTTATGGCCTTATTAGAGAAAAAAGATTCTGCACAAGTAAAGGTTGCTGGTAAAATTAATGCTGTTTGCCAAAAGAAAGGTTGCTGGATGTATATCGATTTAGACGAATCTAATGAGATGCTTGTAAGATTCATGGATTACGGATTCTTTATGCCATTAGATGCATCAGGGAGTACTGCCATTGTAGAGGGTATTGCTAAAGTAGACACTCTTTCTGTTGCTTGGTTAAAACATCAATTAGAAGATGCAAATTCCAGCCAAGAAGAAATTGATGCTGTAACTGAGCCAGAAATTTCATACAGTATTGAAGAAGCCACTGGGGTAATTTTAAAATAATGAAATTAAGTTTAAAAATATTAGGAGGGTGCATTATAGCATCCTCTTTTCTTGCTTGCCATAATAAAGCAGAAGAAGAAAGTTGTGAGGTAATAAATTTTCCTAATAAAGACAGTGAGTTAGCACTACTTATGCGTGAGCTTTCTGAAGACACAGAAAATGTAAAATCACAAATTCAAAAAGGAAAAACTCCAGTATTTTTTACAGAATTTGAGAGCTTACACACAGCAATACCAACAGATACAGATGTAAGAGGAGATGGGAAGTACACAGCTTTTGCTGATGTTTTTATTAAGTCAGTAGAGAATTTACTTTTAACTGAAGATGACAAAGTAGATGCTTATAATTTTATGGTAAAAAAGTGTGTAGATTGCCACAAACAGATTTGTCCTGGCCCAATCAAAAGAATTAGGAAATTGCATATTAAATAGATGAAAAAAGAACTCATCATTACAAAAGATGGTTCTCATTCTATTTTTGTTCCAACCTTAAATGAAACTTATCATTCTAAACATGGCTCAATTACTGAGAGTATGCATATTTTTATCAGGAACGGACTTCAATATCACTCAAAAAACAACTTAAATATTCTGGAAGTTGGTTTTGGAACGGGGCTAAATACTTTACTTACTTTAGAAAATTTAAATAATAAAAATGTTCATTATACTACTTTAGAACCTCACCCTATTACAGAAGTAATTTATAGTAATCTAAATTACTATTCTTTTACTAAAGCAGATAAAAATACTTTTTTAAGAATTCACACCTCAGATTGGGAAAAAGAAATAAAGTTATCTGAAAGTTTTACTTTATTTAAATCTAAGCAAAGTTTACAAGATTTCATCTCTAAAAAAAAATATGATATTATATATTTTGATGCTTTCGCACCTGAAAAACAACAAAATATGTGGGGAGAGGATATCTTTGAAAGGTGTTTTCATCTACTTAATAAAAATGGTTTTCTGGTCACTTATTGTGCTAAAGGAATAGTAAGGCGAACTTTGAAATCGGCAGGATTTGAAGTCGAAAATCTAGCAGGACCACCTGGGAAAAGAGAGATAACAAGGGCTAATAAAATATAGCATCTAGAGTGTTTTTGATTCCTTTAAAAGCGCAAAAGAAAATAAGAGGAAGTAAAATAACGCCTAAAACTAGAATAGTATAACTCCCGTGTTCCATATTATTAAACCCAATGTATAATAAAGTAGCATCCAACAGAATAGTTAAAGAAGTAACGGAAAGCCATATTAGCCCTTTAATAAGTTTGTCTTTATCCATTATAATTATCTACTGCTTTTCGAACAGATCCATACTTTTGAAGTAAATCATTTGCGGTATCATAATCCACCCCTAACTCTTGCATTATCATTTTACTACCTCTATCTACCAATTTGTTGTTAGATAGTTGCATATCTACCATCTTATTACCTTTTACTTTTCCCAATTTTATCATCACAGCAGTAGAAATCATATTCAAAATTAGCTTTTGTGCAGTCCCTGA
>DASCPP010000046.1:0-6435 GCA_036012565.1 Flavobacteriales bacterium | reverse complement strand
ATTTTGGCATTTATCATGCTAATCGGCACACTTACAGGAGTCATTAAAACAGAAGATGCTCTTTTAGTGGAAACAGAAATGGTGGAAAGGAGAACAATTATTGAAACTGTTTCGGCTAGTGGAAAAATACAGCCAGAAGTAGAAGTTAAAATTTCTCCAGATGTTTCAGGTGAGATAGTGGCGTTACTTATAAGGGAAGGAGACAGGGTAAGTAAAGGAGAATTGCTCGTAAAAATAAAACCAGATATTTACAAATCAATTTTAGAAAGAAGTAAGGCTTCTGTAAATACAGCCAAAGCAAATTTAGCTAAATCCAAAGCGCAATTGACTGAAAGTAAAGCAAGCTTTAACAGAAACAAACGACTTTATAATCAGGAAGCGATTTCATTATCAGAATTTGAGCAAATTGAGGCCGTTTATAAAGTAGCAGAATTGACTGTGGAGAGTTCTGAATATGCAGTAAGTAGTGCTGAGGCATCCTTTAATGAGGCGGAAGAAAATTTGGATAAAACTTCCATTTATGCGCCAGTGCATGGTACTATTTCTAGATTGAATGTAGAACTTGGCGAGAGGGTAGTTGGAACAGGGCAAATGTCAGGAACAGAGCTAATGCGCTTGGCAGATTTGAGCGCCATGGAAGTTGCAGTGGAGGTAAATGAAAACGATATTGTTCGTGTGCATTTAAATGATACTACCCTTATTGAAGTAGATGCTTTTTTTGGGGAGGAATTTCAAGGGGTTGTTACCGAAATTGCAAATTCGGCAAATGTAAGCGGGGTTAGTGCAGACCAAGTTACTAACTTTGAAGTAAAGATTAGGATATTGGGTAAGACCATATTTCGTCCTGGAATGACGGCATCTGTTGAGGTACAAACCAAAATAGTGAAAAATATTATTTCAGTTCCTATTCAAGCAGTAACAACAAGAAAAGACACAGTAAAAAATGGGGACAACAAAAAAGTAGAATGTGTTTTCATATTTGAAAACGAAATGGCAAATTTCAGCATTGTAAAAACAGGCATTCAGAATGATAAGTTTATTCAGATTTTGGAAGGAATATCAGATAGTGATGTGGTGATAACAGCCCCCTACACTTTGATTTCGAAAACACTAAAAGATGGTGAAAAAGTGGAAAGCAAAAAGAGCGGAAATGATGGAGAAAAAAGAAAAAGCGGTTTTAGTGTAAAAGTTAGCACGGAATAAATGACTCTTATTCTGCTTATAGAAACAGCTACAAAAAGTTGCTCAGTTTCCTTAGCTTCTGATGATAAAATTATTGCTACAAAACAGCAAGTGAATGAGCAATATTCGCATGCCGAAAAGCTCACTGTTTTTATTACAGAACTATTCAAAAATCAAGATTTTACCATTCAAGATCTGGATGCTATTGCTGTAAGCAAAGGCCCTGGTTCCTTTACTGGTTTGCGCATAGGCACATCTACGGCAAAAGGGATTTGCTATGCGATTGATAAGCCATTAATTTCAATTTCTACTTTAAAAGCCATGGCTTTTGGGATGACTCAAAAAGAAAAATCAGATTTGTATTGCCCAATGATTGATGCGCGCAGGATGGAGGTTTATAATGCATTTTATAATAGTTCAAATAATGAGATAAGAGGGGTGCAAGCTGACATTATTACTAAGGAATCTTATGAAAAAGAGTTGGAACAAAAAGTGTTATTTTTTGGGGATGGGGCAAATAAGTGTAAGGAAATTATAAAGCATTCTAATGCTAAATTTATAGAAGAAATTTATCCAAGTTCCAAAGATATGGTTGCCCTAGCCATGCAAAAATATGCAAATAAAGATTTTGAGGATGTTGCTTATTTCGAGCCTTTTTATCTTAAAGATTTTGTTGTAGGGGAAAAGGCCTAACTCCTTTTCCTTCTGGTGCTTGCCTTAAATTTATCTTTGAACGACCCTTCTCCACTACCTCTTCTTGGGCTACTCTTTCTTTTGTTACTGCTACTTTTTTTTCTTTTCGCCTCAAATCTTTTTCTCCCACTCCCTGATGATTTTCTTCTGAAATCATTTCCTCCAGAAGTTGGTGGTTTCGATACTTCTACGGATACGCTATTGCCATTCCATTGGGCATTGGAAAGTCCAACCAATACATCTTGCTCATTATTACTATCAACCTCAAAAAAGGAAAATTTCCGCAAAATATCAATTTTACCAATTGGGATATTTCTTTTCCGAGTGTATTCATTGATCAGACCAATTAGATTGTGTGTTTCTAAGTTTTGCAGCTTCCCTAAATTGATAAAAAAACGAGTGTAACCTTTTTCCGCATGTCCTGTTGATCTTCCTTTTTTTTCTCTTCTATCATTTTTTCTTCCTCTATCACTTTTGCTATTTGTACTGATGTTCAAATCAGGCGCGTTTTTATAAAAGGAAAGAAAGCGATTAAATTCTGCCGAAACAAAATGTTTTAAAAGCTCTTCTTTATCTAAGTGTGCAAGTTTCTCTTCAATAATAGGAATGTATTTTTCTATTTGGTCATTTATATCCGTTTTTACTACTTTATCGATAAGGGCAAGTAATTGGATGGCGCAAATTTCTTCTCCATCAGGAACTTGTTTCAGGATTAACTCTTTTTTCAGCATTTTACCAATAGCTTGCAATTTTCTTCTTTCTCGGCTATGGGAAATAATAATAGAAATTCCGTTTTTTCCAGCCCTTCCGGTTCGTCCTGACCTATGAATATATATTTCATTATCATCTGGCAGGTTATAATTAATAATATGGGTAAGGTCATCAATATCAATTCCTCTTGCTGCCACATCAGTGGCCACTAACATTTGCAGATTTCTTTTTCTAAACCTTCCCATTACATGGTCTCTTTGCGATTGTGATAAATCGCCATGCAAAGCATCTGCATTGTAGCCATCTTGCATCAATTTATCGGCTACATCTTTGGTTTCCCTACGAGTTCTGCAAAAAACGATTCCATAAATTTCAGGGTTTATATCACATATTCTTCTAAGTGCCTTATATCTATCTCGAGCATTTACCACATAAAAGTGATGCTCAACATTTTTTGCGCCCTCATTTCTGCCAGCCACTTCAATGGTTTTGGGGCTGAACATATAATTTTTAGTAATACGCATCACTTCTTTTGGCATTGTTGCCGAAAAAAGTAATGTTCGCTTTTCTTCTGGGGTTTCAGCTAAAATAGTATCCAAATCCTCTTTAAAGCCCATATTTAGCATTTCATCTGCCTCATCCAACACTACATACTCAATATTAGCCAGTTTTAGTTTTTTTCTTTTGATTAAATCGATAACTCTTCCGGGGGTTCCTACAACTATTTGACTTCCAGAATTGAGTGCTCTAATTTGCGTTTGAATGTTTGCTCCTCCATAAACAGCTGTAATTTTTAGTCCCTTTGTGTATTCCGAATAGGTTTCCATATCCTTTGTTATTTGCAAACAAAGTTCTCTTGTTGGGCATAAAATAATAGCTTGTGTTTGCTTGCTATCGGTTTCAATTTGTTGAATGATAGGCAATCCAAAAGCTGCAGTTTTCCCTGTTCCGGTTTGTGCAAGTGCAATTAGGTCATTTTCCTCCGCAAGAAGAAAAGGAATACTTTCACTTTGAATGGGGGTTGGCTTCTCAAAGCCCAAATCGGCAATAGCTTTTTGAAGGCTATTATCTAATCCCATATCTGAAAATGTCATTGTCAAAAAATTTGTGCAAAACTACTCCTTTCTATTTGATATATAGGATTTTAGAAAGAAAAATAAAAGAGTTTATTTTCTTAAAGAAAATGCTAATTCACTACTACTCTTTTTATAATTTCTGCTGACTCTGAAAAAATCTTTATAAAATAAATTCCTTTTACATCCAAGAGTATGTACGACTCCATAGTTGTTTTAAGTAGTTTCCCTTCTATCGAAAAGACTTCTATTTTCTCAATTTTCAGATCAGTCATAATATTTATCAAACCATCCGTAGGATTAGGATAAATATCTATATCCGAATTTAAGATGTCATCAACTCCACTTGGAATAAAAGTTACCACATAGAAAGCCGTGTCAGAAATACATATATTGGTATCGGTAGCAATTACCCAATAAGAACCGTTTGCAAGTGGTGTAATACTCTGGCTTATTTCTCCACTACTCCAAATATAGGAATACGGACTTGTACCGCCATTTACATTGGCATCAAGATTTACGCCATTTTGAGAAATTTGAGCAGTTACAGCCGTATCAACCGTTAGTTTGGTTTCTACAATAGAATCGCAACCATTAGAAGCGGTGTATTTATCAGTATAAACCCCTGTTGAATCATACACATTTCCATTAATGGTAACGCTTTCTCCATTACATATCCTAAGAGTATTTATTGTTATATTAGGTGTGATTTCCACATCATAAAAGAAATAATAATATTGATCACTTGCATTCGAACCTGTTATAGAAACTGGGCCAATATTGAAAGGATATAACTGGCTATTTCCTTGTCCGGCATTACTTCTATATAAACCAGAATTACCGCTACTAATTCCCAATTGGAAATCATTCCCAACTGGAATAGTAAAATTAAGATTCACTCTTTGCTGGCCAGGATAAACGATTATAGTTTCATCTTCCAATACAATGCCATTATTATCTCTTAGCTCAAAAGTGATGGTATTGGTATCTAAGGCATATACTTTTGCAGAAGATATATTGCTAATATTAGAACAAGTTAATTCCAGATAACCATTCCAAGTGCTAAAAGCGCCAGGAGCAGAACTACTATCCAAAATCCCCCCAAAAATGGAAGTGTAATTTGCAGTGAGTGTTGTTAATGTTGTTGTAACAATACTATCACAACCATTAGAGGATTGAATTGTGTCATTATATACACCATCATAATAATATACACTAGTCCCAATAGATACACTATCACCAAAACAAATAGTTTGATTATTTGTCCCTGTACTAGCAGAAATATTAAGAACGGTTAAAATAGTAGTTACCACACTATCGCAACCAAATGCATTGTATAAGGTGTCAACATAAACACCAGTTGAGTCATAAACATTACTGCCTACAATAGTAACTTCTCCACTACAAATGGTCTGTATATTACTATAACTGACATGAGGGTGTACTGCCAAATCGGTATACACAATACTATCACAACCACCTACAGAAGTTAAGGAATCTACATAATATCCAGAAGTATAGTAAATACTATTGCCAACATGAATACTATCACCAGAACATACTGCATAATGTGTTGGCTGAGTGGAAAGTCGAATTTCTACATCATAAAAGAAATAATAATATTGACCACCAGCACTTGATCCCGTAATAGCAGCAAAATTATCAAAATCGTAAGGGTAATTCACACCTTGATTCGATCTGTATAGACCAGAGTTAGAAGCAGCAATTCCCAACTGTAAATTAGTAGCAATAGGCATTTCGAAATTAAGGTAAATACGTTGAGCTCCTGGCAATACTTGCAATGTAATATCGTCCAATACACTGCCATTATTTGTTCTTAACTCAAAGGTAATTGTATTGGTATCTTGCGCATACACAAGTGCAGATACTATCTCGGATGGCATATAACAATCTAATTCTTGATGTTGTAAACTATTATAAAAACCACCACTTGCAACAGTTGTATCAGTAATTCCACCAAATACAGAGTTATAAGAAAATAAAGTGGTTAAATTGGTGTTGATAATACTATCACAACCAAGAGAACTTATTAATGTATCAGAATAATTCCCGTTTGTATTGTACATACTACTACCCACTATCACACTATCGCCACTGCATATATCAAAGGATAAATTTATAGGCGTTTGTACTGTAAGATTAGTATTTATTATACTATCACAACCTACTGAATTTGTTAATGTATCAGAATATAAAGCTGTACTATTATAAACATTGCCATTAACTACAATACTATCTCCATCACAAATAGTAAAATTATTTGTTGTAATAGAAACAGAAGAAGACGAAACAGTAAGCGTTGTTGTAACAACACTATCACAGCCATTTGCAGCTACTAATGTATCAGAATATACTCCTGTAGAATCATAAACATTATTCCCTATTGAATATGACCCTCCACTACAAATATTTTGTGGATTGCTAAAAGTAGAATTTGGATAAACCATTAAATTGGTAAAGACTAAACTATCACAACCAATAGAAGAAGTTAAACTATCTGTATATAAACCGCTTGCATTATAAACATTTCCTCCAACTACTATACTATCTCCTGCACAAATGGAATAATTGTTTGGCTGAGATGATTGTTTGATTTCAATATCATAAAAGAAATAATAGTATTGACCACCAGCACTTGATCCGGTAATAGAAGCCAAAGTATTAAAATTATAAGGGTAATTTACACCATTATTATTTCTGAATAAATTAGTGCTATTGCCATCAATACCTAATTGATAATCAGAACCTCCTGCCA
>DASCPP010000045.1:0-3693 GCA_036012565.1 Flavobacteriales bacterium | reverse complement strand
TAAGTCCCGCAATTCCTCTTGATAGCATAGAATATGGAGTTCGTTCTTGCCCGTAACTTCTGGCTGCTTCCATTATTCCAGGGATTTCAACATCTAACATAGGAAGCAAACTTTCAGGAGTTATATCTCTTGGAGAAAGCCCTGTTCCGCCAGTAGTAATGATGAGTTTACTTCCTTCTTCTAAAGAAGAATTTACTAAGTTTTGTAAATCCTCTTTTTCATCAGGGATAATGTGATAATTAATCTTAGAGATACCACACTCTTCCAATTTATTTACAATCGATTTCCCTGATTTATCGTGTTTTTTTTCTGCAGCAATACTATCAGACATCACAATAACAGTAGCTTGCAGATTTGGGTCAATATCTTTTACAAAATCAGATTTACCACCTTTCTTTTTTAATAATTTAATATCTGTAATTTCAAGCTCAGTATCAATTGGTTTTAATAGATCGTAAAGAGTAACAGCAGTGGTGGTTACACCATAAATTGCTTCAATCTCACAACCTGTTTTATAAATTGTAGTTACCGATAATTTTATTGTTATTTCGTTTCCTGAAATCTCAAAATTAATATCAGTATTTTCAGTTGGCATAGGATGGCAATGAGGTATTACAGCTGCAGTATTTTTTACTGCCAACATCCCCGCAATTTTTGAGATCTCAAAAGGATCCCCTTTTGGAACGGTTTTATTGTTGATAGCTTCCATTCCTGAATCTCCCACCTTTACAATTGCTTGTGCTGTTGCAGTCCTGAGAGTTTTTACTTTCCAACTAATATCTTTCATTTTCTTGTATATAATTTATACCCAATGCCATCCTTCTCCTTCAAAAATTTCTTTTTTCCAGATTGGGGTTTTTTCTTTTATTTGCTCAACTACATCTCTTGACGCCTCATAACTTACTGCTCTGTGCTTTGAAGAAACAAAAACAAAGAGTGAAATTTCTCCAACTTTTACTTTTCCGATACTGTGGTAAATATGCATGCAAGATATGTCATATTTTTCAAAAATACTTTCTCTTATTTCATGAAAAATTTTCTCTGCCATATCTTCATATGCTGAATATTCTATTCCTTCAACAATTTTTCCCTCATGTTTGTCGGCTCTAACTTGACCTAAGAAAATGTTGTGAGCTCCTATTCCTGTTTTGCTACTATGATTTTCGATAGATTTTGCAATTTTTTCTGGGGAGATAGGCCCCTCTATTAGTACTTTTTTACTCATTTAAATTTTTCTTATCCACCTGCAAATGGAGGTAAAAGTGCAATTTCATCTCCATTATTTAGTGTTGTATTTGTATTTATTATTTGCTGATTAACTGCAACCTGAAATGTTTTTTCATTCAATTTTGGATAATTTTTATTTAAAATTTTAAAAAGAGAATCTGTAGCATTTATATCAGAGAAATCTTTCTCTTTTACTCCAACTACATCCTCTAAACTTCCAAAAAATAGTACTTTAATAGTATTCATTTTTTAATGTATTGTTTTTTAAATTGAGATATTTTTTTAAATCTTTTTTACTATTGATATTTATAAATTCTTCTACTTTATCACTCTCTTCAAAATGGATGATATTACTATTTAAGTTATTTATAATAGTTTGTAATTTGTAAGACGAACTATTTGCCATTAACTCTAGTTTCTCAACACAATTACGATTATAGACTGCTATAAGTGGCTCACACCTATTATTATAACATGGTAGTGTAATGTCATAATTTTTACTCTCCTGAAGTAATTTTAGAATTGTTTTTCCACTTATATTTGGAGTGTCACAACTGATAATAATATTTAATTCATGACTACTTTCATTAAGACAGCTAATAATTCCTCCTAGAGGCCCAATTCTTTTATGTTTATCTTTAATGATTTCATACCCAAAATCTTTATATTTATTTTTGTTTGCAGAAATAAGCAGTTCATCACAAAAAGGTCGAATAAGTGCGATTATCTTCTCAATCATTTTATGTTCATCTAACTGAATGAAGGATTTATCTTTTCCCATGCGAGAACTAAGACCCCCTGCTAATATAATTCCTGTTATCTTCATTCTGGTAGAATATGAACTTCAACACTTTCCCTTTTTTTCCAATTTTCTTTTCCTTTTGGCAAGTAGATAAAACAGTCAGCAATTGCGAATGAGCTTAAAATATGAGATGCTTGTCCTGACAAAATTGTCACTCCATTTCCTTCAATTTTACCTTTTAAGAAATTAGACCTATTTGCTTTGATTTTTACATCATTTAAAAGAGTTAGATTTTCTTTTTTTAATTCGATATTCTTATATCCCATCATTTTTCTGATAACAGGAAACAAATACTCGTAATATGAAGTGATTACTGCTGCTGGATTCCCTGGGAGTGCAAAAAACAATGTCTTTCCTTTTGTTCCAAAATAAAGAGGTTTCCCTGGTTTCTGAGCAATTTTATGAAATTCTTTTTGCACTCCAATTTTTTCTAAACAATCTGCTACTAAATCATATTTCCCTACAGAAATTCCGCCAGTTAAAATAACAATATCATAGTGTTCAGAATTTTCGAGTTTGTTTAATAAATTTACATTTGTATCTTTTGCTATTTTGTAAGTTATATCTGTTACGCTTTGTTGTTTCAGAAGTGTTATTATTGCTGTAGAATTACTCTCATAGACTTGTCCATACTGTAAAGGATTCCCTGCTTGAACAATCTCATTTCCTGTTGTAATAATTAAAATTTCTGGAGAAGAGAAAACTTTTACCTCAGTTTCTCCAAGCGCTGACAAATAAGATGCTGTTGCAGGATTTATTTTTTGGCCTTTAAAAATTGCGACTTCACCTTTTTTTATTTGCTCTCCTAGTAGCCTGATGTGTTTCCCTGATTGACTTTGGTAACCTTCTTCAACTTTCATTATGTTGTTTTCAGTAGTTGTTTTTTCAACCATTATTATGGTATCTGTACCATTGGGGATTAGAGCTCCTGTAAAAATGGGAGCACATTCTCCTGGGTTAATTGTGATTTCGGTGTTATCTCCAGCTTTTATGTCTTCTAAAATTAAAAAATCTGTTTTTCCATTTTCTAGATCAGAATGTTTTAGTGCAAAACCATCCATTGCAGAATTGTCAAATGACGGTATATTAATTTTAGCAATTACATCTGCAGATAAAATGCGATCCACAGAATTTACTACTTCTATCTTTTCTGAATGAAGTAGATTTATCTTTTCTGAGATGATTTTTTTTGCCTTTTCTACACTTATCATGATACAAAAATAGAAATTGCAATTATTTTAAATGATGATATATCTCATAAAAAAGAAAAATCGACAAATTGCCGGTTCTTAATTAAATATGTGAGTTTTCTTAATTATTTCTGTCACATGAATAAGAATAAAGTGAGGATATCAAAATTATACGCTTTTATAATTTTAATAATCTACTGTATTTCTCTTGTTCCATCTATAGTGCATGATCATAGTGATGCTCATACCCATGATAATGAATTCTTAGATTGTGAAAGTCTTACAGAAAATCTAGATCATCATATTGATTGTTCTCATGAACAGCATTTAAATTAGTTGCATGAAGATTGTTTCTTGTGTGATCACTATATTGTTTATGATCATTTAGCCTCATTTTTTATGATAGATCCTAACGATAGACCTTTCATAGTTGAGAGTTATGAAGTATGCGACAGGGTAAATTTGAGAGGACCT
>DASCPP010000044.1:0-9947 GCA_036012565.1 Flavobacteriales bacterium | reverse complement strand
CAGGAACAAATGTTTCTTTAATTGTTCTTGGAGAAACCCATCTTAATAAGTTTAAGATTGAACCTGCCTTATCATTAGTTCCTGATCCTCTTGCACCACCAAACGGTTGTTGCCCAACAACAGCACCAGTTGGCTTATCATTAATATAGAAGTTTCCTGCTGCATTTTCTAAAGCTTTAGTTGCATATTCGGCAGCATATCTATCAACAGATAAAATAGCTCCTGTCAAAGCGTATTCTGAAGTGTTATCCACTAGCTCTAATGTTTCTTCCCACTTGTCAGCATCATATACATAAATAGTCATTACAGGACCAAATACTTCTTCCACCATAGTTTTGAACTTAGGATTAGTCGTTACGATAAGAGTCGGCTCAATAAAGTAACCTACAGATTTATCATAATTACCTCCTGCAATAATCTCTGCATCATCAGCTGTTTTTGCATAGTCGATATAAGAAGCAATACTATCGAAAGCTTTCTCAGAGATTACTGCATTAATAAAACTGGAAGTATCTTCAGGGCTTCCCATTTTGAATTCCTTGGTGTCATATATAATTTGTTTTTTTACATCTTCCCAAATGTTTGAAGGAATATAGGCACGAGAAGCAGCTGAACATTTTTGTCCTTGATACTCAAAAGCACCTCTTGAAATTGCAGTTGCAACTTCTGAAGCTATTGCTGATTTGTGTGCAATAATAAAATCTTTTCCTCCTGTTTCGCCAACTATTCTTGGGTAAGATTTATATTTTTCAATGTTGTTTCCAATTTCTTTCCAAAGTGTACGGAATACTTCAGTACTTCCCGTAAAGTGTAATCCAGCAAAATCTTTATCTTCAAATACAACTTTTGAGATATCTCTACCACTAACAGTTACCATATTGATAACCCCATCGGGTAATCCTGCAGCTTGGAATAATTCCATTATTACTTTAGCAGAATAAATTTGAGTTTCAGCTGGTTTCCAAACTACTACATTACCAAGCATTGCTGGTGCAGCACAAAGGTTAGCACAAATAGAAGTAAAGTTAAATGGAGTAAGCGCAAAAACAAATCCTTCTAATGGTCTATGCTCTAAACGGTTCCACATTCCTGCTTGTGATTCTGGCTGTTCTTTATATAACTGACTCATGTATTGCACATTGAATTTAAAGAAATCAATAAGTTCACAAGCAGCATCAATCTCAGCTTGCATTACATTTTTACTTTGTGCTAGCATAGTAGCGGCATTCAGTTTTGCTCGGAATGGTCCTGCTAATAGATCTGCAGCTTTTAAAAAGATAGAAGCCCTGTGTTCCCAGCTCATATTTGCCCATTTTTGACGAGCAGCCATAGCAGCATCAATAGCTTCACGCACTTCTTTTTCTCCTCCATAATTAGAAGTTCCAATTACATGAGCATGCTCATGGGGTGGAGTTAAATTTCTTTTTTCATTAGTAAATATCTGTTTATCTCCAATATACATTGGCACATCAACAGTAGTATTATACATTCTTTTGTATTCTGCTAAAAGTTCTTTACGCTCAGGAGTTCCTGGTGCGTATGATTTAACTGGTTCGTTTACCGCAATAGGCACATTGTAGAATCCGTTTGACATTTTTTTATTTTTAAATGAGGTGCAAAGATAAAATATAGATGTTAGATAATAGATGTTAGATGCTAGAAAATTCTACTTTTAAGATAGAGTATTATTTATTAGTATAGCATGCAATGTCTAAAACAACTCTTTACTTGAAGTTTTCAAGAAACCAACAAAACTATCATGTCTATCGCCAACTGCTCGATAGTACACATAGAGATAATAGTCGTTCCTTGTCTGGTAGTGAGTTCCTTCAATAAATGACACATCAACTCTGTTAGTAGTACTATCCTTAAGAGCATAATGATAATTATAATATCCTTGTTTCAGATAAATTGAAGCTTCATATTGCTTTTTATCAGCATTATATTGCATTTTGAAATCATCATTTAATTGCCAGTCAGAAAAACCACCAAGCAGAAATATTTCTCCATAACTGATATTCTCAACAGGCAAAGTAAAATGCACAAAAGCATAATCTGCTTCAATAGAGGATTTCCATCCTTCTTGTGATTTGATAAGGAACTTTCCGTTTATATCTGGTTCAATGGAGTAGCGATCAAATGGTCGTTTTTTGTCATTAAACAAATAAACATGATTGTAAGTGCTGTCAAAATAAATACTCTTTATTCTCTCTGACTGATAGCGTAAACTTTTAATGTCAAAGTGACGGAATTCATTATTACCCCAAAAAGTATTATCCTCTTGATAATCGTAAATCAGTTCATTATTATTTACAAATAGGGGCTTCAAATCAGTAATAGCATTATCCCCTCTGTTGTTTTGCTTAATGGTTACTTTTATATCAGAAAACGGATCAGCAATTGTTATGTTAGGATGTTTTATAATAAAATCAATTTCATGTTTTGTTTTCCTGTCATCTACCAATGTAGCACGCTTTACTTCAGCTTTAATGGTTAGCATAGTTTCCAAAACCATAAAGCGTTTGAAAGCAATCGTTTCACCACCTTGCTCATAAATCTTGAATACATAATTTCCTGAGAGTATTGGCTTTAATTCTTCTGTTGGGAAGTTAAAAGAGTAGTGGCTGTATTTTTGTATGGTGTTAAAGGAGAACTCATAATTGGTGATAGGCTTGTCTGTGAAACCATTAATATATTCTGATTGCATTAAATCGCTAGCCGTCCAATCTGATTTGCAATGGATGATGGTGAAATAATAGTCCTTTATGTCCGTATCCAAATCATCAAAGCTAATAAGTAATTGTTCAGCAGAGTTTAAATTAATAATAGGTAGTGATAATTCATCAATTGTATTATGGCACAAAACCGTTTTGATTTGCCTATTAAAAGTTTCATTTTTATAAATTATCATTGGTTCTATAATTACTATTTCTTCCGTAAATATGCTGTCATTTTCACTAAGAGCCTTACTTATTATTTCTTTTTGACTAAAACAAGCACTAAGTAAAAATGAACCTAAAATAAGCAGTATAAAAAAGTTATAAGATCTCATTACAATTTATATTATAAAGTGGTAAATAATTGATGCAAATTTATACTTTTGCAGCCGAAAAATCTAATTTATTTTTAATGTCCAAAGAAATCAGATTAAAAAAAGGCTTAACAATCCATTTATTGGGTGATGCCGATAAAGTTTATGCCTCCACAAAACCTACTGAAAAGTATATAGTAAAGCCAACAGATTTCCATGGCTTGATACCAAGACTTTGCGTAAAAGTAGGGGATAAAGTGAAAGCCGGAACGCCACTTTTTTACGATAAATATAATGAGAAAATAAATTTTTGCTCTCCAGTGAGTGGTGAGATTACGGATATTGTAAGGGGAGAAAAAAGGAAAATCATGGAAGTGGTAATTAAAGCTGATACTGAAATAGTATACGAGCAATTTACAACTTCTTCTGCAGATAGTTTGTCACGTGAGCAAATAATTGAGACCATGTTAAAAGCTGGGATTTGGCCATGTGTTCGACAAAAACCTTACGATATTATTGCAAACCCTGCAGATATGCCAAAAGCAATTTTTATCTCTACTTTCTCTACTGCACCTCTTGCCATTGATAATGATTTTGCACTTTACGGAATGGATGAACTTTTTCAAAAAGGTTTGGATTATATTGTAAAATTAAGTAGTGGCAAAACGCATTTGAATATAGATGGAAATACAAATCCGTCAAAAGTATTTACTGCTGCAAAAGGAGTACAAATTAACAAAGTGAGCGGACCACATCCTGCTGGGAATGTAGGAGTGCAAATCCATCATATCGACCCCATCAATAAAGGGGATGTAGTTTGG
Source organism: Flavobacteriales bacterium (assembly GCA_036012565.1). Taxonomy (GTDB): domain Bacteria; phylum Bacteroidota; class Bacteroidia; order Flavobacteriales; family BACL11; genus DUAL01. The sequence goes on along the minus strand of DASCPP010000044.1, from coordinate 6,095 downwards.
TATTTACAGCCACAGGATGTAAATGCCATTGCTCGTTTGTTTACTGTAGGAAAGTATGATGTATCCAAATTTGTGGTGCTTTGTGGTTCACTAATTCAAAACCCAAGATATTACCGTAGTATTGCAGGTGCCTGTATCAGTAATCTACTTAATGAGAATACTAAAGATAGAAAAAGCAGAATAATTTCTGGGGATATCCTTTCGGGTACTCAGATAAATACGGATGGTTGTTTGGGTTTTTACGACTCACAACTTACGGTAGTCCCGGAAGGAGATGAAGCAGAATTTTTAGGATGGATGTTGCCAGGGTTACATAAATTTTCAACTTCTAAAACTTTTCTTTCTTGGTTATCTCCTTCAAAAAAATACAATTTGGATACCAATATGCATGGAGAAGAAAGGGCTTATGTAATGACGGGCGAATACGAAAAAGTATTGCCAATGGATATTTACCCCACACACCTTATAAAAGCTATTATGATTGAAGATGTGGAACTAATGGAAAACTTAGGAATTTATGAAGTATCTCCTGAAGATTTAGCACTTTGTGAATTTGTTTGTACATCTAAGATTGAGGTGCAATCTATTATTCGCCAAGGGCTTGATTTAGTAAGAAAAGAAAATAGTTAATAGATGAAACTATTCAGAAATATATTAAATACGGTAAAACCTCATTTTGAGAAAGGAGGAAAATTAGAGAAAATGTATCCGGCTTATAATGCCTTTGAAACTTTCTTATTTGTACCAGATCACACCACAAAATTAGGCTCACATATCAGAGATGCAATAGATTTGAAAAGAACAATGATTACCGTATTAATTGCACTAATGCCTGCACTGCTATTTGGCATGTGGAATGTAGGGCAGTTGCACTTTACCGCTATTGGGGAATCCTTTACTTTAATGTCTGCTTTTACCTTTGGTGCACTGAAAATGTTACCTCTTATTGCTATATCCTATGGTGTTGGCCTTAGTATTGAATTTGCTTTTGCTATCTCCAGAGGGCATTCGGTAAATGAGGGTTACTTGGTTACGGGAATGTTAATTCCTATGGTGATGCCTATTGATGTTCCGCTTTGGATGTTGGTAGTTTCTGTAGTATTTGCCGTTATTATTGGCAAGGAAGTATTTGGTGGCACAGGAATGAATATTTTGAATCCAGCACTTACAGCCAGGGCTTTTTTATTCTTTGCCTATCCTTCTTATATGTCAGGAGATAAAGTTTGGACAAATACAGATGGAGGCACTGTTATAGATGGGTTTTCAGGCGCTACACCACTGGCTAATTTGGCGGCAAATATTCCAGTGGACATGAGTTTGATAGGGTCTTTCTTTAATGGAACTATTGCAGGTTCGGTGGGAGAAACTTCCACTTTAGCCATTTTAATTGGAGCAGCTATTTTACTTTTCACTGGCATTGGATCATGGCGAATCATGCTTTCTGTTTTTGTTGGTGGTTATGTAATGAGCTTATTATTCAACTTTTGGGGTGCAAATGAGTTTATGATGCTTCCAGCACACTTACATTTAATATTGGGTGGTTTTGCTTTTGGTGCAGTATTTATGGCAACCGATCCTGTTACGGCAGCCCAAACCAACAGAGGAAAATACATAGTAGGATTTCTCATTGGCATGCTTGCCATTTTGATTCGGGTATTTAATCCGGCATATCCTGAAGGGATGATGTTGGCTATACTATTGATGAATGTATTTGCTCCATTGGTGGATCATTATGTAATTAGTGGCAACATTAAAAGAAGGTTAAACAGAGTAAATAAAAAATAGACAGATAGATATTAGTATTTAGACAACAGACAAGTTCTAAACTCTTAATACTAAAATCTCAATATCATAACAAATGGATGTAAATAAAAATTCCTACACTTTTGGCTTTGCTGCAATTATGGTAGTTATTGTGGCTGCTCTTCTGTCGGTTGCTGCTATTGAGTTAAAGCCATATCAGGATAGGAATATAGAATTAGAAAAGAAACAAAATATATTAAGTTCAGTTGGTATTGCTGTTGATAGAGATGCTGCTGAAGATGCTTACTCACAATATATTATAAGTGAATTAGTACTTAATGATAAAGGTGAAGAGGTTGAGGGATCCGCTTTTAATATTGATTTAGGGGCTGAATTAAAAAAACAATCTGACAAACAGTTATTTCCACTTTTTATTAGTGAAGTAGATGGAACTACTAGGTATATCATTCCGCTTAGAGGTAAAGGACTCTGGGGCCCTATTTGGGGATTCCTATCTTTAGAGGATGATTTAAATAAAGTGTTTGGAGCAGTATTTGATCATGAGAAAGAAACTCCAGGTCTAGGTGCTGAGATTAATCAAGCATTTTTTCAAGAACCATTTTCTGGTAAAACAATTTTTGAGGGGACTGAATTTACTTCAATTGCAGTAACAAAAGGAGCTTTCTCTGAGGGCCATATGCATAGAGTAGATGCAATCTCAGGGGGTACTATTACTTCTGATGGAGTATCGGAGATGCTAAATGAAAGACTGGAAAAGTACTTACCTTATTTTGATAGAATACGGCCAGAGGTTGAGGTGGATTCCATCCTGTCGCAAATGGACTCTACAAAAGTAGAAAACGAAATTATTTTAGATTAGAATTATGAGTAAAGGATCTTTATTTCCTAAGAAAAACAGAAAGCTAATAAGCGATCCGCTTAATGATAACAATCCAATAACGGTTCAAGTTTTGGGAATTTGTTCTGCTTTAGCAATTACCGTTCAGCTCAAATCCGCCATTGTAATGGCAATATCGGTTTTAGCCGTGCTTTCGATAGCCAATGTGCTGATTTCCTTAATGCGTAAATTAATTCCTAACAGAATCAGAATTATTGTGCAGTTAGTAGTAATTGCAGCTCTTGTAATTTTGGTCGATCAAGTACTCAAGGCTTTTGTGTATGATGTGAGCAAAGAACTTTCCGTTTTTGTAGGATTGATTATTACCAATTGTATTATTATGGGAAGACTGGAAGCTTTCGGAATGGCGAATGGTCCTTGGAAATCCTTTTTGGATGGCTTGGGAAATGCTTTTGGCTATGGTTGGATTTTGATAGTAGTCGCTTTTTTCAGAGAGCTTTTGGGTTCAGGCACTTTGTATGGCTATCCTGTTTTGGAAAAATTGGAACTTTACAATTACGGTTATGAAAATAATGGAATGATGATTCTACCACCAATGGCACTAATAACCGTTGGAATTGTTATTTGGGTTCAACGCATAAAAAACGAAAAATTAATAGAATCTAAATAAGCGAAATTATGCAAGATTTAGCAAATATTTTTATCAAGTCAATTTTTATTGACAATATGATTTTCGCCTATTTCTTAGGTATGTGTTCCTATCTGGCTGTATCAAAAACAGTAAAAACATCAGTAGGTATGGGAGCTGCAGTAATCTTTGTATTAGGCTTTACAGTTCCTGTAAATTACTTATTAGAGAATTATGTGTTAAAAGAGGGGGCATTAGTATGGTTATCATCTGATTTAGCTTTAGTTGATTTATCTTTTCTGTCTTTTATTATGTTTATTGCAGTAATTGCTTCAATGGTACAACTGGTGGAGATGGTAATAGAAAAAGTCTCTCCTGCACTTTATAGTTCACTAGGAATCTTTTTGCCTCTTATTGCTGTAAACTGTGCTATTTTGGGAGGTTCGTTATTTATGCAAGAAAGAGCTTATACCTCAATCACGGAGGCAACAGTATTTGGATTAGGCTCTGGGGTAGGTTGGTTCTTAGCAATTATAGGTATTGCAGCTATCCGTGAGAAAATTAGATACTCAAATGTACCTCCAGCATTAAGAGGTTTAGGAATCACATTTATCATAACAGGATTGATGGGAATAGCATTTATGAGTTTTATGGGGATTAAATTATAATTCAGAAAGAAGAATAAAGAATGATATTATTAAGCACAACAACAATTGTAAGTAGTATAGTAGTATTTTTACTAGTAATCCTATCGTTAGTAGGAGTTTTATTATTTGTAAAAGCAAAATTGTCTTCTAGTGGTAAGATTAAGATAAAAATAAATGGAGAGAAAGAAATTGAAGTAGATGGTGGAAGTACACTTTTAAATACTCTAAGTAATGAGGGAATCTTTTTACCTTCCGCTTGTGGCGGAGGTGGTACTTGCGTTCAATGCACTTGCCAAGTTCATAGTGGAGGTGGTGGTATTCTTCCTACTGAGGAACCTCATTTTAGTCGTAAAAGAATTGCTGATAATTGGAGATTAGGTTGTCAGGTAAAGGTAAGAGAAGATATGGAAATTACAATCCCAGAAGAAGTATTTGGAGTTAAGAAATGGGAAGCTGTAGTAGTGTCTAATTACAATTTAGCAACTTATATTAAGGAATTTGTTGTTGAAATTCCTGAAGATATGCCGTATGAGGCAGGAGGATATATTCAGATTGAAATCCCTGAGTGTGAGGTTCCTTTTTCTGAGATGGATATAAAAGCACATCCTGAAGATCATCCAGGTGAACCAGATAAATTTGAAAAAGACTGGGCAGAAGGACCATATGCTTTACGGCATTTAGTAATGAAAAATGAGGATGATGTAACACGTGCTTATTCTATGGCTTCTTATCCTGCAGAAGGAAGAAAGATTATGTTAAATGTTAGGGTTGCTGCTCCTCCATTTGACAGAGACAAAAACACATGGGCAGATATAAATCCAGGTATTGCATCTTCTTATATATTCGGATTAAAAGAAGGAGATAAAGTTACAATATCTGGTCCATACGGAGAGTTTTTTATTAATAACTCGGATGCAGAAATGCTTTATGTTGGTGGTGGTGCTGGTATGGCTCCAATGCGTTCACATTTATATGAATTATTTAAAACTCTTAAAACAGGTAGAAAGGTAACTTATTGGTATGGTGGCAGATCAAAAGCTGAACTTTTCTACATTGAACATTTCCGTTCTTTGGAAAGAGAATATCCAAACTTTAAATTCTATTTAGTGCTTTCTGATGCACAAGAAGGTGATAACTGGAAAGAGATGAAAGATATGAATGATACAGAAGGGGATGGTTTTGTTGGTTTTGTACATCAAGTAGTTATAGATCAATACTTAACTAACCATGAATCTCCTGAAGATATAGAGTTATACTTTTGTGGTCCACCAATGATGAATCAAGCTGTTATCAAAATGGCAGATGACTGGGGAATTCCAAATGAGAATGTAAGGTTTGATGACTTTGGTGGGTAGAAAATAAAGGAAAATATTTAAAGAGAAGCCGAGCATTTGCTCGGTTTTTTTGGGTACTTTTTGAGTGAACTAATCTAGTAAACTGTTATCCTCTCATTTATAAAAATAAATTATGTGTTTTTTCATTTAATTTTCTTAAATTTACGCCATAAGTTTTTACGAGTTATAGCATTTATTTTTAAAAAACAAGTAATTCGATAAGTTACGTTACAAAAATTGTGTCAACATTTTGTTTATGCATTTGTTGTTTTAGTGCATTAGAAATGTTATTGATTTAGAAACTCGTAAGAATCAATGAGTTCTTTATAAAATTAAATAATTAATTAAAAAATGTTTATTATGAAAACAAATTCTTACCAAAAAAATCCTAAGACATTTTTAGGTTATCTAATGGCTCTTGTTATGGTATTGTCATTTAATGTTAGTGTTAATGCTCAATGTACAGCAAGTGGAGCTATGTGTATTTGCCCAATGATCTATATGCCAGTATGTGGTTGTGATGGAGTTATGTACAGCAATTCTTGTTTAGCTAATTGTCAAGGTGTTGCATATACCCCAGCTGTACCCAATATTAGTGGAGGCTTTCTTCCTTGTCCTCCTCCTGCTCCTGTAGGATGTACTGTTGGAGTAACTGCTACTGCTACTAATGCAACATCAGCTACAGCTAATGATGGCACAGCTACAGCTACATTAGTTGGCCCATCATCAACTTGCGCTACTACTTTTCTTTGGAGTAATGGATTAACTACGGCAGCAATCACTAATTTATCTCCTGGAAATTATATGGTTTATACAACCGATTGTCAAGGATGTGTGGATTCTGCTTCTGTTACTGTTGGTATTGTATCCTCTGGATGTGTTAT
>DASCPP010000043.1:0-2157 GCA_036012565.1 Flavobacteriales bacterium | reverse complement strand
TCAGAAAGTTAGAAAAATTAGAAAAGATTGAGGTAGAACAAGAAGATATTGCTAAAATGAATTTCAAATTTCCGCCAGCTCCTCACTCTGGGAAGTTAAGTTTAACCTTAAAGGATGTGTCGAAAAATTATGATGATTTGCAGGTGCTAGAGAAGGTAAATCTGGAAGTAATAAAAGGCGAAAAGATTGCTTTTGTCGGAAAAAATGGAGAAGGGAAAACGACTCTTGCAAAGATCATTGTAGATGAAATAGATTTTCAAGGAGATGTAAAATTAGGGCATAAAATAAATGTGGGTTATTACGCACAAAACCAAACTGATTTTTTAGATGAAAATAAAAGTGTTTTGCAATGCATAGAAGATGCTGCAAATACTGAAACAAGCCCAAAAGTTAGAGATATTCTGGGGTCTTTCCTTTTTTCTAATGAGGATGTCGATAAGAAAATTAAAGTGCTTTCAGGAGGAGAAAGAGCAAGAGTTGCACTTTGTAAATTACTGCTTGATCCAATCAATTTGCTTATAATGGATGAGCCCACCAATCATTTGGATATGACATCCAAAGATATTTTAAAAAGAGCATTAAAATCCTATGATGGCACTTTAATTTTAGTGTCGCACGATAGAGATTTTTTGCAAGGACTTACCGAAAAAGTATACGAGTTTAAAAACAAAAACATTAAAGAGTACATTGGGGATATAAATGCGTTTTTACAGGAAAGAGATTTATCAGATTTTAAAGAGCTAGAAAGAAAAGAGAAAAAATCAACTAAAAAATTGAAACAAAAGGAACAGCTTTCCTACCAGCAGAAAAAAGATGAGGCAAGAGAAAAAAGAAAATTACAAAACCGAATCAATAAACTGGAAAAGAAAATAGAAAAATTGGAAAAAGAGCTTAAACAATTAGATAAAAAGTTGGCAGATGCAGAAAAATTTAAAGAATTATCTCAAAATCCGGATTTTTTTTCAAAATATGAGCAAAAGCAAAAGAAAATGAAGGATTTGGAACAAAATTGGGAAAATATGAATCTGAAATTAAACACACTAAATTCACACTTATAATCTAGTAAAAGTATAAGTACTATGCTGTGCATAGTATTTTATGTTTTATAGCATATCTTTGTAGCAACTAAAATTAAATTAAGATGAAGAAAACTATTTTAACAATAATAATTTTACTGCTAACTATTAGCAGTTTGTTTTCTCAAACAAATGAAGTAGGAAAAAAATACATTTATGAGTTTAGAGATGGTACAACTATTATTGGAACTTTTGAAAGAGAAGAACATGGCAATATTTATATAAAAGACTTGGAGGACAAAGAAACCTATCTTCCAAGAGTTATGGTTGCTCAAACACATGAAGTAACAGATGATAATTTAAAGGATGGAGAATACTGGTTTCCTAATTTGCATGATACAAGGTATTTCTTTTCACCTTCCGCTTTTGGTTTAGAAGAAGGGGAAGGGTATTTTGGACATTCTTATTGGATGCTATGGCAAGCACAATACGGTATCTCAGATAATTTTTCTATAGGAGGAGGCACAACTCCTTGGGGTTTGCCAGCTACTCTAAATGGAAAGTTCTCCTTTAATATTAAGAATGATATAAATATGGCAATGGGCTGGTTTTGGGTAGGCGATTTGTTTGGTTGGACTGACGGAGATATGGGTAGTTTATTAAATATGCCTTATGCTGTTATTACCAAAGGATCTAAAGAAAATAATATTACATTAGGTGCTTCATATAATTTTGCAACGCCATTTGATGAAACAGGATCCGGTATTTCTAGTGAACGATTAGTGTTAAATGCAGGAGGAACATATAGATTAGGAAGAAGGTTTTCTTTTGTTTTTGAAGCTTGGCTATTAAATCCAGGTGAAGATATGGAAATAATGGGTGGTCCTGGAATAAGATATTTTAGAAAGATAAATAGAGTGACCGCTAGAAATGGAGCTGGAGCTAAGACGTGGGATTTTCAGCTCATGCATTTTCCTGGCCAGGGAGAAGACGGAGGACCAACCTTCTTTCCAATGGTTGGAGCGTCTCAGAAATTCTAATAGTTACTAAAAATTATAACAAAGGGCTAACCATTCGGTTGGCCCTTTTTTCGTTTCTTTGCAAAATGCAACACAAGGCAGGTTTTGTAAATATAATTGGT
>DASCPP010000042.1:0-2375 GCA_036012565.1 Flavobacteriales bacterium | reverse complement strand
TTTTGTTTGAGTGAGCTTAAAATTAGAATGTGCATTTCCCGCAACAATTTCATCTCTTCCTGAGCAATACACTAAAACTGTATTTCCAGCAGGAACAATGAAAGAAGACGGGAATTGCCATTTAGTAAGATTTGTGGCTTTATCCGAAAGATAATATCCATTTAGATCGATAGGAGCTCCACTGGTATTATAGAATTCTATCCAATCTTCATATTCTCCATAATTATCCTGAAAGCTATCGTAATTAGCAGCAGAATACTCATTGATAACTACTTGGCTTTTTGCAATAAAAAAAGTGCAAAAACAAAGTAAAATCAAAAGATATTTTTTTATCTGAAATTTATTCATATCACAAAGATAACATATAATAAATAATCCAAAAAAAAATCAAATAAAATCTTATGTGTCCAAAAGAAATATTTGTTAAAAAATAGCTTTATCAATTTCAATTATTTGTGTTATTTTGCAGAGTTTAACCCATAAAATTTGAAAAATATAGATTACATTATTCCTTTGGCTTGGCGGAATTGGAGTTGGTTCATGGTTCAGTTTAGAAAAAGAAAAATTAGGGTTTATAATTATAAGATTTTCGGAAGAAGGAGATTTGGAATGCTCGGGAATATTTAAAGTGCAAACACAAGGATTTGATATTTTGAAACATTTTCAATTTACCTAGTTTGTTGCATTGTCAGCAGTGCAATATTTTACAAGATAAAACAGAATATAAATTTAAATTAATAGAAAATGAACATTAAAATTTATGGAGCCGATTGGTGCCCAGATTGCGTAAACGCAAAAAAGTTCTTAAAATCAAAAGGAGTGGAGTTTGAATATATCGTCATCACAGATAATAAAGAGGCTATCTCTTTTGTAGAGAAAATAAATAATGGAAAAAGGATAATCCCAACACTTGTGGTAGATGGAGAAACCCACATCAATCCAGGAATTAATGGATTAATGAAAATATTAGAGAATAAAGATTAATTTTGCAGCCTCAAAACCACCCCTATGAGTGACGTCATAAAGCACGAGTGCGGAGTAGCCATGCTCCGATTGCTAAAACCATTAGCATTTTACCAGAAAAAATACGGCACAGCATTTTACGGATTAAATAAAATGTATTTGCTCATGGAAAAGCAACACAACAGGGGACAAGATGGTGTTGGTTTGGCAAATATTAAAATTGATGTTCCTCCAGGGAAAAGATATATTAGTAGAAAACGCTCGGTAGCTACCCATCCTATTCAAGATGTTTTTAAACAAGCCAACAAACTCTTTGTGGATTTGCAAGATAAAAATCCTGAAAAATTAAGTGATGTCAAATGGTTAAAAGAAAATCTTCCATTTACTGGGGAGTTGTTTTTAGGACATTTGCGTTATGGCACTTATGGTGGGAACAGCATTGAACAATGCCACCCTTTTTTAAGACAAAATAATTGGAAAACCAGAAATTTAGTTTTGGCTGGCAATTTTAATATGACCAATGTAGATGAACTTTTCACCCATCTTACTGATTTAGGACAGCACCCAAAAGAGATGACCGATACGGTTACAATTTTAGAAAAAATAGGACATTTTTTGGATGAAGAAAATGATAAAATTTATTACAAATACAACAATGAGTTTACCAAAAAAGAAATCACACAAAAGATTGAACAGGAATTAGATATACAAGAAATTTTGGTGAATTCAGCAAAATATTGGGATGGAGGATATGTGATGTGTGGCATGATTGGGCATGGGGATGCCTTTGCTTTGCGTGACCCTTCTGCAATTCGTCCTGGCTATTATTATAAGGATGATGAGGTGGTGGTTGTAGCATCAGAACGGCCAGTTATACAAACTTCATTTAATGTAAAAGCAGAGCAAATAAAAGAATTAAAAAGAGGGCATGTGCTTATTATCAAAAAAAATGGAAGCATTCAGGAAAAACAAGTTCGTGAGCCACAAGAAAGGAAGGCGTGTTCTTTTGAAAGAATTTATTTCTCAAGAGGGAATGATGCGACTATTTATAACGAACGCCTAGAACTAGGGAAACGTGTTTTCCCAAAAGTATTAGATGCTATTGATAAAGATGTAAGAAATACGGTATTTTCTTACATTCCTAATACGGCTCAGGTTTCTTATTATGGCTTAATGAAAGGAATGGACAGCTATCTTAATAAAGTTAAAACACGAAAAATACAAGCATTGGGGGAAAACCCTTGTCATGATGCTATTGCTGAAATTATGAAGATTTCTCCAAGGGCTGAAAAGATTGCAATAAAGGATGCAAAACTTAGAACATTTATCACTTCTGATGATAGCAGAGATGATTTGGTAGCCCATATTTATGATATTACTTATGGCACAGTAAATTCTACTGACAATCTTGT
>DASCPP010000041.1:0-2321 GCA_036012565.1 Flavobacteriales bacterium | reverse complement strand
GGATACCAATTCTGCACTGTAGAATATTTTATATCAGCATCATCCATTGCAATAAGCTCTACGACAGCCGCATGCAATTGGTTTTCATCCCTCATTGGAGCAGTACATCCTTCTAAGTAGCTAACCCTACTTCCTTCATCTGCAATCAATAATGTCCTTTCAAACTGACCTGTTCCAGCTTCATTTATTCTAAAATAAGTTGAAAGCTCCATTGGACATTGTACTCCTTTTGGGATGTAGCAAAATGATCCATCAGAAAATACAGCCGAATTTAATGCAGAAAAGAAATTATCCCTAACAGGGACTACAGTCCCTAAATATTTTTTTACTAGTTCAGGGTGATCTTGAATAGCATCTGAAATCGAACAGAAAATAATTCCTTTTTCTTTAAGAGTTTCCTTAAAAGAGGTTGCTACAGAAACGGAATCCATAACAATATCAACAGCAACATTTGCTAGTCGCTTCTGTTCATCAATAGAAATTCCCAACTTGTCAAAAGTCTTTTTCATTTCAGGGTCTAAATCATCTAAACTATCTAAAACAGGTCTCTGTTTAGGGGCAGAATAATAGATAACATCCTGATAATTTGGCTTTTTATAAGAAACATTGGCCCAATCCGGCTCTTTCATCTCGAGCCATGTTTTATAGGCATTGAGTCTATATTCTAACATCCAGCTAGGTTCGTTTTTCTTTGCAGAAATAATACGAACTACCTCTTCAGAAAGCCCTTTTGGAATAGTATCTGATTCAATATTGGTAGTAAAACCATATTTGTACTCAGATGATGTAACTTCCTCTAGTAATTTATCTTCTTTTTGTTTTTTCTTCTCACTCATATTTCAATCAACTACAGAGAAAAACTCTCACCACAACCACATGTTCTGCTTGCATTTGGATTATTGAAAACAAATCCTTTGCCATTGAGTCCGTCAGAAAATTCTAATGTAGTCCCAACAAGGTATAAAAAACTCTTTTTATTTACTAAAAGCCGAATTTCGTTATCTTCAATAAGTTCATCATCTTCATTTTTAGTGTCATCAAAGTCCAATTTGTAACTCAACCCCGAACACCCACCACTTTCTACACCCACTCGAACATAGGTATTTTCCTTCTCTTTCTTATCTAGTAAGTGGAGTAATCTATCTCTTGCTGAATCACTGATATTTATCATCTTATTTTTATTTAATCTAAATGAATACAAATGTACAAAAACTTATAACATAATACGTATCTTTGGCGAATGAGTTTATTTGAAGAAAAAGCAGTAAATACTACCCCAATTTCAGCATTGGGAGAGTTTGCATTGATTGACCATTTAACTAAGGCTATAAAAATTAAAAATAAAAGCACAGTAAAAGGGGTTGGAGATGATGCGGCTGTTATTGATATAGGAGAAAAGTATCAGCTAATAAGCACAGATTTACTAGTAGAAGGCGTTCATTTTGATTTGGCTTATACTCCACTGAAGCATTTGGGCTATAAAGCGGTAGCAGTGAATGTTTCAGATATATGTTCCATGAATGGTGAGGCAAAACAAATTACGATTGGATTGGCGCTTTCTAATCGTTTTTCTGTTGAAGCATTAAAAGAATTATATAAAGGAATGAATTTGGCCTGTAAGCATTATGGGGTAGATTTAGTGGGTGGCGATACCACCACTTCAACATCCGGATTAATGATGAGCATTACTGTTTTAGGTGAGGTTGAGAAAGAAAAAATTACTTATAGAAGTGGTGCAAAAGTGAATGATTTACTAGTTTGTACGGGAGATTTAGGAGCCTCATATTTAGGATTACAATTATTAAAAAGGGAAAAAGAAATTTTTATTGAAAATCCTAAAATGCAGCCGGATTTAGCAGGAAATGAATATGTAATACAAAGCCAATTAAAACCTGAAGCAAGAATAGATATTGTAAGAAAATTAGCAGAATTAAAAATAGTCCCCACTTCTATGATTGATATTTCGGATGGATTATCATCTGAGGGATTGCACATTTCCAAATCATCTAAAGTTGGTGTTCAGATTTATGAAGATAAAATTCCATTAGATATTTCAGCTATTAATTTGTCAGAAGAATTGAATCTAAACCCTGTACTTTGCGCATTAAATGGTGGAGAAGATTATGAACTGCTTTTAACAATAAAACAACAAGATTATAAAAAGGTAAAATCGGATATCGATTTTACAATTATTGGTCATATTTCAGACAAATCGGAAGGAAATAATTTTATTGCAAAAGATGGCAGTTCTCACCCATTAACAGCACAGGGATGGGACGCTATAAAAACAGACTGAACAAATAATAATTATTCTGTAAACA
>DASCPP010000040.1:0-8984 GCA_036012565.1 Flavobacteriales bacterium | reverse complement strand
TGGCAGAGGAAGAGAAGAGATCTGCTATTGATATGTATACTGAAATGGAGGACCCTTCAGAAAATCCTGAAACGGTTTATCAACCAGTTATGTGTCAGCACTGTAATCATGCTCCTTGCGAAACGGTTTGTCCTGTTGCAGCAACATCTCATGGTGCTGAAGGACAAAATCATATGGCCTATAACAGATGTGTTGGAACAAGATATTGTGCAAACAACTGTCCTTATAAAGTAAGAAGATTCAATTGGTTCCAATATTCAGAGAACGATAAATTTGATTTCAATATGAATGACGATTACGGAAAGATGGTATTAAATCCTGATGTTGTTGTTCGTTCAAGAGGAGTTATTGAAAAATGTTCAATGTGTTTACAGAAAATACAAGAAATTAAGTTGGATGCGAAAAAAGCAGGAAGAACAGTTAATGATGAAGATGCGCAAACTGCTTGTTCATCAGCTTGCCCTACTAATGCCATTGTATTTGGAGATGTAAATGACGCTTCACATCAGGTACAAGCGCTAAAGAAAGACAAAAGAGCTTATCAATTATTAGAGCACTTAAATGTCTCGCCATCAGCGTTCTATCAAACAAAAATTAGAAATAAATCTTAATAAAGAGATATGCAAAAAGAAGCAACAATTAGAGACCCATTAATTCTTGGCAAGAAATCATATCATGATATAACAAAGGATGTAGCTCGTCCCGTTGAAGGGAAAGCCAATAAGTATTGGTGGATTCTTTTCTCCCTGTCATTTGTTTTGTTCCTTTGGGGAGTTTTGTCAATAGCATATACAGTTGGTACTGGTATTGGGGTTTGGGGATTGAATAAAACTGTAAACTGGGCTTGGGATATTACAAATTTTGTTTGGTGGATCGGAATAGGGCATGCCGGAACTTTAATCTCAGCTGTATTGTTATTGTTCCGTCAGAAATGGAGAATGTCAATTAATCGTTCAGCAGAGGCAATGACAATTTTTGCTGTAGTACAAGCGGCACTTTTCCCTATTATACATATGGGGAGACCATGGCTTGCATATTATGTTTTTCCAATTCCGAATCAGTTCGGATCTCTCTGGATGAACTTTAACTCTCCATTGATTTGGGATGTATTTGCAATTTCTACTTATTTTTCCGTATCTGTGGTATTTTGGTATATTGGGTTAATACCTGATTTTGCAATGATAAGAGACAGAATGAGTGCTACCATTAGCCCAATGAAAAAACAATTGTATTCTTTCCTTTCTTTTGGCTGGAGTGGAAAAGCAAAACATTGGCAAAGGTTTGAAGAAGTTTCATTGGTATTAGCAGGATTAGCAACCCCACTAGTATTTTCAGTACACTCTATTGTATCAATGGATTTTGCAACTTCTATTATTCCTGGTTGGCATACAACAATTTTTCCTCCTTACTTTGTGTTAGGTGCATTGTTCTCAGGATTTGCAATGGTAGAAACGTTACTTATTATTATGAGAAAGGTTGTAAACTTAGAATCATATATTACAGTCAAACATATTGAATATATGAATATTATTATTTTGCTTACAGGTTCATTAGTAGGGACAGCTTACATTACTGAGCTTTTTATGTCATGGTATTCTGGTGTTGAGTTTGAACAATATGCTTTTTTAAATAGAGCAACTGGGCCCTACTGGTGGGCATATGCAATTATGATGTCATGTAATGTGCTTACTCCACAATTATATTGGATTAAGAGTATTCGAACTTCTTTTGTAGCAACATTTATCTTATCAATTTTTGTAAATATTGGCATGTGGTTTGAGCGTTTTGTGATTATTGTAACTTCTTTACACAGGGACTTCTTACCATCATCATGGAGTATGTTCTCTCCATCGTTTATTGATATAGGAATTTATTTAGGAACAATCGGATTCTTCTTTGTATTGTTCCTGCTATATGCAAGAGTTTTCCCAGTTATTGCACAAGCAGAATTAAAAACTATTGTTAAATCTTCAGGGTCTGAATATAAAAACAAAAAATAATGAGTACAAATACAATATACGGAATTTTTGATGATGAAGAAGTACTATTGTCTTCAGTAAAAGAGATACGATCTAACAACATTGAAATTAAGGAAGTGTATTCTCCTTTTCCTGTTCATGGCTTAGATAAAGCATTAGGGTTAAAAGAAACTAGAATGGCAATTACATCATTTATTTATGGATGTTTAGGCTTAACGCTAGGGTCCTTAATGATTTATTACATGATGCAAGTAGATTGGCCGCAGAACATAGGAGGAAAGCCTAACTGGACATTTTATCATAATGTCCCGGCTTTTGTTCCAGTATTATTTGAATGTACGGTACTCTTTGCTGCACATTTAATGTCAATTACTTATCTGTTCAGAAATGGCTTGTTTCCTGGAGCAAAATCGGATAGCCCAGATGAAAGAACAACTGATGATAAATTCTTAATGGAAATTGAGGTTGAAGGAGATGCGTCTGCAATAAAAGAGATCTTGAAGAAAACAGGTGCTTCAGAAATTAATGAAAAAGACTTTTAATCATGAATAAAGTATTTAATAAACTTGGATTTTTTACTGTAGTATTATTTTTCTCATCATGTACAGGAGGCGACTCTAGTCCTGGATATGAATATATGCCAAATATGTATCGTTCTCCATCTCAAGAAACTTATGGTGAGAATACTATTAACGGAATGAATGCAAGAACTCCTGTTGAAGGGACTATTGCTAGAGGTAAATTATCAACCTTTAATTTTGACGAGACATTAGATGGTTATTTAAAGGCTGGGGATGAAGCAATTAATCCAATTGAGAATAATGCTGAAAATCTTGCAGATGGGAAAGAATTATACGGAATGTTTTGCGAGCATTGCCATGGAGAAACTGGAGCTGGAGGCGGTACAGTAAAACATGCACTTTACTCGGTAGTTCCTCATTACAATGATGGCAAATTAATAAGAAGAGCTGGCGTTCCTATGAATGATTTAAAGGCAGGGCATATCTTCCATGCTATTACTTATGGATTAAATTCTATGGGACCACATGCATCTCAACTTTCGGAAGAGGAAAGATGGAAAATAACTCTTTATGTACAAGAAGAATTACAACATTACGGTTTAGAATAAAAAATATAATAGAATGTTTACAATAGATAAAAAAGCAAAGAATCTTTCAATGACCTTAATGGCAATTGGACTTATTGCATTAATTTTTGGGTTTGTATCAAATCCTCATGGCGCTTGGTCTGCACTTTTATTTAACACATATTTCTATTTAGGGATATCAGTATTTGCAGTATTTTTTGTTGCCTTACAATATGTTGCTGAAGCAGGATGGTCAATTGTTTTAAAAAGAGTTCCTGAGGCTATTATGGGCGCATTACCTGTATTTAGTGCAATTATGTTATTAATCATGGTAGCATCTATTATGCATTGGAATCATATTTATCACTGGCTACATGAAGGAATTATGAATCCTGCAAGTGATCATTATGATTCAATTATTGCCGGGAAAGAAGCTTATTTAAATGCAACTTTCTTTATTATCAGAACAATAATTTATTTATTAGGATGGAGTTTCTTTGCTAGAAAACTAAGAACGTTATCTGTTTTAGAAGACAAGGAAGGTGGTACTTCAATTCACTTTAGAGGAGTAAGTACCTCAGCTTGGTTCATGGTGTTTTTTGCGATAACATCTGCTATGGCATCTTGGGATTGGATTATGTCAATTGATACGCACTGGTTCTCAACTATCTTTGGATGGTATGTTTTTTCAGAATGGGCAGCAATAGGATTTACAACTATTTTATTATTTACACTTTACTTGCAAAGACAAGGATACTTAAAAGATGTAAATGATAGCCATATTCATGATTTAGGAAAATGGATTTTTGCATTCTCATTGGTGTGGACTTATATTTGGTTTTCTCAGTTTATGCTTATTTGGTACTCCAATATTCCAGAGGAAGTAACTTATTATACTGCCAGATTGGAAGTACATAATTACAAATTCTTATTTTGGTTTTCTATGCTGATAAACTTTTTATTTCCTCTTATCTTACTAATGAGTAGAGATGCAAAACGAAAAAAAGGAAGATTGATTTTTGTAAGTATTATTATTTTAATTGGACACTGGATTAACTCTTATTTATTGGTTGCTCCAGGAACATTAAATACTCATGGTCATATTGGATTTTCCGAAATAGGAATAGGACTTGGCTTTGCAGGATTGTTAATTCATTTTACACTAAACACTTTAACAAAGGCACCATTAGAAACTTCAAACCATCCTATGCTTGATGAATCTAAGCATTTACATCACTAAAAATTGTTAATACAAAATTTAAGGGTTAGTATTTTAGCCCTTTTTTTATGAATTAGTTTGCTTACATTTGCTTTTGTAATGAGTGAAGAATTAGATTCAAATATTGAAAATCTTTCAGAAGAAGAAATCGTTTTTGAACAAGTTTTACGACCCAAGTTATTCAATGATTTTTTTGGACAAGAACAAATTGTAGAGAATCTGAAAATATTTATTCAAGCAGCAAGTGAGAGAAATGATGCACTTGACCATACGCTTTTGCATGGTCCTCCAGGGCTTGGCAAAACTACTTTAGCCTATATTATAGCTAATGAATTAGGTGTAAATATTAAAACTACTTCTGGCCCGGTATTGGATAAGCCAGGAGATTTGGCTGGGCTTCTGACTAATTTAGAAGAGAGAGATGTTCTTTTTATTGATGAAATTCATAGATTAAATCCAGTTATTGAAGAATATTTATATTCTGCAATGGAAGATTTCCAAATTGATATTATGATAGAATCTGGTCCGAATGCCCGCTCTGTTCAATTGCAAATAAATCCTTTTACCTTGATAGGAGCAACTACTCGTTCAGGATTACTTACTTCCCCACTTAGAGCAAGGTTTGGAATTAATTCCCGCCTTTCATATTATCCTTCAGATTTACTTTCAGGAATTGTAAATCGTTCGGCTTCCATATTAGATGTTGGTATTACAAAAAATGCAACAACAGAAATAGCCAGAAGAAGTAGAGGAACGCCAAGAATAGCAAATGCAATACTTAGAAGAATTCGTGACTTTGCTCAAATAAAAGGAGATGGAAATATCAATTTAGAGATTACTAATTCTTCATTGAAAGCACTAAATGTAGATGCAGATGGATTAGATGAGATGGACAATAGAATCCTTTCGGCTATCATTGATAAATTTGATGGAGGACCTGTTGGAATAAGCACTATTGCTACTGCTGTTGGAGAGCAAGTCGGGACTATTGAAGAGGTATATGAACCTTTTTTAATTCAGGAAGGATATTTGATGCGTACCCCAAGAGGTAGGCAAGTGACTGAAAAATCCTTCAAGCACTTAGGTAAAACAGGGCCGACAAAGCAATCAGATTTGTTTGATTAAAAATGTCTTCTCCAAATCATACTTTTTTACTCAAAGAAAAAGCAAAAGAACTAGGTTTTACTTATTGCAAAGTATCCAGAGCAGATTTTTTACATAAAGAAGCACTACAATTAGAAAGATGGCTCGCCAAAGATTCCCATGGAGAGATGAACTATATGGAAAGTCATTTCGACAAACGACTCGACCCAAGACTATTGGTGGATGGAGCAAAGTCCGTAATTTCATTAGCGTTCAATTATTATCTCCCTGCAAAACAAGAGGATAAAAATGCACCTAAAATATCTATGTATGCTTTTGGTAAAGATTATCATAAAGTGGTAAAGAAAAAATTAAAATTACTTTTTCAGTTTTTGCAAGATGAAATGGGAGAGATAAACGGTCGTTTTTTTGTGGATTCAGCCCCTGTTTTAGAAAAAACCTGGGCAGAGAAAAGTGGCATTGGATGGGTTGGTAAACACACCAACTTAATAAGTAAAGAGCAGGGCTCTTATTTTTTTTTAGCAGAACTTATTGTAGATATTCCTTTTACTTATGATGCGCCAATAAAAGATTATTGTGGAACATGTACAAAATGCATTGATGCTTGCCCAACTGATGCCATAACAGAGCCCTATGTAGTAGTTGGCAGTAAATGTATTTCCTATTTTACCATTGAGCTGAAAAATTCTATCCCAAAAAATATGCAAGGAAAGTTTGAAAATTGGATGTTTGGCTGTGATATTTGTCAAATTGTTTGCCCTTGGAACAAATTTTCAATTCCTCATAATGAGCCCAGTTTTTTGCCGAAAAAAGAATTATTATCTTTTAAAAAAGAAGATTGGAAAAATTTAACAGAAGAAAAATTTGAGGAAATATTTGAAGGGTCAGCTGTGAAAAGGACTGGCTTTAAGGGCCTTAAAAGAAATATAGAATTTATTAAGAAATCTGATCGAACACTTCCAAGATAATCTCCTTGTACTGACTAAAAGTCGCAAGTGTCCAAATTTTTAAATGGGTTATTTCTGTTTTAGTAAGCCATCTAAGGCTTTTTTGCAATTCTTTTCTAAAAAGGGCTTTATCGAAACAGACTTTATTAAGGACTTTTTTGCTGAATTCTAACATGTCATCTATTTTTATCTATATCATAACACAAAGTTGGGTAAATTATTGTTTTTTCCCCCAACTATATGCCTTATTTTGTAAACCAGAGAGTGTTAATACCCTGTCAATTACAGTAGCCGCAAGTTCTTCAAAGTTTTTTGGTTTGCTATAAAATGAAGGTGTTGCGGGACAAATGATTCCTCCGGCTTCCGTAATACCTTTCATGTTTTTTATATGAATTAAATTATATGGAGTTTCTCTTGCAACTAAAATCAGTTTTCTTCTTTCTTTCAAAATTACATCAGCTGCTCTTGATGTTAAATCATAAGATATTCCATTTGCAATTCTTCCCATTGCACCCATTGAGCAAGGACAGATTATCATAATATTAAAGTTTGCTGAGCCACTTGCAAAAGGAGCCGTAAAATCCTTTTTTTTATAAAAAGTAAAAGGATAATTCTGATAGTCATTATTTCCTAATTCCGTTTGCCAAACAAATTTTGCATTTTCACTCATCAACATTCCAACTTCCTTAATTTGATCTTTCATTTGAACTAATTTATCAAACAAAACTTTGGCATAAATAGCACCACTAGCACCACTTACGGCCACCACTATTTTGTGTTTTTTGCTCATCTTATTTTGTAATGTATTGTAAAACTAAGGACGGTATTATATTGTCCTTTATTCAACCCATCTGTAAGGTTAAAAGTATGGGGGCGAATAGGAATAATAGAATTGCTAATTCTTGTATTTAGGATTATGTTATCCGTTATATGATAATTAATTCCAGCAAAAATACCAAAGTCATATTTTGTAAAAGCAGGATCTATTTCTTTAATCTCCGAAAGGTAATCATTCATTTCTGCATTTATTAAAAAAGCGGGCAAGATTCCAACTTCAATTCCTAAATTTTCTTTTTGTTGAAGATTAACACTCAGTGGAACCTCAATATAAGAGAGAGTAATTTCATCAGGTGTATCATCTTCATGAAGCTTAGGATTTCTACTTCCCTTTTCTATATAAGTTATTTCAAATTGAGAACTAATATTTTCTTTAATTTTCAGGTTGGTGTAAGCACCAGCAAGCAATCCAATTTTGTTAAATCCGCCCAACAAATCGCCAGCTACTTGACTTGTGCTTGCTCCCACAATAATTCCACCACCAAAACTTTGAGCATTAGTATTATAAGTTAGAATTCCACAAAAAAAAAGTAAGGTAAGAATTTTATGTAAATTCATCTTATCTGATGCTAATCCCTAAGCCAACTGTTGCCACAGGATATTCTGAGAAAGTATAATTGGCTTGAATAGCTAAAACTGCTAACTGAAAACGAAACCCAACATTTGCCCTTAGATTATTGTTGCTTTCAAATTCAAATTCAGTTAATTCGTTCACATCAAAATTCAGCCCTGCAATATTATATTCTCCATCTACATTGAATGTTGTTTTTGTAGAATTGTATCCCAAGCCGGCATAAGCCGTTAACATTGCAATTTTTTTGGAAAGCAAAATATTAAATGTTGTTGCTCTAATATCTAAAGCTGCTTCTGCATTTTTTCCAACTCCATTTACATCATATTCAAGCATGACTTGAGAATTTAATTTAGTATAGCCAGCCTGAAAAGAAACGTCTATTGGTATTTTATCTACAATTGGAAGCCATTGTAAAATATCATGTTTGACGCCAATCCCAAACAAGTCAGTACTAACGCCTTTCATTTCAATCTCTGGCATGAAGCGAACATCTATTTCTGTATTTTTTATCAGTCCAATTCCAGCTTGCAACATAGGGATAGGTAGCAGAGGAATATTCAATCCTTTAGGCATATCAAACTTAGTACCATTATAAGTTGCTTTTCCAGCAGTTGTATTTCCTAAAATTGTAGGAGTATTTTCACTTCCTTCTACTCCATTAAAAGTACCATTATTAGATCCCGTAATGTTAAATGTTTTTGCATCTGTAGGAACAAGTACAAGGTTGGCTGTAATAGTAATATCAAAACCACCTAAGTGATGGGGTTTTGCAGTATTGTACCATCCATTGTTTAGGGCAGCTCCCAAACTATTTCCTAAAGGGGAAACATAAGCCTCAATAAGTGATTTTCCATCAGCTATTTCATCACTAGTTTGAGCCATTGAATAAAAACCAAAACAGCTAATTGCAAAAAGTGTAAGTAATTTTTTTCTCATAATAAATATTTTTATGGAGTTATTAAATGTGCTTCTTCCACTTGCTCAATTTCAAAAGTAGTATTGTCATAAATAAAAGCAACAACATACATATTATTTTTATTCCATCCGCCTGCATTCCCATTTCCAAGTTCGAGTGTATTTAAAGAATAATCAATATTATATTGCTCCAAATTATCTAAATTGATAATATAAGATTTATCTATTTCTTCATCCGGATTATAGATACTGCTAGCTTGCAAAGCTTCTCCCCAAGCTGAATTTATAGAGGTTCGAAACACATGTTTATGTATATAAAATT
>DASCPP010000039.1:0-1954 GCA_036012565.1 Flavobacteriales bacterium | reverse complement strand
ACTCTACTTCCTTCTGCTTGTTGGGTAAGTCCTCCTGCTTGCAAAAGAATATCTTGTAAGCTCATTCCAACACCATAATTAAAGGTTCCAGGTCTTCTTACAGAGCCCAATACTGAAACAAAAAACTCATCATCAAAATCATCAACTGAACGTATACGAACAATATCATATTCTTGCATTAGAATATTATCTTCATGATTTGAATCCTCACGAATAGCCGCTAAATCAACTGCAAGATGTGATTTTGTCCTATCCTCATTCAGTCGAATGACATACACTTTATTAAAAGTTTTATCATCAATACATTTAGCTCTATTTAGTAAATTCAATAATTTTTCATCCTTTATAAATTCATAATCGCCCGACACACCTATATTTCCTTTTACAGAAACCACATTAGACAATTTATTAGAAATTGAATTTACAACAATCTCATCCCCATTCTGCAGAATTGTAGATTTTATATCATCTTTATATACATCATTTACTCTAAAAGTATTGTACTCTTTTCTTTTTAACGTAACTACATCAGTAAATGCGTTAGTAGTAAATCCTCCAGCATATTGTAGAATTGAAGAAACAGACTCTCCTGATTTTACCTCATAAGTATACGGGCGATTAACAGCTCCAATCACCTCCACGATATGTTTTGCGGGAGGAATAAAAAGATAATCCCCATCTTGCATATAAATATCTTGTGAGCGTTCTGGGTTAAACAGGAATTGATATACATCTAATGAATCAACAGTTTTACCATCTCTTTTAATATAGATGTTTCTAACTGTTCCTAACTGGTTAGGGCCTTTTGCAGCTATCAAAGCATTGAATGCTGTATTAATTGCTGGGATAGTATAAGATCCAGGATTATAAACCTCACCAACAATATTTACAGTAATTACTCTTGAATAAGAAAGTGTAACATCTATCTCAGAATTTTTCATGTCTAGAAATGTTGAGAATCTACTTTTAAGTAGCGAACGCATCTTTTTAAAAGTTAATCCTTTTACATAAATTCTCCCATAAGAACTTGGAGTAATATATCCTCTATCATCTACTAAAAGTGTCTCAGAAAACTCCGAGTAACCCCAAACAGAAATTGAAATCTCATCACCACTTCCTACCTTATAATTTTCAGGTGCTTTCGCATCTAGTGATTTTTGATAGAAAGATAATTCATTATTCCTAAAAATATCTTGACCGTATATTCTTGCTTTAGGGTAAGTAGTTGTATCTGCTATTAAAGAATCCCCAAGACTTTCATAAAACTTTGAGAGATTAAAACTTACATTTGAGGTGTCCTGAACTCCTTTCGAATATTCTCCTCTTGAATATTTAAAATCCATTGCCTCTGCAATTTCAGCATCTGACAAGCCTATTTGTTTCAGCACTTGTTCTGAAGGAATATCAGATGGCCGCAAATCCTCAGGATTAGCATTTGATGGTAAAAACTTCAAATATGCAGGGTTGATTTTTGATTTATCAACATCAATCTGAGCACTTACACTAAAAGCAAGTAAGATTGAAAATGATAGTAAAATTAATTTCTTCATAATTTCTATTTTAAAACAGAACGAGAGATTACAATTCTTTGAATCTCAGATGTTCCTTCATAAATTTGTGTAATTTTTGCATCACGCATAAGCCTCTCAACATGATATTCTTTTACAAAACCATACCCCCCATGCACCTGTACAGCCTCAGTGGTAGTTTTCATTGCAGTCTCTGATGCAAACACTTTAGCCATTGCACTTGCTTTATCATAATTCTGACTATTATCTTTTAGCCAAGCTGCTTTAAAGCAAAGTAATCTAGCTGCCTCAATTTCTGTAGCCATATCTGCTAATTTAAATGCAATAGCTTGGTGTTTTGAAATCTCTTTTCCGAATGCTTTTCTTTCCTTAGAATATTGCAAAGCCAACTCATATGCACCTGATGCTATTCCTAATGCTTGAGA
>DASCPP010000038.1:0-13760 GCA_036012565.1 Flavobacteriales bacterium | reverse complement strand
TGAATTAAGATTTCACCTTTTGTTGTTTTGATTTTCGCATACATACCGTCTGTTGTTTGTGATTTTGTTGTTAAAGTTAATCCTGCAATAATTGCAAGTGTTAAAAGTATTCTCTTCATTATTCTAAAGTTTTGTGTTATTTAATTGTGTTTTATATTCTTTAAAAATTTTCTTTAAAATCTCTATTGTTTTTTCTACCGATACATCTGAAATTCCTCCTGCCGCATTCATATGCCCTCCTCCATTGAAATATTTTTTAGCAATCTCATTTACCTTGAAATCTCCTTTCGAGCGTAAAGAAAGTTTTACCATTCCTTCTTTTTCCGCAATAAAAACGGCAAATATAACATCTTCAATGGTAAGAGCATAATTTACGACCCCTTCTGTATCTCCTTTTTGAAAATTAAATCGTTCTAATTCCTCTGCCGTTAACGAGATTATTGCAGAATTATTTTCTTTGAAAAGTAATAATTTCTGATACAAGCAATAACCCAAAAGCTTTACTCTATTTTCTGAAAAATTATCATAAACCAAATCATGGATTTTTGAATTATTAGCCCCTTTTCCAATAAGTTCAGCAATAATATGATGTGTCTTCTCTGTTGTGGAAGAATATTTAAATGAACCAGTATCGGTCATGATCCCAGCATACAAACATTCGGCTACCTCTTTATTAATTAGATGTTTCCAATCTAGAGAATCTATTATTTCAAAAACAATTTGTGCAGTAGCACAAGCTGTAACATCAGAAAAAAGAATATCAGAAATACTTTCATCTGGCTGCTGATGATGGTCAATCATTACTTTTTTCGCAGTAGCATTTTGAACCGTATTTGCATAAGAATCTAATCTAGCAATTTGCCCAAAATCAAGCAAGAAAATCAAATCTGCTTTTTCAGTAATTTCAATTGTTCTTTTCTCCTCTTGTGTAAAAACAATTACTTTATCGTTTCCTGGCATCCAATGTAAAAAGGAAGCGTAATCATTAGGTGTAATTACATTCACATTATACCCTAACTGAACCAAAACATTATAAAACCCAAGTGCTGAACCCATAGCATCTCCATCAGGCCCTCTGTGCACTGTAATTAGAATATTTTTATTTTCAGAAAGAAGTTGCTTTAATGCGTTTATTTTTTCTTGCATAGGGGCGCAAAAATAAGAATAAAAAACATCCTACGAATGTTAATTTTCATAGTTTTGCAGCCGTTTACTAATTTTAATAAAAATAGAAATGGGAAACAGAACATTCACAATGGTAAAGCCAGAAGCAGTTGAGCAAGGCAATACAGGATCAATTCTTAAAATGATTGAAGAAAATGGATTTAGAATCGTAGCATTGAAAAAAGTACAACTAAGCACTGCAAGAGCAGGCTTGTTTTATGAAGTTCATAAAGAAAGACCTTTTTATGGCGAATTGGTCGATTATATGAGTTCAGGACCAATTGTAGCGGTAATTTTAGAAAAAGAGGATGCGGTTACCGATTTTAGAACTCTAATAGGAGCAACAGATCCTGCTGATGCTGAGGATGGAACAATTCGAAAACTTTTTGCTGAAAGTAAATCCAAAAATGCGGTGCACGGTTCTGATTCTGATGAAAATGCACAACTTGAATCTGATTTCCATTTTAATATAGAGGAACAGTTTTAATTAGAAATAGCCACCAAAAGTGTGATTATTTTAATATTATTTCTTTCACAATCTCTTTAGCTGTTTTTTGATTTATCTTCTTTAGTATTTCATTCTTCTGATAAGATAATTCGTTACGAACAACAGCAGATTTTATTTTTATAACTAAGATCCCATCTCTAAAAGACAAGTTGCTAATATATTTCATTAGGTTTTTTCCTAAAACTTCTTCACAGTTATTAAGTACATCTAGCTCTTTTAATCTTCCTTCTAGTTTCTGATTTTTTAGTAACCTTTTGATTACAGCCCTGATAGATTGTTGGTTCGATTTTCTCAATTTACAACTCCTCCATTTTCAATTTTAAACATCTCATATTTAATTCTTGAAGTATTTAATATTTTTTCTATTTGATCCCTGTTCGTATCCGTAATAAATACTTGTCCAAAGAACCCTTCACGAGCAAAAGAAATAATTTTTTCCACTCTTTTTTCATCTAATTTATCAAATATATCATCTAATAATAATATAGGCTTAACTCCTAGCTGCTTTTCCATAAAATCAAATTGCGCTAATTTTAGGGAGATTAAAAAAGACTTTTGCTGCCCTTGTGAGCCAATCTTTTTAATAGGATGATTATCCATTTCAAAAATAATATCATCCTTATGAACCCCTACATTGGTATATTGACTCATTCTATCTTTACTTAATGAGTTTTTTAGTGCCTGCGCAAAATCATTTTTGTTTAACTGAGAAGAATATTTTATATCAACCACTTCCCTCTGGTTAGCAATTAGCGCATAATATCTCTTAAAAACACTTATCAATAGTTCTAAAAAATGAGTCCTTTCTTTAAAGATAGTTGTTCCGAATGCTATTAGCTGATTATCAAAAGTTTCTAATGTTAAACTGTCAAAATATTGTTTTTCAGCAAAACTTTTAAGTAAGGTGTTTCTTTGTTTGAGGGTCTTGTTGTAATCAATAAGACTTTTTAAGTATTTGCGATTGTATTGAGCAATGCTACTATCAATGTATCTTCTTCTAATTTCAGATCCATCAAGTATAATATTGCTGTCAGTTGGCGAAATAACTACTATTGGGAATCCACCTATATGATCAGAGAATCGTTTGTATCTTTTGCCATTGCATTTGAGTGTCTTTTGTTCTCCTTTTTGCAAATTACACTGAATTTCTGATTGTTCATTTGCTTTAATAAATACTCCTTTAAGGATAAAGAAATCTTCAGTAAACTTTATGTTTTGCACATCCATCTTATTAAAATAACTTTTGCTCAGGGATAAATAATGTATGGCATCCAGAATATTTGTTTTCCCGGAGCCATTATCACCTACAAAACAATTTACCTTTTTTCCAAACTGAAAATTACTTTCACTATGGTTTTTAAAATTTAATAATGATAATTTTTTCAGATACAATAGTTCTTATTTTTTATAAAAATAACTATCTTTTATTATTCTCTTTACTTTAATGCGAAATAATTTAAAAAAAACTTATTTTTGCACTTCAAAAATAGAAGAATATGGCGAAACAAACAGATAAAACAGATAAGCAATTCGCACAGATTGAAGAAACATTAACTAAGACCGAACAATACATTGAGGATAATCAGAAAAGTTTGACTGTAATAGCTGGAGCAATTGTTGCAATTGTTGCAATATACCTTGGCTTTACTAATTTTTATTTAGAGCCACTAGAACAAGAAGCGCATGCTGATATGTATATGGCAGAAATATATTTTGAAAAAGATTCTTTTAACCTAGCACTAAATGGTGATGGACAGTACTTAGGATTCTTGGATATTGCGGATGAATACAGCTTGACTAATGCGGGCAATTTAGCAAATTATTATGCTGGATTATGTTATTTGCATACAGCACAGTCTGAGGACGCCATTGAATATTTAAGCGATTTTTCCTCAGATGATATTATTTTATCAACTCTGGCATTAGGATGTATTGGAGATGCTTATTTAGAATTAGAGGATAATAGTAGCGCGCTAAAATATTATGAAAAAGCGGCTGATAATGCCAGTAATGATTTCACTACCCCAAGATATTTGATGAAACAAGCTATTGTTTTAGAGATGGATGAAGAGTTTGAAGATGCGTTGAAGATTTATAATCAGATAAAACAGGATTATAGCAAATCGCAGATAGCACAAGATATTGAAAAATACATTGTAAGAGCTAGCAATCGTTAAAAGCCAAAATGGCAACTCAAAATAATAATCTTTCCCTTTATAATAAAGCAGATGTTCCTTCTGCAAAAAAAATACGTTTTGGTATAGTGGTTTCTGCTTGGAATAAAGAGATCACTTCTAACTTACTAAAAGGCAGCAAGGATACATTAATGGATTGTGGTGCTTCAAGTATGGATATTATAACAATGGATGTTCCTGGGAGTTTTGAGCTTATTTATGGTGCTAAAATAATGGCAAAAAAGAAAGTAGATGTCATTATATGTTTAGGAAGTATTGTTCAAGGAGAAACAAAGCATTTTGATTTTGTGTGCAATGCGGTTTCTATTGGAATAAAAGATTTGAATATTGCATTAAATATTCCTGTTGTTTTTGGAGTTCTGACAGATAATAATTTACAGCAAGCAAAAAATAGGTCGGGAGGAAAGCATGGGAACAAAGGGGTCGAAGCGGCTATTACTGCTATAAAAATGGCACATCTCAACAAATAGAATTTTACTTTATAAAAGTATTTTATCTGAACTAAAAAATACTAAATTTGCAGCCCAATTTAAAAATGGTCGAGTAGCTCAGCTGGATAGAGCATCTGCCTTCTAAGCAGACGGTCACAGGTTCGAATCCTGTCTCGATCACAAAATAAAAAATCCCAGCATAATGCCAGGACTTTTTATTTGCGGAGAGAGAGGGATTCGAACCCCCGGTACATTGCTGTACGCTGGTTTTCAAGACCAGTGCATTCGACCACTCTGCCATCTCTCCAAAAGTGGAGCAAAAATAGAAATATTTAGCAATCTGAAAATCTATTCTTCCTTTAATTTTATCTGCAATATAATTCATCTAATTTTGTTAGTTTAGCAAGATGAAATTTAAAGTAATTATATTTTTTATTCTTTATGGTATTTCTGCTATTTCAGAAGCACAAACACTCAAAGCATCTTTGTATACTGCCAACTTCAATAGCCCTGAGAACAAAAGCTATATTGAAACCTACCTTTCTTTTGATGTCAATTCTGTGCATTTGATAGAAGATGAAAACAATAAATATTATGGAGAGTTAGATATCTATATTGAAATATTAGAAGATGGTAATTTGATTTATAATGACCATTACTTGCTGAAAAGTCCTTATTTTAAGGATAGCATTTTTAATAATCTCCTTTTTATCGATCAGCACAGAATTGCTATTCCAAACGGACAATATTCACTTAGTATAAAAGTAAAAGATATACATTCTTCCAGTGAGGTTTTAGAACATAAAGAGCAAATAACAATGGAATTTGAAGAAAATAAATTAGCATTTTCTGATATTACCCTAATTGAGAAATATACAAAAACCATAAAAAAAAATAAGCTTTCCAAAAGCGGTTATGACCTTACCCCTTATGTTTCTAATTTCTTTCCTCCCACTGAAAATATACTATCTTTTTATTTTGAAATTTATAATACTGATAAGCGTTTCCCTTCTGCTAACCGATATTTGTTAAATACATACATTGAGACTTTCGAAACCAATGTTTCGTTATTTTATTTTACAAAATCGAAAAGAATGGATATCAAAGAGATTCAGACTAGTTTATTGTCATTCCCAATTGAAAGATTACCAACCGGAAATTATAATTTGGTTTGTGAAATTAAAGATGTGGAAAACAATTCCATTCTACAGAAAAAGTTGTTTTTCCAAAGAAGCAGTCCAAAGCATGACAAGAGTATGAATGATATTAGCAGTGTGGATATTGCAGGCACTTTTGCAGAGCAAATTACAAGTATAGATAGTATGCTTTTGTATATCGACTATCTCTATCCTATTTCAACAATTTTGGAAAATACATTTGCTGAAAACCAAAAAAGATACAATGATTTACTTTTGATGCAGAAGTTCTTTTTAAACTTTTGGGAAGGAAGAAGTCCTTTTAATCCAGAGGAGAAATGGAAAAAATACCTAACAGTTGTAGAAACGGTTAATAAGGAATTCCAAAATGCAAGAATTGATGGCTATAAAACCGATAGAGGAAGAGTTTTTCTTCAATATGGCGCACCAAATAGTCGGCACAAAGTAGATAATTCTTCTGCAAATCTGCCTTATGAAATTTGGCATTATTACAAATTAAAAACGCAATCGGACTGTAAATTCGTTTTTGTAAATGAGCATTTGGGTATTCAGGATTATAGGCTTTCCTATTCCAATGTAGAAGGGGAAGTAAGCAATCAGCAGTGGAACGATCGTTTACAGCAAAATAACAACGCTACTTTTGGGGATGATTTTATCAATAATTACATCAACCCAAGATAGAATACATATATTTGCCAATATGATTACAAAGGTTTTCTACTACCTCTTTCTGACACCAATATCCCTACTTCCCTATCCAGTACTGTATTTAATTTCCGATCTTTTATTTTTTATTTCTTACAGAATAATTGGATACAGAAAGGAGGTAGTTTTTACTAATCTTAAAAATTCTTTCCTTGATAAAACAGATAAAGAGTTAAGAGTTATTATGTCTGCTTTTTACAAGCATTTTTGCGATATTATTATGGAGGGGGTAAAAGGATTTACCATCTCAGAAGAACAACTGAGAAAAAGATTGGTAGTAAAAAATCCTGAGTTCAGCAATCAATATGCTGATAAAGGACAAAGTATCATTTTTGTGGGAGGGCATTACAACAATTGGGAAATATGCGCACAAGCATTTGCCATGTATTCCAATCATAAATGCATAGGGATTTACAAGCCACTTAGCAATGCATTTCTTAATCAGAAGATTTCAGAGTCCAGATCAAAATATGGCATGCATTTAATTTCTATGAAACAAACAAAAAGGTCGTTTGAGAAAAAAACAAAAGCAAAAGCAATTGTTTTTGGTTCGGACCAAAACCCATCAAATCCCAGAAGATCCTATTGGATGGAATTTCTAAACCAAGATACTGCTGTTCTATTTGGAGTAGAGAAATATGCAAAAGAATATGATTGGCCAGTAGTTTATGTAAGTATTAGCAAAGTAAAAAGAGGACATTATGAGGTAAAGTATTCCTTAATTACGGAAACACCCACTACTGAGCCTTATGGAAAAATAACAGAAGATTTTACAAAAAGAATAGAAAAAGATATAATAAACTTGCCACAATATTGGTTGTGGACACATAGAAGATGGAAACACAAAAAAGAAAAATAAAAACGGCAGTTATAATCCTTAATTGGAATGGAAAGGATTGGTTAGAAAAATTATTACCGACTGTTGTTCAGTACGGTAGTGATGTAGAAATTATTGTTGCCGATAATGGCTCTACAGACGACTCTATATCGTTTTTATCTGAGAATTTCCCAGCTATTAGGATAGTAAATAATAAAGAGAATTTAGGATTTGCGGGGGGCTATAATAAAGCATTAAATCAGATTCATGCGGAATATTATGTATTACTCAATTCGGATGTGGAAGTGAGTGGAAACTGGATAGCACCCATTATTGATTTAATGGATAGTGATAAAAATATTGCAGCATGCCAGCCAAAATTACTAGATTATAACAACAGAGATAAATTTGAATATTCTGGGGCATCCGGAGGTTTTATTGATAGGTTTGGCTATCCTTTTTGCAGAGGAAGAATTTTTGATTGTCTGGAAGAAGACTGTGGACAATACAATGATGCTATTGAAGTATTTTGGGCAACTGGTGCTTGTATTTTTCTAAAGACAGAAGCATTTTGGGAAGTTGGGGGTTTTGATGAAGAGTTTTTTGCCCACCAAGAGGAAATTGACCTTTGTTGGAGGTTGAAAAATAAAGGATACAAAATAATGGTAGAGCCAAGCTCAGTAATATATCATGTAGGTGGTGGTACGCTTGATGCTGGCTCCCCTTTTAAAACACACCTTAATTTTAGGAATAACCTAAAAATGCTTTTCAAAAACTTACCTCTACCCTCTTTATTTGTGGTTATTCCTATACGCTTGCTTTTAGATGCAGTTGCTGCTATTACTTTTTTGAAACAAAAAAATGGTTTTTCTCACTTCTTTGCTATTGTAAAAGCACATTTTGCTTTTTATTTTGCTATCCAAAAACTGATTAGTAAACGCCAAAAGATTAGCCAAAAGAATAATTTAGTAGGAAAAATGAATTACTCTATTTTGGTAAAAAATAAACTAAAAGGAATAAAGAATTTCTCGAATTTATGATTACTCAATTATAATTTTCTTCTCTACTGTTCCATCATCATAGATGTAGAATAATAGTTTGTTTTCTGTTCCATTTGATT
Source organism: Flavobacteriales bacterium (assembly GCA_036012565.1). Lineage (GTDB taxonomy): Bacteria > Bacteroidota > Bacteroidia > Flavobacteriales > BACL11 > DUAL01. The sequence goes on along the minus strand of DASCPP010000038.1, from coordinate 5,663 downwards.
GCCTCCCAAGTATATCTGTCATTCTAAGTATTTTTTTAGATTTAATTACTTCATCAACAACAAGTTTTACAAAATTGTTAATCCTGCCTTATAAGAGTCTAAACCCAAGCCACAAATTACTGCTTTGCAATTCTCAGACAAAAGTGATTTCTTCCTAAAATCTTCCCTTGCATATATATTCGAAATATGCACTTCTGTTACTGGAGTATCTATTGCTTTAATACAATCAGCCAAAGCTACTGAGGTATGCGTATATCCTCCTGCATTAAGTATAATATAATCGTATGAAAAACCAACTTCTTGCAGTTTATCAATCAACTCCCCTTCTACATTCGATTGAAAATATTCTAATTCCAAATCGGAAAATTCCTCTACCAACTGAGAAAAATATTCCTCAAAAGAAATATCTCCATAAATAGATTTTTCTCTTTTGCCTAATAAGTTTAAATTTGGTCCGTTAATTATTATCACTTTCATAGCAAGGCAAAACTAAACAAATGAGCTGGGAATCATCCATATTGGGTTTTAAAAGTTACTTACAAGTAGAACGTTCCTTGTCTGTAAATTCAGTAGATGCCTACATAAGAGATGTGAAAAAGCTAGCAAGTTTTTCCAAATCAAAAGAGATAAATGAACTAGATATCAGTAAATCTGACTTATCCGATTTTGTATCTGCTATCAGTAAAGAAGGCGTTTCGGCTCGCTCCCAATCTCGAATTATCTCAGGAATAAAAGCTTTTTACAAATACCTCATAATGGAGGATTATATCACTGCCGATCCCACCCAGTTATTAGAATCTCCAAAAATAGGCATGAAATTGCCCGACACACTCTCTATTGAAGAAATAGACAAGCTCATTGCTGCTATTGATTTGAGCAAAGCAGAAGGCGAAAGAAATAGGGCAATTCTCGAAATACTTTATAGTTGTGGGCTAAGGGTAACGGAACTAATTACGCTCAAACTTTCCAATGTAAGTTTTGTAGAAGGGTTTATCAAAGTAATAGGAAAAGGAGACAAAGAACGCCTTGCTCCTATTGGAAAAACAGCTCTCAAATACCTAAACATCTACATTGGTGAAGTGCGAAATCATCAAGATATTCAAAAAGGGCATGAAGATATTATTTTTCTTGGCAGAAGAGGAAAACAGCTAACAAGAATAATGATTTTTACCATCATCAAGCAATTGGCAGAAAGAATTGGTCTGAAAAAGAAGATTAGCCCTCACACTTTTAGGCATTCTTTTGCAACACATCTTATTCAAGGTGGTGCGGATTTACGTGCAGTACAAGAAATGCTCGGGCACGAAAGTATTACTACCACTGAAATTTACACTCATCTTGATAAAGAATACCTTAGAGAAGCTATTACTCAGTTTCATCCTAGGGCGTAAGTTATAATGGAATAAATTTCCTAATTTCGTGCAGATGTTTAATGCTAAGCAAATACTCATAAAATACTGGGGGCATACTAATTTCCGCCCCATGCAAGAGGAAATAATTCAATCTGTATTAGCTATGAAAGATACACTCGCTCTGCTTCCAACAGGAGGTGGTAAATCGGTTTGTTTTCAAATCCCTTGCTTAATGCAAGATGGAATTTGCGTTATTATTTCTCCTTTAATTTCTCTGATGAAAGACCAAGTGGAGCACCTAAAATCCAAAGGATTAAAATCAGTTGCTATCACCTCAGGAATGAGCAAAAATGAGGTGGATGTAGCACTTGGAAATTGCATTTATGGAAACTACAAATTCCTTTACCTGTCACCAGAAAGGTTACAAAACAAAATGGTACAAGAAAGAATTCGGCAGATGAATGTTAATTTAATAACGGTGGATGAAGCACATTGCATCTCAGAGTGGGGATATGATTTCAGGCCATCCTATTTACATATTGCAGAGATAAGAGAGGTAATTCCTAATGTGCCAATTTTAGCACTTACTGCTACTGCAACAGACGATATTATAGATGATATTCAAGAGAAACTTCTTTTTAGTGAGAAGCACTTATTACAATCCTCCTTTGTGAGAGAAAATCTATCCTATGTAGTAATCAATACAGAGAATAAAAAAACCAAATTAGTAAAAATTCTGAATCATTTTAAAAGTAGTGCAATAGTGTATGTCGGTAGCAGAAAAGAGACAAAAGAAATAACACAGCTACTCAGAACTCATAATATTTCTTCCGATTATTATCATGCAGGCTTGGATATGGATATCAGAAACCAAAAGCAAGAAAAATGGACTCATAATGAGATTAGAATAATGGTAGCCACCAATGCATTTGGTATGGGAATTGATAAAGAAAATGTGCGAGTTGTAGTCCATATCAACACGCCAACATCATTGGAAGCTTATTTTCAAGAAGCAGGACGTGCCGGCCGAGATGGTAAATTGGCCTATGCCATACTACTGACAAACAAAAGTGATGTAATTGACCTTAATCGTTTTGTTCTCTCACAATTTCCAAGCGTGCAAGAGATAAGAGATTGTTATCAGAAAATAGCAGATTATTTTCATATTGCAGTGGATACGGCAGAAGGAGAAAGTTTTGAATTTGACATCAATGACTTTTGTGAGAGATACAATTTGAAGACCTATAAAACTTACAATATTTTAAAATATCTGGAAAAAGAAGAATTCATCAAACTAACTGATTCCATTCATTCTCCCTCCAAATTACATTTTATTGTGGATAATACAGAACTTTATCGTTTTCAAGTGGCTAATGTGCATTACGATTCTTTCATCAAACTTTTATTGCGCTCTTATAGTGGTCTTTTTGAAAACTATGTAACGATAAATGAACAAACTTTATCCAGTAGATTTAACTCTCCTCCTACTCAGGTTGTGGATTTGCTTGAAAAATTACAGCAATTAGAAATCTTAAAATATTTGCCAAGAACAAATGCCCCAAAACTTATCTTTACAAAAAACAGGGCAGAGGCATCTACCATTAGAATTTCAGAAGAAATATTAGAAAAAAGAAAGAAACTAAAAAAACAAAAGATGGAGTCGATAATTGCTTATACTGAAAATAGCACCATCTGTCGAACACAGCAATTGCTGGAATATTTTGGGGAAGAAAACAATTACAAATGTGGACAATGTGATGTGTGTGTGGAAAGAAATAAATTAGACATAAGTGATTTGGAGTTTGAGAAAATTAAGAAATACTTACAGAATATTTTATCAGAAAAAGCAATGATTTCTTCCGAAATTATAAATCCAATAACAGATGTAAGAGAAGAAAAAGTTTTAAAAGTATTACAGTGGCTTTTGGATAATGGTAAAATAAAACTGACTGAAAATAAATATTCATGGATTGGGTAATTATTTTACATTTGCCAAGATGAAAATAATCTTTTTTGGCACACCACCTTTTTCTGCTTACATTTTAGAAAAACTTCAATCTTCCTATAATGTTGTGGCAGTTGTGTGTCCACCTGAAAAAGAAAAGGGCAGAGGAAGAAAAATGATTGCTCCTTCTGTAAAGTTAAAAGCCCAAGAAATTAATATTAAGGTTTTACAGCCAAATAATTTAAACGATTCTTATTTTATTGAGGAGTTAGAAAACTTAAATGCTGATTTATTTATTGTGGTGGCTTTCAGAATGTTGCCAGAAATTGTTTGGCGTATTCCAAAAAAAGGATGTGTGAACTTGCACACCTCCCTTTTACCTAATTACAGAGGAGCATCTCCAATAAATCGGGTGCTAATTAATGGAGAAACGCAAACAGGAATAACTACATTTTTTATCAATGAGAATATGGATAGAGGAAATATTATTCTGCAAGAGAAAATCGAATTGGATAATAAAATTACTGCTGCAAACTTGCATAATATTATGATGGAAAATGGAGCGGATTTACTATTAGAAACCATTGATAAGATTACAGGCAACAAAGTAGAGCAAGTGGAACAAAACATAGCTTTAACCGATAAAACAGCTCCAAAAATTAATAAGGAATTGCTTCAAATAGACTGGAGTCAATCGGTGGAAAAAATTCATAATTTAATAAGAGGGCTTTCCCCTTGCCTTAATGATAATACACTACTAAAGGATGTTGCTATTTGCCCTTCCGCTTGGTTTTATTTACAAGCCAAAAATGATAAGCAAATTAGAGTGAAATTATTGCTTTCTGATTTTGAAGTGGAAACAAATTCATTGGAGGTGGGGAGTATTGTTACCGACAACAAAACCCATCTTAAAATTGCAGGAAATGATGGATTTATTTCCATTCTGCAATTACAAATGGAAGGGAAAAAAGCAATGGATATTAAAAGTTTTTTGGCTGGATTTCAAATCAATAATAAGTTTAGAGTTTGCTAATAGATGAGCAGTATAAAAAGCAGTTAATCAAACATTTATCTGAGTTTATCACAGAAGATAGATTAGCTTTATTTTATGATAATTTAAAGCAAAGAACAAGTCGCATAACAATAGTTTTAGAAGATATTTTTCATTCCCAAAACGCCAGTGCAGTGCTAAGAACAGCCGATTGCTTTGGGATACAAAACATCCACATCATTGAGAACAGAAATCAGCATAACATCAATCATAATGTATCATTGGGTTCGTCAAAATGGCTAACAGAAACTTTTTACAATAAGAGTGAAAACAATACAAAGGAATGTTTGCAGAATTTAAGAAAAGATGGATTTAGAATATTGGCCACTACACCACGCAATGCAAAAAGCATCCATGATATTGATCTAAATAATGAAAAAATTGCACTACTTTTTGGAGCAGAACAAGAAGGACTATCGGGCTTGTCTCTACAATTAGCAGATGAAAAAATCAAAATCCCTATGTATGGATTTACTGAAAGCTACAATATTTCAGTAGCAGCAGCCCTTTGCATGCAAACAGTAATCAGTAAAATGAGAGCGTCAGAAGTAGAGTGGCAACTTACTGAGGTTGAGAAAGATGAAGTGTTGTTGAATTGGTTGCGTAACAGCATAAAGGAATCCGTTCTTATTGAGCAAAGATTTATTAAAGAGATAATCAGCCAATAGATATAGAAATTATTATATTTGTCGATTAAATTATTTAAATGGGAAAAGGAGACAAAAAATCAAAAAAAGGAAAAATTAGAATGGGTTCTTTTGGAAAAGTAAGACCAAGAAAAAAAGCTAAGATTACCTTTGTTGCAAAAAAAGTAGAAAAGAAAGAAGTAGAAAAAACGGAAACAAAAAAGAAAACGACTAAAAAGAAAGCGGCTGTTAAGAAAAAAACAGCTACAAAAAAAGCTACTAAAAAGAAGGCCTAACGCTAAGGAGCAAGTCTATCTAACTTCCAATTATTTTTACTAATGGTATATTTTACCCTATCGTGCAAGCGAGATGGTCGTCCTTGCCAAAACTCAACACTTTTTGGCATGACTTTATAACCACCCCAATTCAAAGGTCTTTCTACCTTTTTACCTTTAAATTTACATTCCATATTTACAATATTATTTCTAAAATCCGTGTCTAAGGGAATTACTGAACTTTGCTGAGATACCCAAGCCCCTATTTGACTCTCTCTTGGCCTGGAACTAAGATATTTATCACTATCTAAATCTGATATTTTCTCTGCTAAGCCAACAATCCGAACTTGCCTTTGGAATTTGGGCCAATAAAAATTCAATGCTACATTATTGTTATTTTCAATATCATTGGCT
>DASCPP010000037.1:0-5785 GCA_036012565.1 Flavobacteriales bacterium | reverse complement strand
TTTCTTTCCAGCAACCCCTCCTTCTGAAGATGTGGCAACAGGTTTTTTCTTCTTAGGAGTTAGTTTATCTAAATCCACTTTTTCACCAGTTACTTTTGGCTTTGATAATAGCTGAGCTTTTGCCTTTATTACTTTTTCTCTTTTTGGCTCTTCCGTTTTTTTATCAGTATCTATTGTTTTTGATTTTGTATCAGACAAATCAAGAGTTCCTATTGGCTTAATACTTAATTTTTGAGGCTCCACTTTTATTTTTTCAGATTCTAATTCCTGACTTTCTTGTTCCATCTGTAACTTGTTAGCAACAATTTTTGCTGCCAATTTCGTTTGTTTGGACATTTGAAATTCGCTAAGTAAAAGCTGATAAACATCATCAGAGATTTTAGATGTAGGATTTAATCCAGTCACACCCTTGCCTTGTAAAAAGGATAGGATTCTATCACTTCCAACATTAAACTCCTTTGTAAGTTTATTTAGCCGTATGCTCTTTTTCTCTGACATTCTTTTGTTTTATATTATTCTTCTGTTTCCAATTCGTTTTTAAAAACCGACAATACATTTTCTATAGTTTCAATTTCCAGGTCTGTTCTTTTTACCAAATCTTCCACATCTAATTCTAATACACTTCTTGCCGAGTCGCAACCAATTGCTTTAAGCTCTTCAATAATCCAGTTTTCAATTTCATCTGAAAATTCTTCAATCGCTACATCATCCACCATGTCATCCATATCTCGATAAACATCAATTTCATAACCAGTAAGAAGACCTGCTAATTTGATATTAAAACCTCCCTTGCCAATCGCCAAAGAAACTTGGTCGGGCTGCATATACACATCAGCCCTGTTATTATCTTCATTAACTTTTATGGAACTCACTTTTGCAGGGCTAAGCGAGCGCGTAATGAGTAGTTGGGTATTTTCTGTAAAATTGATAACATCAATATTTTCGTTTCTAAGTTCGCGAACAATACCATGGATTCTTGATCCTTTCATCCCAACGCAAGCACCAACAGGATCGATTCTGTCATCATAAGATTCTACTGCTACCTTTGCTCTTTCACCTGGAATCCTTACTACTTTTTTGATGGTTATCAGTCCGTCAAAAACTTCAGGGACTTCCGTTTCAAAAAGCCGTTCAATAAATTCTGGCGCAATACGCGAAAGTGTAATAAGGGCTTTGTTGTTTTTTAGTTCAGCCGAAAGTATTACTGCTTTTACCGTTTCTCCTTTTCTAAAAAAATCTCTTTGAATCTGATTTGCTTTTGGCAGAATTAAATCATTCCCTTCATCATCTTGCAAAAGGATTTCATTTCTCCAAACCTGATAAACCTCACCACTTATAATTTCTCCAACTCTTTCACTATATTTTTTCAGGATTTCATCTCTGTTTAAATCCTGAACTCTTGCTTGTAAGTTTTGTCGGATAGAGAGAACATGCCTTCTCCCAAATTCTGTGTCAAAATCAATTTGTTCAGATACCTCTTCCCCTACTTCATAATCATCCTCAATCTTTAAGGCATCAGAAAGTGATATTTGAGCAATTGGATTTTCTACCTTTCCATTTTTTACAACTTCTCTGTTTCTCCAAATCTCCAAATCGCCTTTATCCACATTTATGATAACATCAAAATTATCGGCTTCATCATATTTTCTAGCTAAAACTGATTTAAAAACATCTTCCAAGATGTTCATCATTGTTTCTCGGTTTATATTTTTTACTTCCTTAAACTCGGAAAACGAGTCAATTAAATTCTCTATATCCATTTTTATAATTTATATTTTTATAACTAGTTTTGTTTCTTTTATCTCTTTGGAAGAAATTATTATTTCCTCTGTTTTTTTTATTTTTTTTCCTTTTACTTTTTTGCTGGTTTCTAAAGTGATATCATCATCAAAAGTCAATAATTTTCCTTTTACTTTTTTTCCGTTTTTTAGTTTTACTGCTATATCTTTCCCCTTATTCTTTTGATATTGTTCCTTTACCAAAAAAGGATTAGTAAGTCCTGGAGAAGAAACTGAAAGCTGAAAATCTTCAATCTCTCTATCCAACTCATTTTCAATATGCCGACTAATTTGCAAGCATTCCTTAATCGAAATTCCAACTGCTTTATCTACAAACACACTTATTATATTTTGTCCACTCACTTTTGCCGAAACTAAAAACCCTCCTAATTCCAAAACCTTTTCTCTGGCAAGTTGTTGTACTCTTTCTTCTGCTATCATTTTCTTGTGTAAAACTTGTACAAAAGATGGGGCCTTAAGCCCCATCCTCAATTCTTCTATTTTCTTGTTGGCAAATATATAACCTTTTTACATATCTCGCAAACTATTATTTCAGTATTACTCTTTTGTTTTCAAAGGAATTAGTTTGTTCTAATCTTTCCCATGTACATGCCTTAGAGGTTACAAATAAAATACAAAGAATCCGCCTCTGTATCTTTTATTTGTTGCCCGACTAGGGCTCGAACCTAGACTCTTCTGCACCAAAAACAGACGTGTTGCCAGTTACACCATCGGGCATTTTTAAAGATAGTGGGCAAAAATAACAATTACCCAGGAAGTACAAAATATTTTATCATAATTTAGTTTTTAATTAGAATCATATTTTATTTCTTAAATTCGCAATCTAAAAAATCAGGAAACATTATGAATAACTTCAATAAATTAAATAACATATTAGGCTGGAGCGTTTTTTTAATCGCTTCATTTGTATACCTATCTACTATCGAGCAAACGGTAAGCTTTTGGGATTGTGGAGAATATATTGCAACTGCTTACAAATTGGAAGTAGGGCATCCTCCAGGAGCTCCTTTATTCCAATTATTCGGAAGAATTTTTACCCTATTTGCAAGTCCAGGGACATCTCAAGTTGCAGTAGCAATAAATATAATGTCTGCTCTTTGTAGTTCCTTTACCATTTTATTTCTTTTTTGGACTATTACCGCTTTTGGTAGAAAAATGTTTACAAATACTTATGAAGATAATCAGGGAAAAATATATGCTATTTTAGGAAGTGGTGTTGTAGGAGCGTTAGCTTATACTTTTTCTGATTCTTTCTGGTTTTCGGCAGTAGAAGGTGAAGTGTATGCCATGTCTTCCTTTTTTACAGCAGTCACTTTTTGGTGCATCATGAAGTGGGAAAGAGAAGCAGATCAGCCACATGCAAGTAGATGGCTGATTCTGATTGCTTATTTAATTGGATTATCGGTTGGAGTTCATTTACTTTCCTTACTTACAATTCCTGCAATGGGCATGATTTATTATTACAAAAATTATGAATATTCAAAAATTGGAGCCATTAAAGCTTTTATTATTTCCATGGTGCTTTTAGGAATTGTGCAAGGCGTAATTATTCCAATGGCAGTAAGCTTGATTTCTTCTTTTGAATTGTTTTTTGTGAACACCATTGGCCTACCTTTTAATTCAGGGACAATATTGTATTTTGTGGTTTTAACTGCCGCTATTATTTTTGGATTGCAATACACCAAAAAGAATAATAAAGCCATTTGGAATACCGCCATTTTGGGTTTTACCGTACTTTTAATTGGCTATTCTTCATTCGCTATCTTGGTAGTCCGTTCCAATGCAAACCCTCCAATTGATGAGAATAATCCAGAAGATGCAGTTGGACTTTTATCTTATTTAAAAAGGGAACAATATGGAAGCTGGCCTATTGTGTATGGGCATTATTTTAACGCTAAATTAGATAATAAAGACCCCTATTTGGATGGGAATCCTATATATGCAAAAGACGAAAAAAAGGGAAAATATGTTGTGATTGATAAAAGAGAAAATACAATTCCAAATTATGCGAAAAGGCATAAAACCATTTTCCCAAGAATGTGGAGTAATACTCAGTCAAGACATGCAAACGGATATAGATCTTGGGCAGGGCTTAGCAAAACCAACAAAGACAAAACCCCAACTTTTTCACAGAATCTTTCCTTCTTTTTTAAGTATCAAATTGGCTGGTCTTACCTTAGGTATTTTATGTGGAATTTTGCTGGAAGACAAAATGACTATATGAATATGGATGGAAATGTCCTGCACGGAAATTGGGAAAGTGGCATAAGTTTTATTGATAATGCTCGGCTTGGACAACCATCAAATGTTAAATTACCAGATTATTTGAAAAACAATAAAGGAAAAAATCATTATTATTTCTTGCCCCTTATTTTAGGATTAATTGGAATGCTATTCCATTTCAAAAAGAATGAGCAAGATGCTGTGGCAGTTTTATTATTCTTCCTTTTCACAGGAGTATTAATTATTATTTATCTTAACATTACCCCATTCCAACCCAGAGAAAGGGATTACGCCTATGTAGGATCCTATTACGTATTTGCTATTTGGATAGGATTGAGTGTATTAGGAATTTACGATTTTTTGAGCAAGAAAATGAATTCCACTACAAGTGCATGGATAGCAACTTCCATTGCATTGTTATTAGCGCCAACTATTATGGCAACTGAAAACTGGGATGACCATGATCGTTCAGGAAGATATACTGCAAAAGAAGTAGCGGCTAATTATTTAAACTCCTGCGATAAAAACGCAATCCTCTTTACCAATGGGGATAACGACACCTTCCCACTTTGGTATATGCAAGAGGTGGAAGGATTAAGAACAGACATAAAAGTAGTAAACCTAAGTTTGTTTAATACCTCTTGGTATATCGACCAAATGAAGCGAGCAACTTATGATGCTGCTCCTATTCCCTCCTCTTTTGAAAATAAACAATATAGATCCGGAACAAGAGATTACATTCCAATTAACGATAGAGGACTTGGGTATGTGGATGTAAAAGAAGTTATTGATTTTATTAGAAGTGACAAAAACCAAACAAAGATAGTTACTAATGCTGGAAAACGGAATTACTGTCCAGCAAAAAAACTCAAATTAAAAGTGGATATTGAAAAAGTAAAAGCAAACGGAACTGTTCCTGTTGAAAAATATGAGAAAATCCTACCTGAAATAAAATGGAAAATAAAAGGCAATGGCTTTTATAAAAATCAACTAATGGTATTGGACATGCTGGCACATAACAATTGGAAACGGCCAATTTATTTTGCCATTACAGTTGGCTCAGATAATTTTATGGGCTTGCAAAAATACTTTCAATTGGAAGGACTTTCTTATCGCTTAGTTCCTTATGAGGCGATTTCGCCTGACGGGCAAACAGGAGAGGTGAATGTGGATAGAATGTATGACAACCTAATGAATAAATTTTCTTGGGGTGGGCTAAATAATCCGGATGTATATTTGGATGAAACAAACACAAGGATGATTATGAATTTTAGAAATAATTATGCGCGCTTGGCAGAATCTCTTTTTGTATTGGATAGAAAAGAAGATGCCATTGCAGTACTTGATAGATGTGTGAGAGAAATGCCAAATACCTCTGCCCCGTTTAATGTGTATGCTTTCCCGCTTGTAAATACTTATTATAGATTGGGTGAAAAAGAAAAAGGGAATGCAATTTTGACACAAATGATAGAGACTTTTTTGGATGAATTTAATTATATTAATGCGCTAAAAGATAAAGGGGGATTGAATAGAAATATCCAAATTGCGGGTAGTGTGCTTTCTAATATTTCCCGTCTGATTCAAAATTTCCAATTGGCTAATGTAAGCTATGAATATAGTGAAATAGATGGAAAATATTTTAGAGAAAAAAGTGGTGCAGTAGAAGAAATAGACAAAGAAGAGTATCTAATAAATACTTTCATGGATGAATATATTGCTGCTCAATCGCAAAATAATTAAGCATGTTTTTTGGGGCTAAGACG
>DASCPP010000036.1:0-16754 GCA_036012565.1 Flavobacteriales bacterium | reverse complement strand
TGAAAATAGAAGTGGTTTGATTGCACGGAAGAAGTGGGTATAAAAAATCAGTTGTAAAATCTAGAGCTTGTACAAATTTAGGATTGCTATTACCACTTGCGGCCCACAAATGATCTGTTCCACTAAAACTCAAATGATCATTCAATATTCCCACATTATCTGCCTTTGGGTGCATTTCTCCAGATCCGCATAGAGTGAGAATTAATTGGTTATTCATGCCTGGCCCGCAATTATAATTAACGGTAAGATCTGATGTCCCTTGTATGCTAACCAATGGTTCGTCATTTGCATCTAACCAATCAACATCATTTATTCCTCCCGCAAAACTAACAACTCCACTTACATCTGAAGAATAGCCATAATTACCTGCATCCCCCTCTAAACCATGGGTAGGAGAGACATTATTTACTATTGCCTGTACATTTATAGGTGCTGTTGGAAGATCTGATGTTGAATCAATATATGCCAAATGTATTGCTATTACTGCCCCTGCAGAATATCCCCCAACAAAAATAGTATTGGGGTCAATGCCGTAAGTGTCACCATTAGCAAAATCTTTTCGAAAATAACGAATAGCAGATTTGACATCAGAAACAGCCTTTAAAACAGTAGTGTACTGTTCTTCCTGACTTGCTATAAACGAAATCATATTTGCTAATCTATAGTTTAAAGAGGCGGTAACATATCCTCTTTTTGCCATACTTGTACAAAAATCTATACAGTCTGTCATTGATTTTGTGCCGCCATAAAAAGATCCTCCGTGCATATATAAAATAACAGGCCTATTTATTTCTATATCACCATCTGGGGTATAAACATCCATTTCATGAAAGGAGTTGGTATATACGTCTGAATAATTAACTGTAATTTTATTTACACTATTAAAAATTTCGGTTTGATAACGCCCATTACATTGGGCCATAACAATTGATGTTGTAAAAACTGCTACTAGTATTAAATATATTTTTTTCATAACTTAAAATTTTGGATTGCTAATATAGCGTTTATTATGCTTGCATAACAATTTTTATGCTTTTAGTTTTGCTCTTTGTTCCTCTATCTTCTCGTCTTCAATCTTTTCAAACAAATGAATTGCTTTATTTATTTTATGATTTTCCATAATAGTGATTTCCCCTGCATCACTCCATCTAACCTCTTTAAGTGCTAAAATATTTTTTAATTTACTAGAGGCAAAAGGCATGAACGGCTCTGAGAGAATCGCTAAAGATGCTGCAATTTGCATGGCAATATTCATTATCGTTTCTGTTCTGCTTTCGTCCGTTTTTTTGAGTTTCCAAGGTTCTGTATCCGCTAAATATTTGTTTCCAAGTCGAGCTAACTTCATGAATTCTGCTAATGCCTCACGGAATCTATATTTTTCAATGGAAGCGCCAATTTTCTTTGGAAATTCTTTTAATTTTTCTAATACCTCTTTGTCGTAATCATCAAGTGTGTTACAATTAGGTACAACTCCTTCCCAATATTTATTGATTAACACCACCACACGATTAATAAAATTCCCAAAAATGGCAACCAATTCATTATTATTTCTCGCTTGGAAATCTTTCCATGTAAAATCAGTATCCTTACTTTCAGGAGCGGTAGCACAAAGGACATAACGCATGGCATCTTCTTGCCCTTTAAAGTCTTCAAAATATTCATCTAGCCAAATTGCCCAATTTCTGGAAGTAGATAATTTTTCTCCTTCTAAATTCAAAAACTCATTGGCCGGAACATTGGTAGGTAAAATATATCCTTCATGGGATTTTAAGATGATTGGAAAAATAATACAATGGAAAACAATATTGTCTTTCCCAATAAAATGGACAAGCTCGGTATCTTCACTTTTCCAATAATCTTCCCAGTTTTTACCATTGTCAGTAGCCCATTGTTTGGTAGCTGAGATATAACCAATAGGAGCATCCAGCCATACATAAAGTACTTTCCCATCCCCACCTTTTATAGGAACTTTTACGCCCCATTCCAAATCACGCGTCATGGCACGGGCTTGTAATCCGCCATCAATCCATGATTTGCACTGCCCTATTACTTGACTTCTCCATGCCTTTGCATCATGGTGATTTTTCCCATTCAATATTCCATCTTCTATCCACGGTTTTAACCAGTTTTCATGGTCTTGCATTGGCAAATACCAATGGGTAGTATCCTTTTTCACTGGTGTATTTCCACTTAAAGTTGATTTAGGATTTATTAACTCATTTGGGCTTAGAGTCGAGCCACATTTTTCACATTGGTCGCCATATGCATCCCTTTCATTACACTTTGGACACTCTCCACTAATATATCGATCTGCTAAAAACTGTTTATTTTTTTCATCATAAAATTGCTCAGAAGTTTTTTTAGTAAAAACTCCTTTCTGCTCCAAAGTTTTAAAAAATTCTTGTGCCGTTTCATGGTGTAACTTATGGGAGGTTCTATGATAAACACTAAACTCAATTCCAAAATTAGCAAATGCTTTTTTATTTCTGTTATGGTATTTATCTACAATTTCCTGAGGACTTACTCCATCTTTTTTTGCCTGTAAAGTAATGGCTGCACCATGCTCATCTGAGCCACAAACAAAGACAACATCATGTCCTTTCCCTCTTAAATACCTTACATAAATATCGGCAGGGAGATATGCGCCAGCAATGTGCCCAATGTGTAAAGGTCCATTGGCATAAGGTAGTGCAGAGGTAACTGTATATCTTTTTGTGCTCATTTCTATCAGAAAAAAATTATTTTCGCAAATATAAGTTTTACTTATTAGAAATTAGATATAGATGTCAGATATTAGAGGAGCAATAATATGCGAAAAGCGAATTAACGAAATAAATGAATAAACAAATTTTATGATTATTCCGTCAAAATTAACAAGAGGAGATAAAATAGGAATTGTTTCTACCGCACGAAAAATTTCTTTGGAAGAACTAAGCCATGCAATTAACACTTTGGAAAGTTGGGGTCTAGAATTAGTTTTAGCCGAAAATCTTTTTGAAGATGATAATCAGTTTGCTGGGGCTGTAAAACAAAGAACAACTGATTTACAATCTATGATTAATAATGACAAAATCAAAGCAATTTTGTGTGCAAGAGGCGGTTATGGCACGGTTCAAATTATTGATAATATTGATTTCGCCAATTTGAAAAAAAATCCAAAATGGATTGTGGGATATAGTGATGTTACTGTACTGCATTCTCATTTGCATAATTTAGGAGTTGCCTCTATACATGCTACTATGCCGATAAACTTTGCAACAAATACAAAAGATGCTTTGAAGAGTTTGAAAAAATCACTTTTTAGAGAGGGGACTATTGCAGAATGTGATCCCCATCCTCTAAATAAAAAAGGACGAATTGAAGCGGAAATTGTTGGCGGAAATTTATCTATTTTGTATTCATTGTTAGGTTCTGATTCAGATATAGACACAGATGGGAAAATACTATTTATAGAAGATTTGGATGAGTATTTATACCATATTGACAGAATGATAATGAATCTTAAAAGAAATGGTAAATTTGAAAATCTAAAAGCTTTGATTGTAGGAGGAATGAGTGATATGAATGACAATAATATCCCCTTTGGGAAAACGGCTGAACAAATAATTTTAGAGCACACAAAAAAATATAATTTCCCTATTTGTTTTGGGTTTCCTGCTGGGCATATAAACGATAATAGCGCCATTGTATTTGGTGTAAAATCCTTATTAGAAATTTCTGCAAAAAAAGTAAGATTAACTTATCCCTATTAAACCAATTCCTAATTGAAAAACTGTATTTTAGCATTTCATGAAAAAGATTAGAAATTTTTGCATTATTGCCCATATCGACCATGGGAAAAGCACCCTTGCCGATAGATTGCTGGAAGTAACCGGCACGGTTACCAAAAGAGATGCGCAAGAGCAGCTCTTGGATAATATGGACTTGGAGCGTGAAAGAGGAATCACCATAAAAAGCCATGCCATGCAAATGGAATATAATGGCTACACTCTCAATTTGATTGATACTCCTGGTCATGTCGATTTTTCTTATGAAGTTTCTCGCTCTATTGCTGCTTGTGAAGGCGCATTACTAATTGTAGATGCAGCTCAGGGAATTCAGGCACAAACCATTTCCAATTTGTATTTGGCATTGGGAAACGATTTGGAAATTATCCCTGTTGTGAATAAAGTGGATTTACTATCAGCAGAACCGGAAGTAGTTGCCGATCAAATTATTGATTTAATTGGCTGCACGGAAGATAAAATAATTCCTGCAAGTGCAAAAACAGGAATTGGGATTGAAAATATTTTAAAGGCAATTATTGAAAGAGTCCCCTCTCCAAAGGGTGATATAAACAAACCCCTTCAAGCAATGATTTTTGATTCAGTTTACAATCCTTTCAGGGGGATTGAAGCCTATTTCAAAATACTAAATGGAGAAATTCAAAAAGGAGATAAAGTAAAGTTCATTGCCACTGGAAAGGAATATTTTGCAGATGAAATTGGTGCATTAAAATTTAAGCAAGCCCCAAAAAAGAAGATGAGTGCCGGTGAAGTGGGCTATATCATTTCTGGAATTAAAGAGGCGAAAGAAGTGAAAGTTGGGGATACCATTACCTCTGTTGAAAATCCTGCAACTGAGGCCATACAAGGCTTTGAGGATGTGAAACCAATGGTGTTTGCAGGAATTTATCCAGTGGATACGGACGACTATGAAGAACTGAGAAATTCCATGGAAAAACTCCAACTAAATGATGCTGCCCTTACATACGAGCCAGAATCCTCCACCGCTTTAGGTTTTGGTTTTAGGTGTGGTTTTTTGGGAATGCTTCACATGGAAATTATTCAGGAAAGATTAGAAAGGGAGTTTGACATGACCGTTATTACAACTGTGCCAAATGTATCTTATTTTGCCTATACTTCAAGGAGTGAGAAATTGGCCATACATAATCCTTCCGATTTGCCTGACGGCAGTATTTTAGACTATGTAGAAGAACCATATATTAGGGCTCAAATTATTACAAAATCTGATTTTGTTGGAACAATAATGACACTTTGTATTGAAAAAAGAGGAGAGCTAAAAAACCAGGTTTATTTAACTACTGATAGGGTTGAGCTTTCTTTTGAAATGCCACTTGGTGAAATTGTTTTTGATTTTTACGACAAACTCAAAACCGTTTCAAGGGGCTACGCGTCCTTTGATTATCAGCCATTAGACTATAAGCGTTCTAATTTGGCAAAGTTGGATATTCTGTTAAATGGCGATCAAGTAGATGCGCTATCAGCACTTATTCACAGAGACCATGCGTATGCTTTTGGAAAAAAAATTTGTGTAAAATTGAGAGAACTTATTCCAAGACAACAATTTGATATTGCTATACAATCGGCTATTGGCTCTAAAATTATCTCGCGTGAAACGGTAAAAGCTTTGAGGAAAGATGTAACCGCAAAATGTTATGGAGGGGATATCACTCGAAAGAGAAAGCTTTTGGAAAAACAAAAAAAAGGAAAGAAACGAATGCGACAGGTTGGGAATGTAGAAATCCCACAAAATGCATTTATGGCAGTTTTAAAATTGGACAATTAATTATTATTTTTGAAAAACTTTAAGTATGTCAGGGCATAGTAAATGGGCAAATATTAAACATAGAAAGGGAGCGCAAGATGCAAAACGCTCAAAAATATTTACACGGATTATTAAAGAATTAACAGTAGCAGTAAAAGAAGGTGGCTCTGAACAAGAAACAAATCCTAGATTACGCACGGCAGTGCAAAATGCTAAAGGGGCAAATATGCCAAAAGACACCATTGAAAGAACGATAAAAAAGGCAAGTGGTACGGGCGGGACATCTTATGAGGAGGTTACTTTTGAAGGATACGCTTCTAATGGTGTGGCGGTTTTTGCAGAATGTACTACAGATAATAATAATCGAACAATTGCTAATATTCGTGCTATATTTAGTAAATATGGTGGTAATTTAGGAACAAATGGTTCTTTGGAATTTATTTTTGATCGGAAAGGAGTTTTTACCATAACTTATGAAAATATAAAGATAGATTTGGAAGAGTTGGAAATGGAACTAATTGATGGGGGATTGGAAAAATTAGAAAAAGAAAAAGCCATTATTTTGATTTATACTGACTTTGCTGATTTTAGTGTTATGCAAAAAAAATTAGGAGAGTTGGAGATTGAAATCCAATCAGCTGAATTACAGAGAATACCAAACACTACAAAGATTTTAGATGTAGAAAAATCCAAATCGGTGCTAAAGATGATTGATAAGTTTGAGGAAGATGATGATGTGCAAAATGTATTTCATAATTTAGAAATGACTGATGAACTAATGCAGACATTTGAAGAAAAATAAAATATCGTAAATTGCAGAACGCAAAATATTACGTTAAAACAAAATAAATGAATATCCTTTTATTAGGTGGTGGAGGAAGAGAGCATGCTTTTGCTTGGAAAATTGCACAAAGTAGTTTGTGTAAAAAACTACTTATTGCGCCTGGAAATGCTGGAACAAATGAATTAGGAACTAATATTGATGTTGGCGTAACTGATTTTGAAAGTATCAAAAAATTAGTTCTTAATGAAGAGATTGACATGCTTATTGTTGGTCCAGAAGATCCATTAGTAAAAGGGATTTTTGATTTCTTTTCGGAAGATGAGAAACTAAAACACATAACCGTAATTGGACCTTCAAAAAAGGGCGCAAAATTAGAGGGTAGTAAAGAGTTTGCAAAACAGTTTATGCAGAAATATGATATTCCTACTGCAAAATATGAGGCTTTTACAAAAAATGATTTAGAAGATGGTTATGCTTTTTTGGAAAGCTTAAAGCCTCCTTATGTTTTGAAAGCAGATGGCTTGGCGGCTGGTAAAGGAGTTCTGATTTTGGAAAACTTAGTAGAGGCCAAGAAAGAACTAAAAGCAATGGTTGCTGATGCAAAATTCGGAAAAGCAAGTTCAACAGTTGTTGTAGAAGAATTTTTAAGTGGCATTGAACTTTCTGTGTTTGTGTTAACAGATGGGAATTCCTATAAGATTTTACCTTCCGCAAAAGATTATAAAAGAATTAGCGAAGGAGATACAGGTCTTAATACTGGAGGAATGGGCGCTATATCTCCAGTACCTTTTGCCGACAGGTTTTTTATTGAAAAAGTAGAATCTGAAATTATAAAACCCACCATTCATGGCTTAAAAGAAGAGGGAATCACATATCATGGGTTTATTTTTATTGGCCTTATTGTTAAAGGAAATGATGCAAAAGTAATAGAGTATAATGTGCGAATGGGCGACCCAGAAACAGAAGTAGTTATTCCTAGAATAAAATCTGATTTACTACATTTATTTCAAGGAATTGGAGATGACACTTTTAGTGAAAAAGATTTACATATAGATGAAGATACTGCCGCTACTGTGATGCTTGTTTCTGGTGGTTATCCTGAAAAATATGAAAAGGGGAAAGTGATTGCTGGTTTAGATGATGTGGAAGGAAGTATTGTTTTTCATGCAGGGACCAAACAAGAAGGATCTGCTGTTTTAACAAATGGAGGCAGAGTTTTAGCAGTTACTTCTTTTGGCAAAAACATAGAAGATGCACTTAGCAAATCATTCGTGAATGCGGAAAAAATTAACTTTGAAAGTAAATATTACCGAAAAGATATTGGCTTTGATTTAAGATGAGCTGTGCTCCTGTCCATCTTTTTTGTGCTTTATCATTTTTAAGGTCCATACAACCAAAAAAGTAAAGATTACTACTACATAAAAATAATTTATCTTGTTACCTATTGTAGGCATAAAATCAAAAATATAACCAAAAAAATTAGCTATGCCATAAAAAAAATTATTCATTATATAAATTTAAAATTCTTTGGCAAAAATAATTAATTATTAGAATCTAACTTAAATGTTCCTGAAAAATTTAAAAACGACAAGCCCCCTAACCATTGTGTTTTTTATGGTTTTTGCTATACTATTTTGGTGTTTGCCAATTTTTACAAATAGGCTTTCTGATATTTATCTCCACGCCTTTTTTTCGGCAACTACTGTTTTTATTTTAGGGCTATTTCTGCCTCTTTTGCAATCTGTTGGTTTGAATAATTTAATTTATGAAAAAGATGTGATAAAGAAAAATAGTTTGGTTTTGGCTCCGATTTTTTTATTACTTACTACTCCTTTTATTACCCAAGTAGACTCTTGGATAATTTCCTTTTTCTTGCTTTTTTATATCAATGCTTTATTTTCTTCCTACCAAAAGGATAGGCCATTTTCTGAAAGTTTTAATGCTAATTTTTTGCTAGGGACAATTGCTCTGTTCTACTCTGATATTTTATTATTGTTTCCTCTAATCATAGTTGCTTTTCTTGCCTTTCGCAATATGAGTTGGAGAAGCATTCTTATTTCATTAATTGGGCTTGCTCTCCCAATTCTATTTTATAAGATTTATACTTTTATATTTGGCTATTCCTTTGTATTTAATGTCCCCACATTTAAGCTTGTCTCCCTCTACGTTCCAATAATTAACACTTTATCCTATGCCGAAATTATTTGGTATACTGTTGTGATGATTATTCTTTTATTTTCCTTTCTCGAACTTGTATTGTGGATGTATAAAAAAAGTATTCGCTCCAGAAAGTCCTTTTTCATAATACTTGCTTATTTTATTTTACTTCTATTTATTAATATTGATGGCTCTTATTTTTTAGCCTTTACACCAATTAGCATAGTAGTGGCTAACTTTTTTGTGTATTCCAAACGAAAAAGATTAACAGAGATTTTGTTCTTACTTTTTTTATTAGCTTCCGCTTATTATCGAATTTCGATTTAATTATTTTATTTTTGCAATAAATTAAAAGCAATAAAAATGAAATTTGGAGTAGTTATTTTTCCTGGTTCTAATTGCGATATGGATATGATTTATGTGCTTGAAAGTATCCTCAAAAAAGAGGTGGTAAAACTTTGGCATAAGGACACTAATTTGCAAGAATGTGAGTTTATTATTTTGCCTGGAGGTTTCTCTTTTGGCGACTATTTACGCTCTGGTGCTATTGCAAAATTCTCTCCCATTATGAAAGAAATTATTGGCTTTGCTAATGCTGGAGGATTTGTAATGGGGATTTGTAATGGTTTCCAAATTTTGTGCGAAACAGGGCTTTTGCCAGGGGTGCTTTTGCATAATACCAATCATAAATTTATTTGTAAAAATGTACATTTAAAACCCTTTTCTGAAGACACAATACTTACCAATATGCTTAGCAAAAAAGCTATCAAAATTCCTATTGCGCATGGAGAAGGAAGGTATTTTGCTGATAAGAAAGTAATGGAAGATTTAGAAAATAATAACCAAATCCTTTTTAAATATTGTAATGAAAAAGGAGAAGTAACTGCAGATTCAAATCCTAATGGCTCAATTAAAAATATTGCGGGAGTTTGCAACAAAGATCGCAATGTTTTTGGTATGATGCCACATCCTGAACGAGCATCTGACATAGAACTTAAAAGCACTAATGGACGAAAATTGTTTGAAAGTATTTTGTCAAAAGTTATTGCTTAAATAAAAAATATTTATTACACTTTGATTCTCTTTTTGCTCCTTCTTATGCCCCTTAAAATAATCGACTTTTTTTGTAGTTTTTTTTCTATTGGCACAAAGCTAAATTTTTGTAGTAGTTGAAAAAATTGTTAAAAAAACTATTTCACTTAATATAAATACAACCCTATTCTTTCTTAAAATTGTATCAATCATTTTAATAGTAAAATATTATTTAGACAATTTAATAGTAAAAGGAGAAAATGACAGTAAAAACCAAAGCCACGGAGGAAGTATTTGCAAAAGATGTAAGTACAAAAACATACGCTTATGAAGATATATTAAAAAAGAGTATAAAATATTTTAATGGAGATGAATTAGCCGCCACAACATGGATAAACAAATATGCCATGACGGATGATGAAGGAGAATTTGTAGAACAATCTCCTGATGATATGCACCATAGAATGGCTAAAGAATTTGCGAGAATTGAAAATGATTATGCTTTGCGTTATGATTTAAATGGAGGAGCAAAATTCCTTTCTGAATACGGGCAAAAAAGAGGACCTCTAACAGAAGAAAAAATCTATAATTTAT
Source organism: Flavobacteriales bacterium (assembly GCA_036012565.1). Lineage (GTDB taxonomy): Bacteria > Bacteroidota > Bacteroidia > Flavobacteriales > BACL11 > DUAL01. Next base: position 6,640 of record DASCPP010000036.1, on the reverse strand, counting down.
TTAAAGGATTCGGCTATATTATTCCGCAAGGAAGTGTAATGAGCTCTCTTGGCAATCATTATAAATTAGCTTCTTTATCTAATTGCATAGTGGTGCCTGAAATGCATGATTCTTATGGCGGAGTATTTTATACCGACCAACAATTAGCCCAACTTTTCAAAAGAAGATGTGGTGTTGGAGTAGATATTTCAAACCTACGGCCATCAGGGTCTAAAGTTTCTAATGCGGCAGGGAGCACTTCTGGGGCTGTCTCTTTTATGAACAGATTCTCAAACACAACTCGTGAGGTTGCGCAAAACGGTAGGCGTGGGGCTTTAATGCTTTCTATGGATATTGCACATCCAGATGTGGAAGATTTTATAATCATTAAACAAGATTTACAAAAAGTAACAGGTGCAAACATTTCTATTCGTCTTTCTGATGAGTTCATGAAAGCGGTAGATAATAACAAGCAATATACTCACCGTTGGCCAATCGATTCTGACAATCCTAAGTTTACCAAAACCATAAATGCGAAAGAGCTTTGGAATACAATAATTAAATGCGCCCATAATACAGCTGAACCTGGTTTAATATTTTGGGACAGACAACATTGGTATTCAACATCATCCGTTTATCCTGGATATGAAAATACTTCAACAAATCCTTGTTCTGAGATTGCAATGCAAGGAGGGGATAGTTGCAGATTAATAGCTATCAATCTTTTTAAGTTTGTTGAAAATCCTTTTACAAAAGATGCTAAATTTAATATGGATAATTTCTACAGAGCAACTTATGAAGGACAAAGATTAATGGATGATTTGGTTGATTTGGAAATAGAGGCAATTGGTAGAATCTTAAAAAAAGTAGAAGATGATGATGAGCCGGAAAACATAAAGGGCGTAGAAAAAGAAACTTGGGAACTTTTGCTAAAAACTGGAAAAGAAGGAAGGAGAACCGGTTTAGGATTTACGGCTCTTGCTGATATGGTTGCGGCATTGGGCATGGCAATTGATTCTGATAAGGCGATTGCAAAAGTAGAGGGGATAATGAAAGAAAAATGCAGAGCAGAATTTGATAGTTCCATAGATATGTCATTGGAAAGAGGAAGTTTTGTTGGCTTTGATGCAAAAATTGAAAAAACATCAGAATTTATACAAATGCTAGAAAAAGAATTGCCGGAAGTTTATAATAGAATGATGGAGCACGGTAGAAGAAATATTTCCATTAGTACGGTTGCGCCAACAGGGACTTTGAGTATGCTCGCCCAAACATCATCAGGGATTGAGCCCGTATTTATGATGCATTACAAAAGAAGAAGAAAGCTGAATGAGCAGGACAAAGAAGCAAAAGTAGACTTTATTGATGATACGGGAGATAAGTGGCAGGAATTTACTGTTTACCACCACAACCTAAAAAAATGGATGGAGATTACTGGGGAAACAGATATTACAAAAAGTCCTTACGCGGGTTCAACTGCACCTGAAATTGATTGGGATAAGAGAGTTGAAATGCAAGCGGTGGTACAAAAGTATGTAACCCATTCTATCAGTTCAACAATCAATTTGCCAAATGATGTATCACTTGAAAAAGTAAGTTCTATTTATATGGATTCTTGGAAGCTGGGCTTAAAAGGAATTACCGTTTACCGTGATGGTTCTCGATCTGGAGTTTTAGTAGCTGATGATGATAAAAAAGATGATGTTTTAGAAAACACAGAGTTTAAAGAAACCCGTGCACCATCACGACCAAAAAAATTAGATGCCAAAGTAGTTCGTTTCCAAAATAATAAAGAAAAATGGATTGCTGTTGTTGGACTAATGAATGGAAGACCTTACGAAATTTTTACAGGAAAAACAGAAGATGTTTTTGTAGTGCCCCAAGTAGTCGAATATGGATGGGTAATTAAAACAAAAAAGGAAGGTGGTAGAACACAATACGATTTTCAGTATGAAGATAAGGAAGGATATAAAATTACTATGGGTGGATTATCCCGTTCATTTGATAAAGAATTTTGGAATTATGCAAAACTGATTTCAGGTGTGTTACGACACGGCATGCCACTTCATTATGTAGTAGATTTGATTGGAAAAATGAATCTTTATGATGACAACATCAATACTTGGAAAAGCGGAGTAGTAAGAGCACTAAAAACATTTATTCCTGATGGCACTAAAGTAACAGACAATACTTGTGGAGAGTGTGGAGATGAAGGATTGGTGTATGAAGAAGGTTGCTTGAAATGTGTAAGTTGCGGCTATAGTAAATGCGGATAAGCAGGCGTTTATTCTGATAATTAAACCCGCCAAATTGGTGGGTTTTTTTGTATCTTGCTTTATGTCTATTTTGGAAAATACAAAATCAGTAGTAGAAGATTTTATCTCTTTATTTTATCCAGAATTATGTTTGATTTGTAATGAAAATCTGCTAAAAGAGGAAGAGTGTATTTGTATAGCATGTCTTCACCAAACCCAAAAAACAGATTGTTTTTTACAAGAGGAAAATGAGGTGAGTAAACGATTTTGGGGCAGAGTGAAGCTTGAAAATGCAGCTGCACTTTTTCAGTTTAAAAAGCAAGGTAATGCCCAAAAATTAATCCATCCATTAAAATATGAAGGAGGTAAAACAATTGGTGTTTTTCTGGGGAAACAGATAGCTTATGCCATAAGGGATAGTAAGTTTTTTGAAGGCATTGATCTTATTATCCCCATACCATTACATCCGAAAAAAGAAAAAATAAGAGGTTATAATCAAAGTAAGTATATTGTAAAAGGTATAAATAAAATTTTGAAATTAGAAGTGAGTTTCAAATCCTTAATTCGAATTGAAAATACCGATTCACAAACTAGAAAAAAACGATTTAGTCGTTGGGAAAATATGATGCATTCATTTGCCTTGAGACATCCCTTAAAAATCAAAAACAAACATATATTATTAGTGGATGATGTGGTAACAACCGGCTCTACAATGGAGGCATGTGCACAGAAACTATTAGAAGTAGAAGATGTTAAAGTTAGTATTGTTACTATTGCGGTGGTCTAATTTTTTTTGGTTAATGTTTATTCGTTTATTTGTAATATGAAATTATCCCTATCCATTTTTATCGTTTTACTACTAAGCAGTTGTGCAAATATGGTAGCGCCAACTGGTGGTGAAAAAGATATGGATGCCCCTGAGATTCTGAATATTATTGAATCTGTTGGAAAGGAAAGCGGTCAATTAGATAAAATTTATTTTTTATTTGATGAGCACATTGCGCTTAATCAGTGGGAAGAGCATTTTTATATTTCTCCACCAATAAAAAAACGCATAGTAAAAAAGATAGCAGGCAAATCGTTGGAGTTGCATGTTGAAGATACTTTGATGAGAAATACCACTTATTTGCTTTCTTTAGATAATTGTATAAAAGATATAAATGAGGGAAATGTAGTTGAAGATTTACAATTGCTCTTTTCTACTTCTGAAAACTTGGATTCCTTAAAATTTAGCGGGAAATTGAAAAATGCCTATACTTTAGAGGTGGTTGAAAATGCTTGGATTATGCTATTTGATAAAAGTATAAATGACTCTATCATTTTTAAGGGGGCGCCTAATTATATTGCAAAAACAGATAAAGATGGCAACTTCCATTTTCCAAATTTGAACGCTAATGCTTACAAAATTGTTGCTTTGACTAATTTTGATTTTATTTATAATGAGAAAGAATTAATTGCCTTTTCTAACAAATTGATTAATGCTAAAACAGACAGTTTTATTTCACTTTTGGCTTTCGATCCTATTGTAGAAATAGATTCTGTAATTGCCGACACTTTAAGCACTTTAACCGACAGCAGTAAAACAGATAGTCTGTTTGTGGAGAGCATCACCTTTGGAAAATTGGAAATTATAACTGCCACTAATTATCCTTGTGTTTTTCAGCTATTACAAAACGAAAAAGTAATTATCGAATTTGTTTTTACAGCAAAACCTTATGCTTTAAATGATATAATTCCCGGAAAATACCAATTAAAATATATTGCAGATAGCAATAAAGATGGAATTTGGAACACTGGAAATTGGGAAAGCAAAACACAGGCCGAAAAAGTAGAAAACTACCCAAATGAAATTACAATTCGCTCCAATTGGGATTTGGAATTGGAGTGGAATTTAGAGTAATTTAAAATCATCTCTATCTTGCAAGAAGTTCATTTGTCTTCTTTTTAGTTTCAAATCATCTAAACTGATTTCAATTTGCAAAACCTCTTCTCTATTTTCGGTTGCAGAAGATAACTCCTTACCAAAAACATCAAACACCTTGCTGTGTCCGTTAAAAGAAACGCCATTTCCATCTTTCCCTACTCTGTTTACTCCAATGGTATAACACTGATTTTCTATTGCTCGTGCCTTTAAAAGCGTATCCCAAGCATCAATTCTTTTTACAGGCCAATTGGCTAAATAAATTAAAATATCATAATCTACATTATTACGGCTAAAAACCGGGAAACGCAAATCGTAACAAATTAGTGGACAAATTTTCCATTCATCTACCTCAACAATCAGCCTTCCTGCTCCTTTTGCTATATGTCTTTCTTCTTTTAGTAAAGAAAATAAATGATGCTTATCATAAGTTTGAATTGAGCCCCCTTTATTTATCCAAACAAGGCGATTATAAATTTTTTCTCCTTCTTTAACCATTAAAGTTCCTGATATAGCACAGTTTTTTTGTTTGGAAATTTCCTTCATCCAATTAATGGTTTTTCCTTCCATTGTTTCAGCTAAGTGATTGGATTTAGGACAAAAGGAAGTATTAAACATCTCAGGAAGTAAAATGATATCTGTTTCTTTTATATCCGAAATTAATTCTTTAAAATGCGAAAGATTAGCATCTATATCTTCCCAAAAAATATTGGACTGAATAAGAGATAAACAGAGACTTTGTTTCATAAAACAAACTTACAGAAAAATTATGGAAATATATAAAGCGAAAAAGTCGGGGTAGCAGGATTCGAACCTATTTACTAATTTGTATAGGAAAATAAATTTTCTCTATTTCTTGAAAATCTTTCTAAATAAAATCATCAAAGGGTCAAAATATCTATCCACTACTCTCTCTTTAAGTGGAATAATCCCATCATCTGTAATTTGAATATCTTCAGGGCATACTTCCGTACAACACCTTGTAATATTGCACATCCCCGAGCCATGATCTTCCTTTATTGCTGGGATTCTATCAGCACCATCCATAGGATGCATCTCTAAACTAGCAAGACGAATCATAAATCTTGGTCCAACAAACTTATCTTGAGCTCCTTGGTCTCTAATAACATGGCAAACATTCTGGCACAAATAACACTCAAGACATTTTCTAAAGTGCTGTGTTCTTTCCACATCTACTTGCTGCATTACCAATCCCTTTTCTGTATTGTTTTTATTTTGAGATGGAGAAAATGGCTTTATTTTTTGATTTTGTTTATAATTCCAACTTACATCCGTTACAGTATCTTTAATAATTGGGAAAGATTTTAAAGGATTAATCAGAATAGTCTCATCCGGGCTATATTCATTCATCCTTGTCATACATGCCAATTTTGGTTTCCCATTAATTTCCACACTGCATGAACCGCACTTACCTGCTTTACAATTCCATCTGCAAGCCATATCATTTGCGTCATCTGCCTGAATTCTGTGCATTGCATCTAACACCACCATACCTTCCGTTACATCACAATTGTAATCCACTAACTCTCCTTTAGTGTTGTCTCCCCTGTATATTTTAAATTTACGATTTCCCATAATTATGACTTTCTTTCTGCTGCAACCTCCGATTCTAAATCTTCCAATTTTGCATTAGCAATTCTGAAAAGTTCTGCATTAGGTTCTTGTCGTTTTTCTTTTACCACTTGCATATTACCATCTTCCCCTTTTTTGCTGATGATGTTATATTGATACCACTCCTCACTTTCTGTAGTAAAGTCATTCCTTGTATGGGCTCCTCTACTTTCTGTTCTTAGATGAGCTGCTCTAGCTACCGCTTCCGCAGTAATTAATAAATTTCTCATCCCAAGCGCCTCATGCCATCCAGGATTAAACTGAGAAGAGCCATTTGCCTTTACATTTTTATGCTTTTCTTTTAGGATTTCAATATTTTTAATGCCTTCTTGTAATTCAGAATCTGTTCTTATAATACCCACATTGTTTTGCATGTTTTTTTGCAAGTCCTCATGCAAGAGATAAGGGTTTTCTCCTTCTTCTCTATTTAAGATACCTGTCGCATTTCGGATAATTTTTTTGGCATCCTCATCATTAAATTGAGGAACTGCACTTAGCTCCTTGGCATATTTAGAAGCTCCCATTCCAGCTAAATTTCCAAAAACTAATAAATCGGATAAGGAATTTCCTCCTAGTCGATTGGCTCCATGCATACCTGCCGCACATTCTCCACAAGCAAATAATCCGTCAATTGTAGACATAGCTGTGTCAGCTTCTACTCGGATTCCTCCCATAAAATAATGACATGTTGGGCCAACTTCCATTGGCTCTTTTGTAATATCTAATTCAGCAAGTACTTTAAACTGATGATACATTGAAGGTAATTTCTTTTTGATATCTTCTGCATTTCTTTGAGTCGCAATATCCAAATAAGCTCCTCCATGTTTAGACCCTCTGCCAGCTTTTACCTCAG
>DASCPP010000035.1:0-26982 GCA_036012565.1 Flavobacteriales bacterium | reverse complement strand
AATCCAACTCCAGCATCTAAGCCGGCAACAAACGCTCCATAGATAATCTGAATTACTATTAAAATAAATAAGCCAATATTTAATCTGAAAAGTTTAGAATTACCAGCATTATTATTTGAGAAAATAAGTGGTAGAGCTATCCATACTATATATGCGCAAGTTAAGAATGCAGTAATCAGGTGAATAGCCAATCTATAATGACTTACATCAGGCCTGTCTACTAAACCGCTTTTTACCATCCACCAACCAATAGCACCTTGCATAGCCCCCATTAACAATAGCAGAGTTGATTGAATTTTCAGTTTTTGTGTAAGTTTCTTTTTTATTAGGAAATAAATAAATGGGATGATGAAAACTAATCCTAAAACTCTTCCAATTAATCTGTGTAAATACTCCCAAAAGAATATAGATTTAAATTCATCTAAAGTAAAGTGAGAGTTTATTTTTAAGTATTCCGGAGAGGTTTTATAAAGCTCAAAAGTTTCTTGCCATTGTACTTCATTTAATGGGAGAATTGTTCCCGTAATTAAATTCCAGTTCACCATGGAAAGCCCTGAATGTGTTAATCTAGTAATACCCCCAATTACTACCATTGTAAAAATGAGAAAACAACCAGATAATAGCCAAAAGATTATGGATTTATTTTTCTTCATTTTAATAATATGGAGAAATTAAAATATACACTAGAACCCCAGTTGCAGAAACATATAATCAAATTTGGAAAGTAATTTTTGCAATTTTTTTATGATATTCGAAATTCTTTTTTAATGCTCGTGATAAAGTGATAAGCACAAGAGGTATTATTATAGCAGAAAGATTTACTTGTTCCATCCTCATTATATTTACAATAGGTAAGTCCTGTATCGCCAACTTGTGGTGTTTTTACAAAATCTACTAACTAGATTCTTGCTGTACTTTTTTTAGGGCTTTTAAGTTTGTAATCCAAACTTTTCGCCTTTCAGTTCGTATTAAATTTTCTTTATTAAATGCAGATAAAGTTCTGATAGCATTTGCAGTTGTCATATTAGAGAAGTTTGCTAATTCTTTTCTTTTTATCATAATATTTATGAGTGATTTATCTTCTTTGCTATAGCCATATATATCAGCTAACTCTAATACAGCACCAGCAAGCCTTGCTCTCATCTGCTTTTGCGTGAGTTTAATTATCCTTTTCTCGCTAATTCTTAAACTGCTTGAAAGATTCTTTATTATCTTCATGGACAGATCATTGTTATTCCTTACAATTGAGAAGAAATCATCTTTATCGATTGCACAAACAGAAACATCATTAATTGCAGTTGCAGATGTACTGTATTTCTGTTCGCTCATTAACTCATGAAACCCTAAAAAATCCAATTTCTTCTTAAAATCGACAATTTGAATATTTCCTTCTTCATCTTCAGCACAAATTTTAACAGCACCTTCATTTAGGCAAAGTAATTTTTTTGCATCTTCCCCAGGTTTAAATATAGTAATTCCCTTTTTAAAGTCGAATAATTCTCTTCTAGAATCCAAAAGTTCAAGTTCTTTATTCGAAAGATCTTTTAGTAGTGAAAATTTCTTTTTTAAGCAATTTACACATCCTCCCTGTTCTACTTTACAATTTTGCATGATTTAGTGTTTTATAATAATAAAAGTAACTGTTATTAAGCAGATAGATTATGATATACATCATACTATTAGACTGAACTTATTTATTAATTTTGCAAAAAAAATAATGCCATTTAAGAAAGGAACAATTATAACAATAAATTAACTATGAAAAAAATACTACTAATACTATTTTCTTTTTCTTTAGTTTTTTCTTGTGTAGAAAAAGAAACAGAGACAGAAAGTAATGAACAAGACAATAAAAAAACTATTCAAACTCCAAAGGTAATAGATACTATTTATTCTGATAGTAGTCAATATATAGGAGAATGGAAGGATGGTAAAAGAAATGGTCAGGGAACTCATATTAATGCTAATGGGAATAAATATGTAGGAGAATTTAATAATAATTATCCAAATGGTCAGGGAACATATATAGATACTAATGGAAATAAATATGTGGGAGAATGGCAAAATGGACAACCTAATGGTAAAGGAACCTATACTTGGGAAGAAGGCCAATATGAAGGAGATAAATATGAAGGAGAATGGCAAAACGGACTACATCATGGTCAAGGAACCTATACTTGGGGAAGTGGGACAAACAAAGGAGATGTATATGTAGGCACATTTATAAATAATAAAAAAACAGGTTTTGGAACTTGTAATTATGCAAATGGAAACATATATGTTGGAGAATGGAAAGATGGCAACTCTCATGGAGAAGGAACATTTACAACTACAGATGGAAAAGTGCGAGAAGGATTATTTGAAAATGGAGAATATATTCAAGAGGTCTTAGATTCTAATTTAAATCTTGAAGATGTTATCAGTGATGAAGATATAGTAAAGGAATAAATAATCTTTATAAGTTAGCACAAGCAAATTGATTAGTGGTGAAAGAAGTGGTGAAAATTTTAGCTTGAAAACTAATTGTTAATTATTTAAATGTAAAAGGAGTTCGAATTACTCCACACATATATACAAGTATAAAGGACTTAGATCTCTTAGTAGAAGGTATTCGTAAGTTTGTTTGAGTAATCTGTTTGTTCTAAAATTCAAGAAATTTTCTTAAGTTTTAATTTTTTCTCAACAGATCGTATAAAGTTTGTTTTAGCATTAGAATATTCATCTCCATTTATCCATTCTTTCTTTGCTAAGCTCATTTTAAACTTTTCATATTCTATTTTAGTTTTAGAATTATTTCGTAACTCATTCCTAAATGTAATATGCCTCTTGTACCAAAAACTTGATGACTCAACCAAATGAATATGTGCAATTCTTTTATTTTTTTCATTCTTGAAAAAGAATCTTCTATTTGGTAATTCATCTTCATATTCTTTAGCATAGACAAATCCTAATTCAGTTATTGGTTTTATGTAATTGTCTAAATTATTTTGAGGAATCCCAATTAATACATCTATAACTGGTTTTGATGTTAGGCCTTTAACTGAAGTACTTCCGATATGTTCTACTTTTATATTATCTTTTTTAATTGATAATTTCTGTTTGAGTTTCTTGCTTAGAAGAAAGAATTCTTTTTCCCATTTCTCAGTATATTCTTCTAATATAATTCTCATAATACTTAAAAAAGTAGAATCTCTTTTATTCTTTAAAGAGGTTTAATACTCTCCATTACTCTCTTCTTGTACATCATCATTTCTAATATTACTTTTTTTGCTAGGATCCTTGAAGTTCAGCTTCCCAAAAGTATATTTAAAACTAACCCCTATAGATGTAAAGAGAATCTTAGATTCACTATTCTGTATAAAGTTCTCACCATTTATATCAGTACTAAAAACTTTATAACCATCTTTTAAGAAAGGTTCTATGATCCTTATACCTAAAGACCCTCTTTTATTTCTAAAAGTTTTCTTAACGCCAAAACTCATCATAGAAAAACTCGTGGAAGATCCTTGTAATGTTTGATTCCTGCCCCTATAAAACCCAAATGCTTCAGCTTTCCAATCTTTCCCTAGATCAAATGTGCCTCCAAAATTATAATTATAAAGCATTGCACTATTTTCTTTACTTGTGAGAGCCTTATCTGAAGCTTCATATCTTGATAAGTTAAATCCTCCTCTAAAAGTAAGTTTATCAAACCTAATAGATCCATAATAATTAAAACCATACCTGTTATTCTGACCAATATTTTCATATGTTGTTATGGAGGTATCATTTCTTAATGTAACAAATGATTCAATAAGATCTCTACTTTGCTTATAATAGACATAATAACTTCCTTGGTATTTTTTTCCAAAGCTATTATACCCTAATTCGACTTGTTGAGTTGTAGATGGAGTAAGATCAGGGTTTCCTACTTTTATATTTTTATTATCTGTTCTATTCGTATTTGTATTTATATATTGACTACTAGGTCTTGAGATCCTATTACTATAACTTAATTTAAGATCTTTACCCATATCAAATGTTTTAGATAGGGTAAAACTTGGTAGAATATTAGTATATGACTCACTAAACTCTTTCTGTGATTCATTTTCCCAATTGCCGGCAATTTGAGTAAGTTCATAACGAACCCCACTCATTAATCCAAAATCATTTGGAAGTTGCCATTGTGTAGACAAATAAGTAGCTGCGACTATCTGATTATAATTAAATACCTCTGTTGAAAGCACATAAGATGGATCCTCAGAAGTAGTTGTATATTGCATTTCTTGATCTCTATTAATGGCTTTACCTCCAATTTCTATTTTATGAGAGTTAATTGGGTGGGTGTAGTCAATCTGAAATGTTTCTTCTATATTTTTCTCATCATTTATATTCTTAAGTTGAATTAAACCATTTTGCTCTGAGATATCTGTATCTTCATCATTGAATTTTGCTCCAATTTGCAAGGATATACTTAACTCTTTATCTTCATTATCAAATGTTTTTGTGTAATCAGTAGTCCATTCCATTCGTTTCATATCTCTTGTAGATTTAACATTAGAGTTATAACTATATTCTAAAGTATCTCCTATGTAATTGTAAGCAGTTGAATTCTCAGATGGTGTATTCCTTCCGCTAAAAGAAATATCAGAAGCAATAGAATTATAAGCATTAATATCGTAATATAAATTTGTTCCACCTCTATAGCCAATCCATTGACTTTCACTAACTCCATTATTTGTTAAAATATTTGTATCTCCATCACTATCCCAATCTTTTCTTTCGTAATTCAATATTCCTTCTCTTGGCCAACTATAATGTACACTGCCTCTAGCTGACAAATTAAATCTACCTTTACCCAAAGTCACATTATACGAGTTTCTATTTACTCTACTGCCAACAGACCCATCAATTGTTGCTTTATATCCATCAATCACTGTTCTTTTAGTAACAATATTTACAATTCCTGCATCTCCTTCTCCATCATATTTTGCCCCTGGGCTTGTAATTATTTCTACACTTTTAATCTCATCTGCAGGTATCATACTTAAAGCTGTGGCTAAGTCTCCAGTTAAAAATGTAGAAGCTTTTCCATTGAGAAGAAATTTAATGTTTTTTGATCCTCTCAATTCTACATTACCTTCAAAATCAACAGATAATAAAGGAGCTTTCCTAAGTATATCTGTAGCATCATTTAGTCCTTCATTAACATCATTTTCAGCATTATAAATAATTTTATCAATCTTAGATTCATAAATTGGTTTTTCTTCTTCAATCTTAACTTCTGAAAGCATTTCGCTATTTGCAATTAAAAGAATATCTTTTAGTCTTACATCCGGTTTCTTTTTTGTAAGTTCAAAATCAATTAGTTTTTTATCATAACCGATATAACTTACATTTATTTGGTATTTTCCAGGACGTATTTGATTCATAGAGAATTTACCATTCTCATCCGTTATAGTGCCCTCTACTATTTTGTCCCACCTAATATTGTTAAGACTAATATTAGCAAATTCAAGTGGTTTTCCTGTTTTACTATCAAATACTTTCCCTACTATATTTCCTTTAAAGTAGTTTTTTGAATTACTCTTCCCTCTAAACCCTTTAAAGTGTCCACCTCTTCCTCCGTGTCCTCTATCTTGTGCAATACATAGAATCGGTATTAATAAAAGTACAATCAGTAATTTTTTATTCATTATTCTTCAGTTTAGGTTTAAGCTTTGACAATAAAATAATTTGAAAGTTTAATTTTTTTCCACATTATAATCACAAATGCAACCAAAAAGGCATTTTTCTTTTATGATTTCAGAAACACCTTCAGGGACCATGTGTTCCCAACTGCCTTCATTACAAGATCTTATAAGTCTTAAAACATCTCTTGAGAAGATATGAAGAACCTCTGAATCGTAATTCAAATCTACAATTCTACCATTAGTGAAAAAATAATTATAAATTGGCTTTATACGTGGGTGAATAGCAATATTGCTGCTGTTTTGTAATTCTACTTTATTGCTTGGCTTGTAGGGGTAGAGATAAATTTTTATATCTCTTGTAACTATGATTCCAAATGCTTCCATAATACCACCATTAAGGTTTCTATAATAGCCCTCGTCAAACATCTCTAACAAATTATCTACTCCAATAATTAAACCCATTCTCGCTCTTGTAAATTGGGATAGATATTCCACCAATTTGTAATATTTTTTATAATTGGAAATCATTACAGTATATCCCAAAGAGCACAGAATATCGGCACGGTCAAGAAAGTCCTTTTCATTTATTTCTCCTTCCATTTTTAGGTTGGATAGTGTTATCTCAAAAAGAATTTGTATATTTTCTTTTTTTACCCTCTTGTTTTCTAAAAACTTAGTAAGCCCATTTTCAAGCATGTTTATATTAACCTTGGTTACAGGGCGAAAACTCCCTCTAATTGTCAGGATATTTTTTTTGTAAAGTATATCAGCTGCCTGCTGATTCACGCCATCCGGACTAAAAATAACAACATTAGTCATCCTCTCTTTTACAAGAGTAAGGCTTAGTAAACGATTATCCACTTTTTTGAAATCAGGACCCGTCATTTTTATCATATCTATCTCGATATTATCACTACTCAAATTATCATATAATGATTTTAATAATTCTTTAGGATTATTATGATTAAAAAAGCAAGCATGCACCAAATTCGTGCCAATAACTCCAATAGTTTCTTGCTGCAATCTGGCGTCTGCATCATTTAGGCGAACATGTAAAATAACATTATTTGCTTCTTTTTTAGAATCCAATTGAAAACGGATTCCCATCCAACCATGTCCTTGCATGGTTTTTTCATGATTGATGGTTGTCATTGTGTTTGCAAAAGCAAAAAACATTTTGTCTTTATGCTGTTTTCTGTCTAGGCGATCCTCCAATAATCCGTATTCCTTTTCTATCATATTTTGCAAACGAGATTCACAAACATATCTACCATCCTTTTCTTTTCCATAAATGGAATCGGAAAAATCCCTATCGTATGCTGACATGGTTTTAGCAATGGTTCCAGATGCCATTCCAGCTCTAAAAAAATGCCGAACAACTTCTTGTCCTGCGCCAGTTTCTATAAAGGTGCCGTAAATTCTAGCATCCAAATTTACTTGTAAAGCTTTTTGGTCAGCCGATAAAATGATTGCTTTTTTCATCTTATTATTTTTCAGCCGCAAATTTATACAGATATATTTACTAAGGCAAAATTAATGTGTTAATTTTACCTTTTCTTTTAACATGGTATTATGAAAATTACATTTTTAGGCACAGGAACTTCCCAAGGAATACCCGTAATTGCATGCGATTGCAAGGTGTGCAAATCTGATAATCCAAAAGATAATCGGCTTAGAACATCAGTACTTATTAAGGTAGAAAACCAAACTATTGTAATTGATACCGGTCCTGATTTCCGTCAGCAAATGTTGAGAGAAAATGTGCAAAAGTTAGATGCTATTGTATTTACCCATCAACATAAGGACCATGTAGCGGGCATGGATGATGTAAGGGCTTTTAACTATAAGTTCAAAAAGGACATGGACCTTTATTGCACTGCAGAAGTAGAGGAAGCACTGATTAGAGAATTTCCTTATGTTTTTTCTACCTACAAATATCCAGGAGTGCCGGAAGTAAAAATTCACAATATTAAAAATGAACCCTTTACTATTGGCGGAGTAGAAGTACTTCCTATTGAGGCATTGCATTATAAATTATCCGTATTTGGCTATCGAATAAAGGATTTCGTGTATTTAACGGATATTAGTGCTATTACTGAAAAGGAAAAAGAGAAGATGAAAGACGCCAAAGTAATTGTATTGGATGCGCTTAGGAAAACCCCGCATATCTCTCATTTAAGCATGCAGCAAGCAGTTGATTTGTTAGAGGAGTTAAACCCCCAAAAAGGCTATATTATCCATATCAGTCATTTGATGGGCTTACACAATGAGGTGGTAAAAGAATTACCAGATTTTATAAAACCAGCACATGACGGATTAATTCTTGAACTTTGAACGAATAAGAATTAAAAGAAAATTTGGCTTTCGATTATTTTCAGTACTTAAATTATGGTAAATTGCAAGCCAATTAAAAACAAAAAAATAAAATGAAGAAGACAACTATTATCTGTTTAATTTTGATGCTATCTGTATCAGTATTTGCATATGAAAATCACGGGCATGATGAGTATGAAGTTCGATATATTAAAGAACAACTAACTACTGATATTGCTTTGCAACAAACTTTAAGAAATCAAAATGCATGGCAAAATTTTTTAATTCAACATCCTCATTGGTTTGTTAATTTTAATGAGTATAATTTAAAACCTCATAGGGCTTATGGAGAACCTATTGAGCTTTTAATAGGAAATACTATAGAAGATAAAGCATTGCAATTTATCCAAAATGAGCTATCATCTTTTAATATTCCAGTTTCTGACTTATATCTTTTAGATGTAAGAGAAAATGAGAAATATAAATATCTAGATTTTAAGCAAAAATATAATGGATTAGAGATTCACGATAGCAAATTGTATTTTAAAACTACACAGAATGATGAATTAGTTACTTTTGGTTTGGATGTTTTTTCAGACATTAATTTGAGTACAATCCCAACTATTTCTGGAAGTAATGCAATTAGTAGTGCAATCTCAGGAATTGCTAACTCAATCAGTAAGGTAGAGGTGAAACAAGCCTTAAAGATTCTTCCAATTCCTAAGAATAATAAATATAACTATCATCTTATTTATGAAGTAGAATTTGAAACTACTATAAGTGTTGGCCCCGCAAAATATCTTTGCTTTGTAGACGCTAATACAGGAGAGTTATTAATGCGGAAAAATACCATTCTGTTTGAAACACCTCCAATGGCAACTGTGCATGTTGAGTCGAATGTATATGCAGTGCAACCTTATGTTCCAACAACAGTAAAAGATTTGGCGAATTTAAGAGTATTTGTTAACGGCACATCTTATTATACTGATCAGAATGGTGATTTAACTTTATCAGCAAATGCAGGAAGTAATGTATATTATGGTTTAGAAGGTTTATGGTCAAAAGTAGAAACGAGTGGTTCAACTCCGAGTATTAATACTACTTTAGGTGCAACAAACAACATTTCTTTTGATAATGATGCTACATCTCAGGAACGATCAGCATACTATCATGTAAATGTAGTGCACGATTATATGAAAACAATCTTCCCAACTTTTACAAGTTTAGATAATCCTATGACTACCAATGTAGATGAACCGGGTTCTTGTAATGCTTTTTATGGTGGTGGAAGCATCAATTTTTATGCAGAAGGCAATGATTGTCATTCAATGGCTAAAATAGGAGATGTAGTATATCATGAATACGGTCATGGAATCAATGATTATAGATATGGTAATAGTGGTATGTGGAATGGAGCCTTAAATGAAGGGTATGCAGATATTTGGGGCCTATCAATTACCCAGAATCCTATTTTAGGACAAGGCATGAGTATGTCAGACCCTAATGATTTTGTAAGAAGATATGATATTGATAAAAAAGTATATCCTCAAGATATAGTAGGTGAAGTACATGCTGATGGTGAAATTATTGCAGGATGTTTCTGGGATACGTATTTAGGTTTTAATAATATGGGGCAAATGATGGATCTATTTAAATATACTTACGATGGAGCACCAGATGGTGCAGCTGGAACTGAAGGAATTATTTATACTGATGTTCTCTTGGAAACCCTTATGGCAGATGATAATGACGGAAACATATATAATGGAACACCCAACGACCAAATAATTGTAGATGCTTTTGCACTGCATGGTATCTCTTTACTTTCCAATGCCAATATCATTCACACTCAAGTAATGATGGCAGTGCCAAATAATGATATTACAATAAATGTTTCCATTGCACTTACTTATGCTTGGGCATTAAGTAGTGCTAAAGCATTTTATAAGTTAAATAATACAGCTACATGGAATTCAATAGTATTAAATAATGTGGGAGGAACAAATTATCAAGGGGTAATACCTGCTCAACCTGCTGGAACTCTTATAGCTTATTATCTTTTATTAGAGGATAGTTACGGTAAACATTCGGGTATTACACCAATGGCAGCTAATCTTAGTCAATATGCTAATGTACCGTATTTTATTTTGAATGGTTTTGAGTTTATGGGTATTGAAGATTTTGATGCTAATGTAGGTTTTTGGCAGTTAGGAGATGCTAATGATAATGCCACTACCGGTATGTGGGAAATTGATGAGCCAACTGGTTCTTTTTCTGACCCAACTGATCCAAGCACTATAGTACAAACAGATGAAGATCATACCCCTGGCTCTGGTAATGATGAATGTGCTTTTACTGGAAATGCAGGATTATTGGATGGTATTGGAACGAATGATGTGGATGATGGGCATACTACTCTTTTTTCTCCTTTTTATGATTTAACCCCTTATTCTAATCCTGTATTCACTTATTATCGTTGGTATACTAATAATCCACCTAGTGGTGCAAACCCAGGAGCAGATTGGTGGCAAGTAATGATAACAGATGATGGTGTGAATTGGCAATATGTTGAGAATAATATGACATCTGATAAAAGTTGGAGACGGTTTGCATTTAGAGTGAATGACTATGTTAACTTGACTAACCAAGTAAGAGTAAAATTCATTGCTTCAGACAGCACCCATCTAGGACAAAATTTGGATGGAGGTTCTCTTATTGAGGCAGCAGTAGATGATTTCTCTTTGTATGAGGAAGTTTTCACATCTTCATTAAATAATATGGATTCAAAAAATGCCATTCGAAAACTAATAAAGATTACAGATATATTAGGTAGAGAAGTGGATATAACAAAAATCAAAGAAGAAACTACATTGCTTTATATTTATGATAATGGAACCGTAGAGAAAAGAATAGTTATAGAATAAACCAAGATGTTATTCACATATAATATAAGGTAGCTCTACAACTAAAAAGTATATGAAATACTATTAATAAGTTGATAGTCCGTCTCAGGAATAGCTTTCTCTGGAAAACTATCATAATTAAAAGTATTGTTTATGCTCAATAAAAATTTTCGGTTTAATCTTAATCGTAAACAAAAATCTGACTCCCATCTGAAATCACTAAATTTTTCAATATTAGGTAAATACTTGCTAATAAAAGAAATTTCAACAGATTTACTTAGTTTCTTTACAAGGTTAAGTTCAGAATTTATTCTGCTTTGTATTGCCTTAAGTTCTTCAATAGTAGTTTCCTTCTCAATTTGATAAGATATACCTATAGTAAACTTATCTTCCTTTTTTTGCTTAAAGCTATAACAAAGTCCTGCAGAAACAGTAAATCTATTCTTAATATTTCTACTTATATCATAAATCCGTCCTGCATTTACAGCAAAATTTAAATCTTTGTCAATAAGTTCATATCTAAGGTTCTGCACTCCTTTATTTAAGATATCATCTTCTCCAGTTTTACTAATAAATGTAATATTATTAGCCAAGCTTAACTGATAGGAGCCAATTTTATATTTCACTAAGAAAATATTATTAAACTGTAGAGTCCTTTCAGTATTTTTAGTAAAATTAAGTCCTAAGTCAAAGTTGCCTGAGAAAGGGCTCTTCTTTTCCATTTCTTGTGAAAAGGAGATAAGAGAACTGATAAAAAATAGAGTGAAAAAGAAGTATTTCATTCTAAGTAAGGGATGCAATCTGATTTTCTAGAACTTCAATTTTCTGCATTGCATCTGATTGTTTCTTTCTCTCATTAGCTACAACTTGCTCAGGAGCTCCACTCACAAACCTTTCGTTACTTAATTTTCCGTTTACCGATTTTAAGAAACCTCTAGTATAGTCTAATTCCTTTTGAAGTTTTGCTATTTCAGCTTCAATATCCACATTTCCTTCAAGTGGAATGAAATATTCATTAGATCTTACACGGAAACCAAATGCTCCATCTACTTTTTCTGTAGTGTATTCTACCTGTTCAATATTTCCTAATTTACAGATTATAGCATCCATATCTCTGCAATGAGATTCGTTCTCTTTTACAAACAAAGAGATTTGTTCTTTGTTAGCAATTTGCTTTTCCTTTCTGAAGTTACGAATAGAAGAAACTACCTCAGAAACAATATCAAAATCATCAAGAATTATATCATCTACTTCTGCTGCTTTTGGCCATTCTGCAACAATAATATCTTCTTTTCTGTCATCAATTAGATGCCATACCTCTTCTGATAAGAACGGCATAAAAGGGTGTAATAGTTTGAGTGTCTTTTCTAATTGTTCAATAGTTTTATTATAAGTAACACTATCTATTTGACTACCATAAGTTGGTTTTACCATTTCTAAGTACCAAGAACAAAAATCATCCCAAACTAATTTGTAAGTAGTCATTAGTGCTTCCGAAATTCTGTATTTTCTGTAGGATTCATCAATTTCAGAAATAGCTTTGTTTATTCTGTTCTCAAACCAAATTATTGCTTGTTCCGCACTATTAGGCTGATCTACATCTGCTACTTCCCAACCTTTAATTAATCTGAAGGCATTCCAGATTTTATTAGAGAAATTTCTTCCTTGCTCGCAAAGCCCTTCATCAAAAGGCAAGTCATTCCCTGCAGGAGAACATAGTAGCATTCCAACTCTAACTCCATCAGCACCATATTTTTGTATTAATTCAATTGGGTCAGGAGAATTCCCTAAAGATTTACTCATTTTCCTACCTTGTTTATCCCTAACAATTCCCGTAAGATATACATTTTCAAATGGCAATTCTCCTTTGTATTCGTATCCAGCCATAATCATTCTGGCAACCCAAAAGAATAAGATCTCAGGTGCAGTTACTAAATCGTTTGTAGGATAGTAGTAGTTTATTTCCTCATTGTCAGGATTACGAATTCCATCAAAAACAGACATTGGCCATAGCCAAGATGAAAACCAAGTGTCTAGTACATCAGCATCCTGGCGTAAGTCGGCTATAGTAACGGATGGTTTTTCTTTTTGTGCTAATACTAAAGCTTCCTCTTTGCTTTCAGCCACAACATATTTATTACCTTCATAAAAATAAGCAGGGATTTGTTGTCCCCACCAAAGTTGACGGGAAACACACCAGTCTTTAATGTTCTCAATCCAGTGTCTGTAAGTGTTCTTAAACTTTGCAGGATGAAACTGAATATCATCATTCATTACATGTTCTAGTGCAGGTTTAGAGAACTCCTCCATTTTACAGAACCATTGCATAGAAAGTTTTGGTTCAATCACAGCATCTGTTCTTTCAGAGAAACCAACTTTATTTTGGTATTCCTCTGTTTTTACAAGAAATCCATCTTTCTCTAAATCTGCAGTAATTTCTTCTCTTACATCAAATCTATCTTTTCCAATATACAATTCAGCCGACTCATTTAATGTTCCATCATCATTTAGAATTTCTATAGTTTCCAATCCGTGCTTATCTCCAAGTTGATAATCATTAATATCATGTGCAGGCGTAATTTTTAATGCTCCCGTTCCAAATTCTATATCCACATATTCATCAAAGATGATAGGGATTACCCTATCCACTAAAGGTATAATTGCTTTTTTACCCTTTAAGTGCATGTAGCGCTTATCATTCGGATTTACACAAATAGCAGAATCTCCTAAAATAGTTTCTGGCCTAGTGGTAGCAATGGTTAATTTTTCATCACTTCCTTCAATGTTGTATGCAATGTGGTATAGTTTTGAATTTACTTCTTTATGGATTACTTCTTCATCAGAGAGTGCTGTTTGTGCGGAAGGATCCCAATTTACCATACGTACTCCTCTGTAGATGAGTCCTTTTTGGTGCAAATCAACAAATACCTTAATTACGGATTCACTCATGTCATCATCCATAGTAAACTTAGTACGATTCCAATCACATGATGCACCTAATTTTTTCAATTGCTCTAAGATGATTCCTCCGTGTTTCTCTTTCCAATCAAAAGCATGAGCTAAGAATTCATCTCTTGTTAAGTCACTTTTTTTTATTCCTTCTTTGGCTAATTTTTGTACTACTTTAGCTTCAGTTGCAATAGAGGCATGATCAGTACCAGGCACCCAGCAAGCATTATATCCCATCATGCGGGCACGTCTTACTAACACATCTTGTAAGGTGTTGTTAAGCATATGGCCCATGTGTAAAACTCCTGTTACATTTGGTGGAGGAATTACAATTGTATAGGATTCTCTTTCATCAGTAGTAGAATTGAAATACCCTTTTTCTAGCCAATGCGAGTACCATTTCTTTTCTGCATCTGTAGGGTTATACTTTTTTGCTAATTCCATTGATTTGCAAATCTATAAAAATCTGTACATCAAAACTTATTTATCAATCTCATTTGCAGAAGAAAAATAAATTAGTAAATTTGCCGTTCGTCATTTAGAGAATAGATATTAATTAAAAAACTAAAAAGAAATGAAGAAGATAATTTTATTACTAACTGCCTTTCTAATTGGGTTTGTGGTTTTAGCCCAACGAATCCCCCAACCAGAAAAAGCAGAGCCAGTAGTTGAAATAGAGGAAGCAAAACAAGAACAAATTGAGGAACCATCTTCAAATGCTACGATCGATTTTGAATCAAAAGTTTATGATTATGGAGTTCTAGAACATAATGGTAATGGAGATGGAGAATTTATTTTTACTAATAATGGCACAGAAGCATTATTGATTAAAAATGCAAAAGGGAGTTGTGGCTGTACAGTTCCAACTTGGCCAAGAGAACCAATCATGCCTGGTGAAACTTCAAAAATTGGTGTAAAATACGCAACCAATAGAGTAGGGAAATTTACTAAAACAATTACCCTAACAACCAATGCTAGTAAAAAACCAGCTATTTTAACAATTAAAGGAGAGGTAACTCCACCACCAAAAGAGGCGCAAGCTCCTGAGAAAAAAAATGAAGGAGCTCCATTGGAAAATAAATAATAAAATCCAAAAAATATTACGACATTAGCACCCTTATTTTTAAGGGTGTTTTTTTATCAAATATTTTACAATGCCAAAAATTTCAAATAAAGGAATAGCAATGCCAGAATCGCCAATTAGAAAATTGGCTCCATTTGCCGAAACTGCAAAGAAATCAGGTAAAAGAATATATCATTTAAATATTGGGCAACCTGATATTAAAAGCCCTGAAGTCGCTTTAGAAGCTATTCATAATTTCTCAGATAAAGTAGTGGAATATTCTCATTCTGCAGGTTTTGAAAGCTACCGTAAAGGCTTAGCAAATTATTATCAAAACTTAGGGATTGCTATTAATAAAGATGAGGTGATTGTAACCACTGGTGGTTCTGAAGCCATTTCATTTGCTTTAAATTCGTGTTTGGATAATAGGGATGAGGTGATTATTCCTGAACCATTTTACGCAAACTATAATGGATTTGCTACTTCAGCAGGAGTAACAGTAAAACCAATTGCAACCTCAATTCATGATGGTTTTGCATTGCCTGAAATTGCAAAATTTGAAAAAATTATAACTGCTAAAACTAAAGCAATCCTTATTTGTAATCCTGGAAACCCAACAGGATATTTATATTCGAAAGAAGAATTAGAAACGCTAAAAGATATCGTTATTAAACATGATTTATTTTTAATTGCTGATGAGGTGTATCGTGAGTTTTCTTATGAAGGATATGTACATCATTCGGTATTGAATATTGAAAGGTTGGAGCAGCATGCAATCGTAATTGATTCTACTTCCAAAAGATATTCTATGTGCGGAATTAGAGTGGGTTGTATTGTGTCCAAAAACAAGGAATTAATGAGAACTGTCATGAAGTTTGCACAAGCAAGATTATCGCCCCCTACATTCGGACAAATTGCTGGTGAAGCAGCCTTAAAAACGGATGTTTCATATTTTGAACAGGTGAGTGCAGAATATGTAAGTAGGAGAGATGTGCTTGTTGAAGGGTTAAATAAAATTGAAGGGGTAATTTGTCCTAAACCTAAAGGTGCTTTTTATGCAATTGCAGAATTACCAGTTGATGATGCTGATAAGTTTGCGCAGTGGTTGTTGGAAGATTTTGAATTGGATGGAGCAACCATTATGGTGGCACCTGCGGCAGGGTTCTATGCAACTCCTAATATGGGTGTGAATCAGGTTCGTATTGCTTATGTTCTTAATAAAGAATCCTTGCAGAAATCAATTGATATTTTGGAAGCAGGACTTAAAGTTTATCCTGGGAGAACTATTTAGCATAATATTAAATTCAAAGCAATTTTTTCAATTCCAAAAATTTTCCTTTATTATAAATAGCCAAAGCTTTTCCTTTTAGCTTTTCCCCAATAAATGGGGTGTTTACAGATTTGGATTTTATATCTATTTTTTGAAATTTCCAGCCTATATCCGGGTCAAACATGGTGAGGTTGGCCGTATTGCCTTCTTCTATTTTTGCGCTTTCCAATTGTAATAGTTTCCTTGGGTTAATAGCAATCTTCTCTATTATTTCCGCCAAGCTTAAATGCGCACTTAGGTGCTTTCCAATAAGTCCAAAAGCAGTTTCTAAGCCAATAATACCAAATGCTGCATTGTTAAATTCTGTCTTCTTGTTTTCCTCATCTTCTGGAGAATGGTCGGTGCAAATCACATCTATTGTTCCATCTTTCAGTCCTTTTATTAAGGCAGTGCTATCTGTATTGCTTCTAAGTGGCGGAAGTACTTTGTAGCGGGTATCAAAGTGACTAATTTCCTCATCTGTAAGTATCAAATTGTATATGGCAACATCTGCCGAAATATTGATGCCTTGTTTTTTTGCTTTCTTAATCTTGCTTACACTATTTTTGGTGGAGATATACGATAGGTGCAGCTTGCTATCAGTGTATTTGCAAATGGAAATATCTCTATCAATCATAATTTCTTCCGCCATGGCAGGGATTCCTTTCATTCCCAGTACGGTGCTTATTTTTCCCTCATGTATTTGTCCTCCATTTGCAATGCTGCTATCGTTCGGATAGTTCATTATCAGTCCATCAAAATCCTTAGCATAGAGTAGTGCCACTTTCAACACATCATTATTCTGCACCGAATTTTTATCATCCGTAAAGGCAGGTGCGCCCGCATTTTTCATATCATACATTTCTACTATATCTTTTCCTTTCATGCCTTTGGTAAGACTTCCTGCTGCATGCACACTAACAATATTCTCCTTTCCCTTGCTGTGGATGTATTCTACTTGTGCATTGTTATCGGTTACCGGATTATTTTGTGGCATTAAAAGTACGCCCGTAAAACCTCCCTTTGCAGCCGCTCTGCAACCAGAATTAATATCTTCCTTATACTCAAAACCAGGATCCCTGAAATTGGCGTGTATATCCAGCCATCCAGGAGAAAGATGTAGATTATTGGCGGCATAAGTTTTTGCTTTTCCACCCTTTATCTTTGCTGCCACTTTTTTGATAATCCCATTTTCAATAAGTATGTCTCTTATCTTATTGTGGTGTTTTCCATTTGGGTCAATTATCTTTGCTGATTTGATAAGTATATTCATGATCTTAAAAATTTAATAAACATTATTTCCGTCAGTAAAAATAGCAGTGCTAAAGTAATACAAAGTTTCCAATAGCTTTTTCCAAACTGGATTTCTTGCACTATATTGCTGATATTCTGATTTGCATTACTATTTATTTTAATATTTTTGATGTTGTTTCTCTGCAAAATTTCTTCCACCTCTTTGTTAGAGTAAATACTGGGATCCGATTCCTTATTACTATAATTAAAGGAGAGAGTAGCAATAGTTTTACCCTCTGTAGTTAGTAAATAATTCCCAGCTTCTTTTAACTTTTCTTGTAAATACAATTTTCTATTTCCTGCAACAAATTTCTCGGCAGGAATAATGTCATAATTTTTCGATTTCATATGATAAATAGTTTCTTTATTTTCAGATGTAGGTGCATTAAAATATTGCATTTCCTCTATGCCATAATAAAGCTGTGTAGTTTTATAACTCATAAGTGCTATATTATAAAGCAGTGGTACAAAAAGCGCATGTTTTCCTAAATTGCTGCCTGCATCATTTAAGGAGGAAGTAAAGAGGTAAATATCGCCAGAAAAGTAAGTGTAATGACTAATAAAATCATCTCCTATTTCAAGGGTGAGAATACTTTGCTTGTTGGTATTGTTTTTGTCCGATATCTTGTAATGAGACGATATCATTGGTAAGTTAATCTTTTTCTCCTCTTTCGCAAAAACTCCTTCAAACACCTTATGGGGATAAGAGATTCTATTTACTTTTTGTTTTACGGTATCTTTTCTAAGATATTCATCCAAATTTAATTCAGAAGAAAGTATTTTATAGCTATCAAAATTAATATCATTACTTGGGAAGATAGCCAAGCTTCCACCGTCTTTTACAAAGCTAACAATACTTTGTACTAATCCAGAAGAAACTGTTGTTAGACCATCCAAAATAAGTAGCTGTTGATTTTTAATTTCTTCATAGTTAATTTGTCCAATGTAAACCGATTTGTAATCTATTGCATCATCCTTTTGAAAAAGAGATTGCAAGGAAAAATTAGGGCTTTGCTCATAAATATTTAGCACTTTAATTTTATCTAGTATTTCAAAGGAAAAATAAAAATTGTCGTCAAAAGAAATAGGGTAGTCTTGCAAAGAGATTTTACATTGTTTGAACCCACTTGATAGCGGGGTGAACTTGAAAGTGATGTTTTGTTTTTCACCAGGAGGAATACTAAAATTACTAATTGCTTTTTGCATATCATTCACATGTAAAAAGGCAGGCAAGTTAGTCAGTGTAACATCTGATTTATTTACCACTCTTGCCACTATCTCAATGGGTTTTCCTTGCTGAATAATAGGGCTATTTGTCCAGCAACTATCCATATACAAATTGCTCTCTGCTGTTTTGTTAAGTGGAATAATCAAAATACTTAGGTTGCTATCATTTTGATTTACATTTTCAATAGCAAAAGTGCTTTTTTGCAAGTCGGTCAGCACATACATCTGCGCATTCTCATTTTGCTTATTCAAACTCTGTTGGCGGCTGATTACCTCTGCCAAACTTTTGTAGTGGGCAGTAGTTGTAAGTTGCTGAAATCTACTGCTTATTTCTGCTTTGGTAAAAGAGCGGGAATACTTTGCTGAAAACTCATTTGTAATTAGGTAAAAATTACTTTCTGTATTATACTGATTGGCAATTTCTTCCGCTTTGTTTTTGGCAATATCTAATAGCATACCTTCCTCAGAAACGGATTCCATACTAAAGGAATTGTCAATATAAAAGAAGAGATTTTTTGCAATATCTGTTTGCTCCTGCTTTGTAGGGATGTATGGCTTTGCAAATGCCAAAACCAAAAAAGTAATCGCTAAAATTCTGCTCAATAGAATAAGTAAGTTTTTAAGGCGAGAACTAGAGCGTTTTGCTTGCTTTATTTCTTTTAGGAAACGAATGCTAGAAAAACGAACTGTTTTGTATTTCCTTAGATTTAAAAGATGAATAATAATAGGAATTGCTATTGCAAAAAGCGCTAAAAGCAGTTGTGGGTTTTGATATCTCATCAAAGTACAAAAGTACACTTTTGAGCAAAGCTGAGCTTTTTTTTAGGAAATTAATTTTCCGTCCACCATTTCTAGTTTTCGGTTTGCCATATTGGCAAGTTCATTATTGTGGGTCACTATTACAATAGTTTGTCCTGTTTTCTGGTTTAGTTTTAGTAACAGATTGTGCAAATCCTTTGCGTTTTTCGAGTCCAGATTTCCGCTTGGCTCATCTGCCAATATAATAGCAGGTGAGTTGATGAGCGCCCTAGCCACAGCCACTCTTTGCTGTTCTCCCCCAGAAAGTTCATTGGGTTTGTGGCTTAATCTCTCTTGCATCCCAAGCATTGTAAGTATTTCTGTGGCTTTTGCTTCCGCTTCTTTTTTGCTTTTTCCTGCAATATATGCTGGTAAGCATACATTTTCTAATGCAGAAAATTCAACCAATAAATTATGAAACTGAAATACAAACCCAATTTCTTTATTTCTGAAACTTGACAACTCTTTTTGGCTGAGTATATTTACTTGTTTACCATTGATAACTAATGAACCATTTTGAACATTCTCCAGTGTTCCTAATAGTTGAAGTAAAGTAGTTTTTCCACTTCCAGAGGCGCCAACAATGGAAACAAATTCTCCTTTCTTAATTTCAAAATCAAGTTCTTTTAGCACTTTTAGATTCCCGTAAGAAAAATTTATTTTATTTGCTTTAATCATTATCTAATAACTATTTTTTTCTGAGGTAAAGATAATCTAAATAATAAATAACTTTTAAGGATAAACTATTTTGTTGAGCTAGGTTAAACGATTCTTTCAAATTATCAACCCAATGATTTATTAGGATATTATCTTCATTATCAATAGCATTTTTCCAAACCAGGCTCATTTGACTTCCTGGAGCAAACCACCAATTAAAGGCTATGTCGGATGTCCAAGTTGTATAATTTATATTATGTTCTCCAATATACTCGCTATCATATAAATACCCATCATCACCTAACGAATTGAATTCTAAATTTTCAACTTGATCCATATGATATCTTAGTTTGATAGATAGATCCATCTTATTATTTACAATATAATTTGCACTTAATACATTTGTAATCATGAAGGTATTTCTTTTAGCAAATACATAATCAACTTGTGGAGGATATATAAATAAACCTGAGGTATCATTTTTGACAAATCCAATATCATTAAATTGATTTCTGATAGAAAGCACATAACGAAGTGATATTTTATCATTTAACCTGTACCTTGGAGATATCCGCCATCTATAACCATGTCCTTGATATAAAGGAACTGTTTTGAATCCTCCACCAATATCTATAGCAATCTTTTTTCTATAATCTGTTGATATCCATCCTCCACCATTTATTGATTTTGATCTTTTAACTGGATGTTCTAAGTCTCCTGTTCTTGCTTCATAAAAATCATTCTTCTCATAAGGATTAAAATTAGTGCGTATAGAGATGGTAGTATAGTTTTTTAACGTCATACGTGTTGATGCTTCTAATTCTAGATTAACAAATTTTTGATCAGTAAATAAAGTTTGGTGATTTATAGAAGTGCTTATATTTGAATTAACAAATCTTTTATTTTCATTAAATTGATTATAACTTAGAGATAGGCCATTTGTTATCTCATTATTTGAATATAAAAAACCTAAATCATTAGGGTTATACTTATCATCTTCAAAAATAGAATATAAGTCATATTGATAATTCCCATTAGTTTTTCCTACTGCCAACATACCAGAAAATCCTTTTGTTAAGTTATTTCCTTCAAATTCCTGACTCATTTTTAGTTTTCCTACATACACTCTAGTATTCTCTTTATTGTTGATTCTTGTAAAAACACCTGTTACATTTGCATCTTTTCCACTTCCATTTTGAAGCATATGCGTATTCATTAGGCTTACTGATGAGCTATTGCCAAAAGCCTGATCAAATATCATAACATTATAATTAGTCAAGGGATCTTCATTTGTTTTATTAGTTACAGCATTAAGTACAGCAACTCCTAATCCGTTTTTAGTTCTTCCAGTAACTTTTGAAGCATTTAATAAATCATCTTGAAGTCTTCTGCTATAAAACATATCCTCTCCTTTATTAAAAAGCTCAGTTCCCTCATTAAAAAATTGTCTCTTTTCTTCATATTTAACCTCAAAAGGAGAGAGGTTTAATACCATTGCATCAGCTGCAGTTTGTCCAAAATCAGGTATAAGTGTCATGTCAAGAGTAAAGCTTTCATTTATTCCGTATTTAAGATCTGCTCCATAATTGTATGGGAAGTTAGTTTTTCCATCATAGCTGTCAGCATATATTGATGCATAAGGCATAAATGAAAGACGTATTGGAGAATCAACATCTTTAATTCCATCAAGTAATCCAGCTTGTAATGCAAAATCATTATAGTTTACGTCTATTGGGTTCCAGCTATAATCTTCACGATACCTTCTTATTGTTCTTGCCATATTTATTGCCCAAGGCATATCGTTGTCAGGGAATCTTATTTGTGAAAAAGGGATAGCTATTTCTCCTACCCATCCGTCATTATTTATTTTTACAGCTGATTTCCAAACAGCATCCCATGTTTTATCAATACCAGTTTTAGAGAATTTTCTATCTACTTGTACTCCTGCTGCAGAAATCATAAAATTATATTCAACTTGAGCATTATTAAATGGATCTATAAATATACCAAATGCATCAAAATTCTTATTTTCATCATCACGTTTAGAGAGTTCTTTTAATATACTGTCAGGTGCATTATCATACATCATTATTCCAAAATAGATGTTCTTGCTATCATAGCAGATCTTTACTTCAGTTCTTTGATGATTTTTTTCTGGTGTTCCGTTATTTGGTGATATTTGAGAGAAATCACTTGCAATATTTATGTTGTTCCAAACATTATCATTTAGTGCGCCATCTATTTTAGGAGCATTTTGAACTCTTTCTATGTTGTACACTTTTTTATCAATAAACTGTGAAAAGCAAAGAAGAGGAATGAGGGTAAAAAGAAGCGAAAGGAATTTTAAATTCATCAAGAAATAATTGGAATACAAAAATAGAATCTTTTTTCAATAGAGGATTGTAATTCGATTGATTCCTATATTTTTGCGGAAAGAATAATAGAAATGAATCTACACGAATATCAGGGAAAAGAATTACTAAATAGTTTTGGTGTAAAAATCCAAAGAGGTATAGTTGCAACAACACCTGAAGAAGCTGTAGCTGCTGCTGAAAAACTAAATACTGATACTGGCACTACCTGGTGGGTTGTTAAGGCACAAGTACATACTGGAGGTAGAGGAAAAGGTGGGGGTGTAAAATTAGCGAAATCTTTAGAGGAAGTTAAGTCAGTTTCAAATGATATTTTAGGAATGCACCTAATAACTCCGCAAACTTCATCTGATGGGAAATTAGTAAATCAGGTGCTTATTGCTGAGGATGTATATTATCCTGGAGAGAGCAATACTTCTGAGTTTTACATGTCAGTTTTATTAAACAGATCAACAGGTAGAAATATGATTATGTACTCAACTGAAGGAGGAATGGATATTGAAGCTGTTGCTGAGGAAACTCCACATTTAATTTTTACTGAGGAAATTGACCCAAAAGTAGGATTAACATCTTTTCAGTGCAGAAAGATTGCATTTAACTTAGGGTTAAGTGGAAATGCATTTAAAGAAATGACAAAATTTGTTTATGCATTGTATACAGCATATGATAAAACGGATTCATCTTTATTTGAAATAAATCCTGTATTGAAAACTTCTGACAATAAGATTTTAGCAGTAGATTCGAAAGTAAGTATTGATAACAATTCTCTTTTCAGACATAAAGATTATGAAGGTTTAAGAGATATAAGAGAAGAGGACCCAGCTGAAGTGGAAGCAGGGGAGTACGGACTTAACTTTGTTAAACTTGATGGAGATGTTGGTTGTATGGTAAATGGAGCAGGACTTGCTATGGCTACTATGGATATTATTAAAATGGCGGGTGGTAATCCAGCGAATTTCTTGGATGTTGGTGGTACTGCAGATGCCAAAAGAGTAGAACAAGCATTTCGTATTATTCTGAAAGATGAAAATGTGAAGGCAATTTTAGTAAATATTTTTGGTGGAATAGTAAGATGTGATAGAGTAGCTCAAGGAATTGTAGATGCTTACAATAATATAGGAGATATTAATATTCCGTTAATTGTAAGATTAGAAGGTACAAATGCTAAAGAAGCTAAAAAACTTATTGATGAAAGTGGACTTAAAGTAGAATCTGTTATTTTATTACAAGAAGCAGCTGATAAGGTTGCGGAAGTACTTGCTTAGATATTAGATAATGAAATCCCTGCCATTTGTTGGATGTTTTTTATTGCTCTTCAGCAAACTTTTTGAAATTATCTGACCATTTTCGCCATTTCTTTAATTTTAGAGGAAACCATATTTTTTGGTAAATATTTTAGGTTAAACTTCCAATAATTTTTTGGAAAGCATTTTCCATTTTTAAATGCTGAATACTCTCATCTCTTTTAAACCAAGATATTTGTCTCTTTGCAAAACGCCTTGTGTTTTGTTTTATCTTTTCAATGGCTTCTTCCAAATTCATTTCTCCATCAAAAAATGCAAATAATTCTTTGTATCCCACAGTTTGTAAAGCATTTTTATTTCTGTAGGTGATTAAATTTTCTACTTCATTTACTAATCCTTCTTCCATCATCAAATCGACTCTCCTGTTTATTCTTTCATATAATTTTTCTCTTTCCATTTCCAATGAAAAATGAGAGATTTTGAAATCCCTTTTTGCAGATGTTTTATTTCTGAAAGAGGAAAACGGTTTTCTACTTTCTCTTATTACAACCAATGCCCTTATCAATCTTTGGGGATTATTTATATCAACAATATCAAAATAAACAGGGTCTCGTTGTTTAAGTTCATCTTGCAAAAATGTAATTCCTTTATTTTTATATTCTGCAATAAGTTCCTTCTTAATTTTCTCATTCACTTTCGGGAATGTATCCAATCCATTACAAACAGCATCTATGTACAATCCTGAACCGCCAGCCATAATTAGCGTATCGGTTTTTTTAAATAAAGTATACAAAACTGCTATTGCATCTTTTTCAAAAAGCCCAACATTATAATCATCCTTTACCGATAAATGCTGTATAAAATGATGTTTGACTTTTGCTAATTCTTCTTCAGATGGAGGTGCGGCACCTATTTTCAGTTCTTTATAAAATTGCCTGGAATCAGCTGAAATTATTTCAGAATTAAAGTGCAGAGCAAGTTGTATGCTCAATGCAGTTTTTCCAATTGCGGTAGCCCCAGAAATTACGATTAAGCGTTTATTCTTATTAGCAACACTCATCCAAAAGATTATTTTTTTGCTTTTGGAGAAAGATTGATTTCTGCTCCTTTTTTTATCATAAATCCCAAGGCTTCTTTTTTATCATTTTTAATCTCCCCATCTAGTATTGCTTCTTTTATTGCATTTTTGATAATTCCAATTTCTCTGCTAGCTTTTATGCCAAAAAAATCCATTATTTCTTCTCCATTAATTGGTGGTTGCCAATTTCGGATATGGTCTTTTTCTTCCACTTCTTTTAACTTCCTTCTTACCAATTGAAAATTATCAAGATACTTTTTTACTTTATTTGGATTTTTGGATGTAATATCGGCATCACAAAGCATCATTAAATCATCAATATCATCTCCAGCATCAAAAAGCAATCGCCTCACTGCCGAATCCGTTACAATATCTTTTGCCAGAACAATAGGTCGTAAATGCAATAAAACCATTTTTTTTACATACTTCATTTTCTCGTTTAAAGGTAACTTCAACATTTTGAAAATTTTCGGTACCATTTTTGAGCCAAAAAACTCATGTCCATGGAAAGTCCATCCCTGATTTTTGTAGTATTTTTTGGTTTGAGGTTTTGCAATATCGTGCAAAAGTGCAGCCCATCTGAGCCATAAATCTTCCGTATTTTCTGAGATATTGTCCAATACTTTTAAGGTGTGGTAAAAATTATCTTTGTGGGCATGCCCGTTTTTAATATCTACTCCTTGCAGATTGCAAACTTCAGGGAAAAACTGTTGCAAAAGCCCTGTTTCAAACAAAAGATTAATTCCAATGGATGGTGTTCTGCAGAGCATAATTTTATTAAACTCATCCATAATTCTTTCCTTTGAAACAATATTGATCCGATTAGCATTGTGCTTTATCGATTCGTAAGATTTTTTCTCAATACTATAATCTAACTGGGTGGCAAAACGAATGGCACGCATCATCCTTAGAGGATCGTCCGAGTAAGTAATTTCAGGACTAAGAGGAGTGCGAATAATTTTTTTTTCTAAATCTTTTTGTCCTGAAAAAGGATCAATTAGTTTGCCAAAATTAGATTTATTTAATTGAATTGCTAATGCGTTAATAGTAAAATCTCTTCTGTTTTGGTCATCCTGCAATGTGCCATCTTCCACTATAGGCTTTCTAGAATTTGCCCTATAAGATTCTTTTCTTGCACCTACAAATTCATAAGTTTCTCCTTCAAAATTAATCATGGCTGTGCCGAAATTTTTAAAAACCTTATAATTGGCTTTTTCTCCTAATTTCTCTCCTACTTTCTTTGCGAGTGTTATTCCACTTCCAACACATACAAAATCTATATCTGGCTTTATTTGCTTGCGGTTGATGAGCAAATCCCTCACCCAACCACCAACCACAAATGTTGGATAGTTTAACTCATCAGCAATTTCAGAGACGGTTCTAAAAATAGGGCTCTTTAATGAAGATTTTAGATTCATCCTTAGCGTAATTTTTTTATGCTACCATCTTTATTAATAAATAAAATCTCAGATGCTTTATCCATAATTCTCTTTTTCCGCAAATTTACTACATAATCAACATTATCTTTTATTTCATCAGATATTTCTGAGAATTGTTTAGGAAGATCTTTTCCACTAATATTTGCAGAAGTAGATACAATAGGAAACCCAAATTCTGAAACTAATCTATGGCAAAATTCATCACTACTAATTCTGAAAGCAGCTGTTTTATCTTTAGCAATTAAGTTGCTTGCTAACCTATTAACATTTTGATAAATAACTGATGTAGGTTTATCTGAAAGTGAAATTTGAAGTTGATTTGAATTAGTATAGTCATCAATCATTGCAGTATTACAAACTAAAGAAATCATAGCTTTGCTTTCAACTCTTTTTTTAATATCAAAAATTCTTGCAATCGCACTTTCATTTGTAGCATCACATCCAATGCCCCAAATAGTATCAGTGGGGTAGAGGATTGTTCCTCCATTTTTTAAAACTTCTAATGCTTTATTTATTTCATTCTGCATTACGCAACGTTTTCAAGTATTTATAACGCATTTTTACTGCTTTTGCCTGGTAAGAGGAAATGATAAACCCAACATAACCATCCAATATTCCTAATTGAATAAAATAATGTTTTATAAAGCGAAATATTGGTTTTATAA
>DASCPP010000034.1:0-3462 GCA_036012565.1 Flavobacteriales bacterium | reverse complement strand
TAAATACTTCTGCTATTACTGGCTCAATTAATACTACACAATTTCAAACAGAAACTTATTCCGTAACACAGAGCTTTGGTTCAACATATAATTGGTGGATGAATAGCGGTAGTATACAATCAGGATTAGGCACAAACACGATAGATGTGATATGGAATTCAGCAGGTCAAGATATTATTTATGTTCTAGAAACAGATGTAAATGGTTGTGTTGGGGATACAGTAAGTTTATCTGTTTCTATTATTGTTTCCTTAATTGAAGAAATGAATTCAGATCGTAAGCTTAATAGAATTACTGATATCCTTGGAAGAAAATCTAAACAAAAAAAGAATACACCCCTTTTCTATAAATATGATGATGGAACAGTAGAGAAAAGAATAATTATAGAATAAAGCTATAAAGAAGAAAATTGTTTTAAGAAACGAACGTCATTTTCAAAAAACAGGCGTAAGTCATTTACCCCGTATTTTAGCATAGCAATTCTTTCAATTCCCATTCCAAAAGCAAAACCACTGTATTTTTTAGAGTCAATACCACAATTTTCCAATACATTCGGGTCAGCCATACCACAACCTAAGATTTCCAAATAACCAGTGTTTTTACAGACATTGCAACCCTTTCCACTACAAATATTACAACTTACATCTACTTCAGCAGAAGGTTCTGTAAAAGGAAAATAAGATGGGCGTAATCTAATTTTTGTTTTTTCTCCAAACATTTCTTTTGCAAAATAAAGAAGACATTGTTTTAAATCAGCAAAACTTACATTTTCATCAACATACAAGCCCTCCACCTGATGAAAAAGACAATGAGCACGAGCCGAAATAGCCTCATTTCTATATACCCTACCTGGAGATATTGTTCGTATTGGAGGTTTGTTTTCGTTCATATATCTCACTTGAACAGTAGAAGTATGAGACCTTAATAAAATATCTGGATTAGTTTGAATAAAAAAAGTATCCTGCATATCTCTCGCAGGATGTTCTTTAGGAGTATTAAGAGCAGAAAAATTATGCCAATCGTCTTCAATTTCAGGCCCTTCAGAAATAGTGAAACCAATGCGATTAAAAATATCTACAATTTCATTTCGGATTAGAGAAATAGGATGTCTACTTCCTAAATTGTCCAAGGAAACAGGGCGGCTTAAATCTATCCCTTCTCCCTTTTCTTCTGTTTCAAAGCTACCCTTGTAGGCCTCAACTTTTGCTTGCGCATTTTGCTTTAAGGTGTTTATTGCCTTTCCAAATGCTTTTTTGCTTTCATTTGGGGCATCTTTAAAAGCAGCAAACAACTCACTTAAACAACCCTTTTTCCCCAAAAAATCCAAACGAAACTCTTCTACTTCTTTTTCTGATTTGGGAGTAAAATTTTCAACCTCATGCAGTAAATCCTTTACCTTTTCTAACATCTAAATAATTTATATATATTTGCTTTTTCAATTACAAAGAAAGCAATAATTAAAACAATTATGAAAAACAATTTTTTTAAATTTTTATTTCTTGGAGGGATTATCGCTTTTATGTGCACGCTTAGCGCTTGCAAAAAAGATGCTGACACCATGGCAAGTATTACAGTTATTGATGTCAATGGAGATGTTGTTAAAGACGCAAGAGTAAAGCTGCATCAGGACGGACAGATTAGTCAAGCGGGGTCTCCTTCAATTATTTCTGATGAACAATGGACAGATGCAAGCGGAAAAACAGAGCATATATTTGAACATGAAGCAATTTTAAATATTGATGTGAGCAAGTGGGTTGGAACTAACGAACTTACAGGAAGTAATGTAATCCGTTTACTAAAACACAAAACCGTTAGCAAAACAGTCGAAATCGATTAAGAGAAATAAGTGAGAATAGCTTCTTTTATTAGCAAATCCTGCTGTTTTCCACTAAGATTTTTAATGGCTTTTAATTCTATCCAGTGTGGCCAACCATCTTCATCCACTTTCTCAAATTTAAAATAACCATAAGGCGTAAGCAGTTTGCACACCGCAAGGTGCAGGATGTCTTGCTTTTCTTCTTTGCTAAATTCTTTAATCCCCATTTGTAGCTCTTGCACCCCAATCAAGAAAAGAACTCCTTTAAGGTCTATGTCTTCTGCTATATCTTTTTGTAACTTTAAAAGTAAAGTATCCCATTTATTATTCAGCTTTTCCATAAGCGCAAAAATAGATTATTTAATATCTTTACACCATGAATTATTTAGATATTGCAATAGCCGTTCCCTTGCTTTACGGATTGATAAAAGGATTTTCTAATGGCTTGATTAAAGAAATAACAGGCCTACTTTCATTAGTAGTAGGAATTTATATCGCCCTTAATTTTTCAAACCTATTAGAGCCATACCTTAGTGGAATATTTAATGATTATGAGCAATTCAAGCCCCTATTGGCATTTGCTATTCTGTTTATTTCTGTTTTATTAGCCATTAAATTATTAGGGTATTTAACAGATAAATTGACAAAAGCCATTGCACTGGGATTTTTAAGTAGGATATTAGGAGGAATATTTGGCATGCTGAAATTAGCATTAATAATTAGTTTTTTACTAATGATTGAATCAAAATTTGAGATCATTCCACAAGACACTAAACAAAGCGCGCAACTTCACAAGCCAATAACGAACTTAATAGAATTAATTAGTCCGCATATTGAAACACACAAAGGGATATTAGAAGATTTTCAAGAGAAAACAAAGCAAGTAAAAGAGGAGATTAAAGAAAAGATTAAGAAAGAATAGCATCAACTCCTGGCAAGGTTTTCCCCTCCAAGTATGCTAGCATTGCTCCACCGCCTGTTGAGATATAACTCACTTTTTTTGCCAAGCCAAATTGTTTGATTGCAGCAACAGAATCACCTCCTCCAATTAAAGAGTAAGCGCCCGTTTCAGTGGCCTTGCAAATAGCATTAGCAATTTCTCTTGTCCCTTTTTCAAAATTTTCCATTTCAAAAACACCCATTGGACCATTCCAAATTATTGTTTTTGAGCTTTCAATCATTTCAGAAAACGTGGCAATACTATCTTTTCCAATATCCAAACCAATAAATCCATCAGGAATATTTATGATTTCAGAAGTATTGGTTTCGGCACTATTATCAAATTTATTGGCATTTACCGAATCACTTGGCAGACATAACGTCACCTCTTTGCTTTTAGCTAATTCAATAAGTTGTTTCGCCAAAGAATTTTTTTCTTCTTCTACCAAAGAATTCCCAATATTTCCCCCCATTGCTTTAGCAAAAGTATAAGCCATTCCACCCCCAATTATCAGATTATCTACTTTGTCGAGTAGTGCCATGATAACATCAATTTTCCCTGTAATTTTTGCTCCACCAATAATGGCCGTAAATGGCTTTTGAGGATTTTCCAAAATAACTTTCAAATTAGCAATTTCCTTTTCTAAAAGCAAGCCAAAATATTTACTCTCTGTAAAAAATTGAGCAATAACAGTTGTTGAAGCATG
>DASCPP010000033.1:0-3017 GCA_036012565.1 Flavobacteriales bacterium | reverse complement strand
AAAATGGGATTGGATAAAAATAATAAAATCTCAGTTTTGGATGCAGATATTGTTATTGATGGTGGAGCGTATGGTAGTTTTGGAGTGGTAACCTCTTACTACAATGGAGTGTTGTTACAGGCACCTTATGATATTAAAAATTTTGGTTTTAGAACAAGAAGAGTTTACACAAATAAACCTCAAAGTGGCGCAATGAGAGGGCATGGAGCAGTAAATTCTCGTTTTGCTGTAGAAACTTTATTAGATGAATTAGCACAAAAAGCAAATATTGACCCTTGTCAGTTGAGGTTAGATAATTTGATTTCAGAGAATTCAATTACTGTAGGGCAATATAGAATTACATCAAACGGAAGTAGGCAATGTTTGGAGACTGTAATGAATCAATCTGATTGGAAAACTAGGTATAGGAAGTTAGAAAGTGGAAAAGGATTAGGTGTTGCAGGTGGGTTTTTTATTAGTGGTTCTGCACTTCCAATTCATTGGAATGAATATCCTCAATCAGTAGTTCACTTAAAAGTGGATATGGATGGTAGAGTTCTAGTTACTTCAGGTGCTAGTGATATAGGGCAGGGAAGCGATACCATGTTGGCTATAATTGTTGCGGAAGTTTTAGGATTAAGTATGGATAATATCTTTGTAGTTGCAGCAGACACTTTACTTACACCAATTGATTTAGGCTCTTATTCAAGTAGAGTAACTTTTATGGCAGGAAATGCAGCAAAAATGGCAGCAGAAAATTTGAAGGAGGAAGTTCTAAAATCGGTTAGTAAAGCTCATGATATAATGAAGTCAGAACTAAATCTATCTAAAGAAAGAGTTTTTTCTAATGATAAAAAAGTGGATTTAACTTGGAAGGAAGCAATTGTATTTCTGACAAATAAAGTTGGGGCTGTTAGTACATCAGGATATTATAATTCGCCAAAATTAGGAGGTGATTTTAAAGGGGCAGGAGCAGGTCTTAGTCCGTCTTATTCTTTTGGTTCAGTTATTGCTGAAGTAGATGTGAATAAAGAAACTGGGGAAGTAAATCTGATAAATATTTGGGGAGCACATGATGCTGGAAAAGCAATAAATCCTTTGGCGGTTCAAGGGCAATTAGAAGGTAGTTGGCATATGGGATTAGGTCAGGTAATGAGTGAGCAGATGAAATATTATAATGGAATGTTGCTTAATGCAAATTTCCTAGATTATAAGATTCCTACTTCTGTTGATACCCCTGCAATTCATACTAATATAATTGAAAGTATAGACCCTGAAGGGCCATTTGGAGCTAAAGAATGTGGAGAGGGAGCAATTCATCCTGTTTTACCTGCAATTGCAAATGCAATTTATGATGCAGTTGGTATTAGAATTACTTCTTTACCGATTAGGGCAGAGGATGTTTTAAGAAAAATTAAGAATAAGGAAAATGGAGAATAAATACTTAATAGCAAAGTCTTGTTCTCAGGCAATAGAATTTAGTAAGATTAATTCTGATTTTTCTTATATCTCTGGTGGTACTGATGTGATGATAAATAAGTATCAGAAAAATAATACTTCCAAAACACTTATTGATATATCAGAGATTAAAGAAATAAAATTTTTAAAAATTGATGATAATGAAGTGAGAATTGGAAGCTCAACAATTCTTTCTGATTTGGAAAACAATAAAGAATTAGAAGGGTTATTTCCAACATTTATTCAGTCTGTGAAGAGTGTATCATCTCCACTTATTAGAAAATCTGCAACTCTTGGGGGTAACTTACTTTGTGATAATAGATGTATGTATTACAATCAATCTGAGTGGTGGAGAGAAGCGGCAGGGAATTGCCTTAAATGTGAAGGAGATATTTGTATTGCTTCTGGTGGTAAAAGAAGTTGTTATGCGAAAATGATTTCGGATACTGCACCAGTTTTGATTAGTTTAAATGCAAGCGTTTGTATTGTAAATAATGAAGGAGAAGAAAGAGTTCTCTTAGAAGATATTTATTCTGGTGATGGAATAAATCCTCATAATTTAAGTGCAGAAACAATTATAAAAGAGATAATTATTCCAAAGAATAATTTAAAAGTGTTTTTCAAGAAATTGAGAGAACGAAAAACATTAGAATTTACTTCTCTTACTTGTGCAATTTCCTGGAATGAGAAGAATATAAGAGTAGCTCTAGGAGGTGTTGACCCAAAACCTATTGTTTTGGATTTTAAAAAGAATACTTCAACAGATGAGATAATTACAAAATCTACTAAAAAATGTAGAATTGTAAAAACTGATTTATATTCAAGAGAATACAGAAAAGAGATGATTGGAGTATTTATAAAAGAAGGATTAAAAGAGATATTTTAATGGAATATACAAAAGTATTGTATGATGAACATGAAGTAATCTTATCAGCAGTAGAAATAGCAAAAGATTCAGAAAATTTATTGAACAAGAATCCCGAGAAATGGAAAGAGTTTTGTATAAAATTAATTTACTTTTTCAGACATTATGCGGATAAATATCACCATCATAAAGAGGAAGAATTATTGTTTCAGAAAATTTCAGAAGAGAATGAAGTAATGGGAATGAATATTATTGCAGAGATGTTAGAAAATCATGAAGATTTTAGAGAGTATATATCTGATATTGAAGATTCTTTAGAGGTAGATGTTAAAATAGCTTTTTCAGAACTAATCGATTATTGTGAAAATCTAAGCGATCATATTGCTGCAGAGAATGAAGAATTATTTATTAGTGCAGAAACCCTACTTTCCCAGCATGATTTAGAAACTATGATGTTTCAATTCCAGGATATTGATAGAGATTTAGGAGAGGAAAGAAAGAAAGAATTAGAAGGTAGTTTAGAAGAATTAAAGAATCTTATATAAAATAAAAACCCACTCAATTGAGTGGGTTTATTTTTATTCAAGAATAATCTTTTTCTCAATTGTACCGTCTTCATAAATGAAGAACAAGGTTTGATTACTATTTATAGATGTTTCCCTTCCTAAAACATCAACTACTTTAATTATCTTCTTGTTAGAAGAGTTGATTTCTC
>DASCPP010000032.1:0-8189 GCA_036012565.1 Flavobacteriales bacterium | reverse complement strand
TCATCTGAAATTATTTTTTACAAACCTAAAATATTTGTTTGTAAATTAATGATTAATGTAGCAATTTTCTACATAGCATTAAGCCATCTCTAATAGGAAGAAGTATATTTTCTACTCTGTTATCTTCATGTATTCTTTGATTAAAAGTTCTTAGAGCTTGCGTTTCTTTACCTTCTTCATTAGAATCTAAGATTTTGCCGCTCCAGAGTACATTATCTGCAATAATATAACCGCCAAGAGTTAATTTTTCCATCACCAAATTATAATAATTGTAATAATTTTCTTTGTCAGCATCAATAAAAACAAGTTGAAACTCAGTATCTATTCTTGGTATTATCTCTAAAGCATCCCCATTGTGTTGTATAATATTTTGATTATATTCTGATTGTTCAAAATATTTTCTTGCGAATTTGCAAACCTCTTCATTCGAATCAATGGTGTGGAGTCTTCCATTTTTTGTAATTCCCTCCGCCATGCAAAGTGCAGAATAACCAGTATAAGTGCCAATTTCTAATATATTATTTGGTGCAATCATTTTGCTAAACATACTTAGGACTCTCCCTTGTAAATGTCCAGAAAGCATTCGTGGAGTCATTACTTTTGCCCAAGTTTCTCGGTTTAATTTTGCCAGCAAATCAGATTCGTTTTGCGTATAACTTAAAGCATAATCTGCTATTTCTTTTGGTAAGAAATCCATATTTTTTGGTATAAAAAAAGCCACATAATTGTGGCTTTTAATATTTTAAAATGTTCTTTTATTCATCTGAACTTTCATCAGTTTCCTCTGTTGGTTCTTCCTCTTTAGCACAACATGGTTTAGTGCAATCATCTCCACATTTCTTAGCTTTTGAACAACTACTTTTCTTACTGAAGTTGAAGCCAGAATTGCCACCACTAGAATAGTTTTTAGACGCTTTATTGTATTTTCCTGATTTTCCAGAACATCTTTTTCTTTTACCTTTACAACATTTGCCTTTTGACTTATTAACGCATGCCTCACTACATATTTTTCCAGTTTTTGTGCATATTAGTTTGCCATCTGCATTTTTTGTCCACGGACATTCTTTTTTTACTTCTTCTGTTTTTGTCTCTGTTGTAGCTTCTGTTTGTGCTACTACATTCCCTAACCCTATAAAAAGGAAAGCAAGCATTACAATGGTTAATTTTTTCATTTTATTTAGTTTTTTGATTAATGATGGACAAATATAGTAAAATAGTTGAAAGTTTAAGAAAATTAGGAAATGAAGCTAAATATTCGAATATCGAAGACTAATAAACAGCAATAACCGTTATACCGCTTTTTACTTTTTGGTTTAGCTTAGTTGTTACTTTTGTGCCAATAGGTAAAAGAACATCCACTCTTGATCCAAACTTAATAAAACCAAATTCATCAGAAGTTGTTGCCGAATCACCAACATTAGGATAACTTATAATTCTTCTAGCAAAAGCCCCAGCAATCTGCCTTAAAAGGACAGATATTTTATTATTTTCTACAACTATAGTATTTCTTTCATTATCAGTTGATGCTTTAGGATGCCAAGCCACTAAAAATTTTCCACGATGGTATTTAGTATATGTCACTTTTCCGCTAATTGGGTATATGTTGTTATGCACATTTAAGGGCGACATAAAAATAGATATTTGCAAGCGCTTATCTTTATAATATTCGTTTTCCTCTGCCTGTTCTATCACCACTACTCGTCCATCACAAGGGGCGTACACGCATCCTTCTTTCCTTTGAAAATCTCTTTTTGGAACCCTGAAAAAATACACGGACATTACAAATAAAAATACAGCAAGAGGTAGGGTAAAAAACCAAAATATTAATTCGGAATTCCAATAAGTAATATAATTTACCAATGTAAAAATCAGGATTTCGTTTCTAAGGATTTTTATTCCTTCTTTGTGTAGTTTCATTTTATAATAAGTTTGCCAATAGGTAAATAACCGGTATTGTTATGGTAAAGGCGTCCATTCTATCGAGCATCCCACCATGCCCTGGAATAAAATTTCCTGAGTCCTTTGCGTCTGCTTTTCTTTTGTAATAGGATTCTAAAAAGTCGCCCAATGTTGCAGTAAAAGGTAGTAGTATACTAATGATTAAAGGATCCCTAAAGGAATTGAATCCAAAGTATTGGTAGCTAAGGAAAGCGGCAAGTATTGTGAAAATAGCACCTCCCGCAAAGCCTTCCCACGATTTTTTAGGGGAAACAGAAGGCATTATTTTATGTTTGCCACAATGCACCCCTACCAAATAAGCAAAGGTATCGAACGTCCAAGTAATGATGAACATGAACAAAATAAGTTCTCTGTCAATTTGATGCACCAAAGTAAGGGATACTAAAACATATAGAAAAGCAATAATTTTTGTTTTTTCTTTTCTGAGTTTTCTTATTTCGTATAGACATACTACAAGAATTACTGAGAATAAAATATGAAAGCTTAATTCAGAATAAGAAGTTCCAAACCACAAAGTCGCAGCATAGATTGCTCCAGAAATAGCTCTTTTCAGCATTAGTTATCTTGTTTTTGAATCAGATTTTTTGCTTTCAAAACATCTTTAGAATCCACAAAAAGTTCAATTTCACCAAATGCTAGATAAGAGGAGTCTTTTTTATTTATCGAGACGGAGATAATATTATTTTCTTTAAGCAATCCTTTTAGTAATTCAATCTTATATGCTTGTTTGGAAGAAGCAATTTTTATCCAATTGTCAGGCACTATTATCTGCTTCTTGGCTTTTATTGTTTTCTTGACTATCCATCTCTTTTAGTTTTTCTTCTTCAAAAGAAGTCCATTTTCTTTTGCCAAAAATCTTTTCCAGATTTTCTTTGTAAATAACTTCTTTCTCAAGTAATAGGTTTGCCAGTTCAATTAGCTGTTTTTTATGTTTGTTTAAAATAGATTTTGCTCTTGTATATGCTTTTTCAATTAGTTTTGAAACTTCTTCATCAATAATTTTTGCTGTTGCCTCACTATATGGTTTTGTAAATGAATAATCTTGCCCACCAGAATCGTAATAACTTCTGTTTCCAACTTTATTGTTCATACCATAAACACTCACCATTGCATAGGCCATCTTAGTAACCTTTTCCAAATCACTCAATGCACCTGTTGATATTTTTTCGAAAAACACATCTTCAGCAGCCCTGCCCCCAAGTGCTGCACATAATTCATCCTCTAATTGTTGAGTTGTAGTTAGTTGCCTTTCTTCTGGCAAATACCAAGCTGCTCCTAAAGATCTTCCTCTTGGCACAATAGTTACTTTAATCAAAGGAGAGGCAAATTCTAACATCCAACTTACCGTAGCGTGCCCAGCCTCATGGTAAGCAATTGTTTTCTTTTCGTTAGGAGAAATTATTTTGGATTTCTTTTC
Organism: Flavobacteriales bacterium; assembly: GCA_036012565.1. Classification (GTDB taxonomy): domain Bacteria; phylum Bacteroidota; class Bacteroidia; order Flavobacteriales; family BACL11; genus DUAL01. Next base: position 4,813 of record DASCPP010000032.1, on the reverse strand, counting down.
TAATCCACCAATAATTCTATCCACTGCATCTAGGAAGTCCTGCTTTTCAATTTTCTTCTTTGATTTTCTAGCAGCAATAAGTGCAGCCTCATTACAAACATTTGCAATATCAGCGCCTGAGAATCCTGGTGTTTGTCTGGCTAAGAAATTAACATCAATATCTTTTACTAGTCTTAAAGGTTTTAAATGAACTTTAAAAATAGCCTTTCTGGCAACCAAATCAGGTAAATCAATATAAATTTGTCTGTCAAATCTTCCAGGGCGAACCAAGGCTTTATCAAGCACATCTGCTCTATTAGTGGCAGCAAGTACGATTACACCTGTATTAGTGCCAAAGCCATCCATTTCTGATAATAGTTGATTAAGGGTATTTTCTCTTTCATCATTGCTCCCAGTTATGGAATTTTTTCCTCTTGCCCTTCCAATCGCATCAATCTCATCAATAAAAACAATAGATGGTGCTTTTTCTTTTGCTTGTTTGAACAAATCACGGACTCTACTTGCACCGACCCCCACAAACATTTCTACAAAATCAGACCCTGATAAAGAGAAAAAAGGCGCTTTTGCCTCACCAGCAACTGCTTTTGCTAAAAGCGTTTTACCTGTTCCAGGAGGCCCAATAAGCATTGCTCCTCTTGGAATCTTACCTCCTAAGCGAGTATATTTTTTAGGATTTTTCAAGAAATCAACAATTTCTTCCACTTCCTCTTTGGCCCCTTCCAAGCCAGCAACATGCTCGAATGTTACCTCTACTTTTGCTTTGTCAAATAGGGTAGCTTTAGATTTTCCAATATTAAAAATTTGTCCACCACCAACACCTCCACCACTCATTCTTTTCATGATGAAAAACCAAATTGCAATGAAAAATACTAGGGGAATAATCCATCCTAAAATATCTCCGAAAACATCTTTTTCGGTTTTATAGGTAACACTTATTTTTTCAAACTGTTCAAATTCGGATTGGGCATCATTTAATTGCTGATTAAATGTTTCCACCGAGCCAATTTCAAAATAAAAATGCGGTCCTTTTCTTGAGGTTCCTCCAAGTGGTTTTTGATTTGCATCTCTGAATTTTTCTTCATCCAAATATTCTCTTTTAATATAAATTTTGGCAATTTCTTTATTTACAATTACCACTTTTTCTACCTTTTGTTGTTGCAGCATTTCTCGGTTAAACTCTTGCCAAGAAGTTTGCTTTGTAGCGTCAAAGTTTAGCATTTGCAAGCCAAAAAAAATAACTGCAATAATAGCATACACCCAAATGATATTAAACTTAAAGATATTTTTAGGCGATTGTGGTTGTTGTTTATTTTTTCTTGTTGTCATTTTATCTTTTTATGCTGATTGTTCAATGTATTTTATCTGAGCATCAGCCCATAAGCTTTCTAGTTTGTAAAAGTCCCTTTTTTCTTTATTAAACAGATGAACCACCACATTAAAATAATCCATTAGAATCCATTCTTTATTGCTTTCCCCTTCTGTATGCCAAGGTTTTTCTTTTAGCAGTTTCGATATATCTTTTCGAACATTTTCAGTAATAGAAGCAAGATGCGTGCTTGATGTGCCATGGCAAATAATAAAAAAATCGCAAACTGCTGTTTCAATCCCTCTCAAATCTAAACTCACTACCTCTTTTCCTTTGTGCTGCTTTATTGCCTTAATGATTGCTTTTGCTAAAACATCACTTTTCTTCCTCATTACTTTTTTACCCATATAAAATTTTAAGTTTGCATTTGCAAAAGTAATCAATTTGCACGGATAATTAACACAAAATTTATGGCTTCATCTTTTACAGATAATTACATAAAATTAGACTCTACTATCTCTACTAATAATTACACCTATAAATTGCTAAAAGCAGAGCAAATAAAAGAAGGTGCAGTAATCACAGCTTTACACCAAAGTAAAGGAGAGGGGCAAATAGAAGCTAAATGGGAAAGTGAGCGCGGGAAAAATATTTTGATGAGTATTGTATTGTCTCCCAATATTCTACTAGAGAATCAGTTTCAGATCAATATTTGTATTTCCCTTGCATTGTACGATTTCGCAAAGAAATATTTTAAGAAAGGTGTAAAAATAAAATGGCCCAACGATTTGTTGGTAGAGAATGAAAAACTTTCTGGAATTCTGATAAAAAACATTGTAAAAACCGCTACAATAAAAGATACAATTGTTGGGATAGGAATGAATGTAAATCAGCTAAAGTTTAAGGATTATTCCCCCCCTGCAACATCCATGAAAAAATTATTAGAAAAGAATTTTGCTCTTGCAGACTTGCAAAAGAAACTGTTAGATTGCATTGCGAAAAGATATTTGCAATTAAAACAAGGGAAAGCAGAAAAAATGAGATCAGAATATTTAGCTATTTTATATGGTTTTAATAATTGGAAAGACTATAAAATAGGAGGGAGAAAAATCAAAGCAAAAATTATAGGAATTGATGAAATCGGTAATCTTTTAGTTGCATTTGAAAATGGCAAAAACAAATCCTTTTCTCTTAAAGAGATTTCCTTTTTGTTTTAAATTTGGCTTAACCTTTTGGCAATGGCATTCAAAAAGTTGGTAAGAGGTTTTCCCAACATCATTCTCATCATCATGTTAAGCTCGGCATTTACCTCCAAAATCGCTTTACATTTTTCTCCATTTTGAGAGATATTACACGCTAAGGAAAAAGGAATTTGACTATTTTCAGCTTGTAGAATTATTTTGGAGAATGCCGTTTTTTCGGCAATTACCAAATTTACTTTTGGCATTCCTCCCATTCTGAAAGAGCAAGAATCCTCTGTGGATTGGAAATCAGAAATTTCAGAAGGTAAAATGTCTTTTAAGTTATTCAGATTGCTAAGCTTGGCGTAAAGCATCTCAGCACTTAAATTTACTTTTACCTCAGGACTTTTGAAATTACTCATATTATTTTTTCCATTTTGAAGGATTTTTTCTCCACTTCTCCAATACTTCTAAATCCGACTGTTTTATATAATTTTGTTTTACGGCTACCTGTAAAAGCGTAGAATAATTACATAAAGATATGAACTCACAATTTGCTTTTTTGAAATTTTTGGTAGCAACATCAAAGCCGTAAGTAAAAATAGAAATTAAACCTTTCACATTTAATCCTTCCTTTCTCAGAGCCTCTACCGCTTCCAAACAACTTTTTCCGCTACTTATCAAATCCTCAATTACAATTACCGATTGTCCAGAATTATAAGCACCTTCAACCCTATTTTGTTTACCATGTTCTTTTTTTGCCGAACGTACATAAATAAAAGGCAAGCCCATTTCTTCTGCCACCAAAGCGCCATGGGCGATTGCTCCAGTTGCTACTCCAGCAATAACATTGGTACTTCCATAATGTTTGCTTATTACCTTAACTAAACTTTGTCGAATATAAGTTCTACTCTTAGGAAAAGAAAGAATTTTTCGGTTATCGCAATAAATTGGCGATTTCCAGCCAGAAGCCCAAGTGAAAGGATTACCTGGTTGTAAAATAATTGCGTTTATTTGCAGTAAGAATTTGGCAAGTTGTTTGCCTATTTCAATATCAGAAATCATGTCGCAAAAATATAAAGTTTTCATTAACAACAAGCCAAAAGTTATAGCAGATAATTGGGAAGCATTTTGCTCTAATTACAATCTAATTGAAGCTGCAGGCGGATTGGTTTATAATCTGGAAAACGAGCTTTTAATGATTTTCAGAAATGGAAAATGGGATTTACCAAAAGGGAAAAAAGAAAAAGCAGAGGAGATTGAAAATTGTGCCAAGAGAGAAGTAGAGGAGGAATGTGGAATAAGTGGTTTGGAAATTGTAGAGAAATTTTCGGAGACCTATCATATTTACAAGCATAAAGGCAACAAAATATTAAAACGCACCTTTTGGTTCAAAATGAGAACCCATTTTGATGGCGAATTAGTCCCTCAAAAAGAGGAGGGAATAATGAGGGTTTGTTGGGTAAAACAGGGAGAGATTAAGGAAAAATTAAAAAACTCTTATGGGAATATTAAAGATTTATTGCAATAGTTCCTCCACCAATTTTGGTACAGCAATAGTGGCTTTTTCTTTTATAACTTCAATACTTCTTTCCTCCTCTGCTTTTGGGTCTATCAAAATAATTCTGTTTGCATTATTGGTATAATTTAGCAGAGATGCTGCCGGATATACATTTAATGAAGTGCCAATTACAATAAAAACATCTGCTTTTTTAGTAATAGAAATAGCATCTATCATTTTTGGTACTGCTTCCCCAAACCATACTACATTTGGTCGCAACTGACTTCCTCTTTCGCACAAATCTCCTATCTTGAGTTCTGAACCCTTTATTGGATAAATTAATGAGTTATCTAAACTACTTTTTGCTTCTTTTAATTTTCCGTGTAAATGCAATACTTTTTTATTTCCACTTCTTTCATGCAAATCATCAATGTTTTGAGTGATAATATTTAAATAGTATTTTTCAGAAAGTTGGTTTAAAGCAAAATGAGCCACATTAGGCTTGCTATCCAATAGTTGCTTTCTTCTCAGATTATAGAAATTAAGCACTAATTCAGGATTTTTATCAAATGCTTCAGGAGTTGCTACATCTTCAATTTTGTATTGTTCCCAAAGCCCACCACTATCACGAAAAGTACCTAGACCACTTTCAGCAGAAATTCCTGCTCCTGTAAAAACAACAATTCTTTGCACTAATTATAAGTTCGCATCCAGAAGTGGTCGAATTTCATCTGAAGATGGTCTTGCAGCATCAGTAGAAATTACATTTCCATCAGTAGAGAAAAGCATAAACCTTGGAATGCCAAAAATAGCGTATGATTTTGT
>DASCPP010000031.1:0-13067 GCA_036012565.1 Flavobacteriales bacterium | reverse complement strand
ATCATCATTGTACCATTTATCCGTATAAGAAATTGTATTTATCACTTTTCCATTATTATCTTTTAAGTTCAAGTCTGCACCTCTATTTGTAAGAGAAATAGATGAAAAACCAATTTTTGAAATATTGTTTGAAAAACTATCTATCACCTCATCCTTTATCAAAATAACAAAACTATCTGGCTCAATTATTGATAAAGGAAATTGCTTTTCAGTTGTTCCAATTGTAATAGTCCAATCTGTTAAATCAATTATAGTATTTGTCCTATTATAAAGCTCAATGTATTCTACATCTGGTAAGCCTATGGATGGCGTGGGATCAACAAAAATTTCATTTATTACGACATCATTAAATTGAGGGATAAAATAACTAAGGTTAATGGAAAAAGGAAGCATGCTATTTTGTGCTAAATCCTGAACATTATTGATATCAAGCTGATAAGTTGTGAGATTGACAAAAGGGTTTGCAAAAAATAATTCAACAGTATTTGGAGTATTTAATGTTATATTAGAAGGGCTCCCAAGACCATTACTAAGCATATAGTTTGCAGGATTAACGGCAGTAATAGAATCGATAGGTTCAGAAAAAGCTACTAATACAGATGAAGTGGAGTTTATTTGAGTAGTTGTAACTTCTGGTTTTATGCTGTCAACTAAAAAAATTCCACTTACATTAAAATTATCAAACCAAAATAAATCGGATCGTGTTGAGGTATATTTACAATAAATACCAAAAAAAGATGAAGTATTTACAGTGGTGTCAAAAGCAGTTCCTTGCAGGATATATTGATTTGAAGTATCAACAAATAATTCCCAATACCCAATACTATCTCGACTTACTTTAATTTTCAAATCTGGATTTGTTGCCGATAACCCATCAACTCCATCAATAATTTTTGTACTTGAAGTTCCGTTTTGTACATATAAACTCACATCATCAATCATTCCGCTTTCCCCTCCAATACGAATATACATCCCATTTAATGAGGAGGTAATATCATCATTATTAGAAACGATATATACTTTTGAATAGTTTGAAGTTGATGGAGCAAAATCCATTTTCACTTCAAATTCCCAAATCCCATTTATAATTGCTTGGTTTGCAGTGCTTAAATATGAGCTGTTTGTAATGCTATCATTTAGATGCAATTTTGAAAGAGAGTCCACTTCAAAATTTCCAGCATCACCAATCCACATAGGATTATTTGTAAAATCTCCATCAGAGAAAGTATCTGTAAATTGAGCAAAACTTACTAAGGATTGACTAAACAATATAAAAATAAAAAAGCGCTTTTTCATAGTCCGTAAATATACTACTTTTGCATTGTTAAAAAAGAAAGACTCGTATTTTGAGTCTTCCATATAACTTTTAGAAATATAGTTTTACATATGAAATTAGCAATTGTAGGCGTAACAGGGATGGTCGGCAGGGAGATGCTAGAAGTTCTTGCCGAAAGAAATTTTCCTATAACAGAATTAATCCCAGTGGCTTCTGAAAAATCCTGCGGGAAACAGATAAATTATTTGGGGAAAAGTTATGAAGTTATATCCCTTTTGGAGTTATTAAACACAGAAGTTGATTTAGCACTTTTTTCAGCTGGAGCGAATGTTTCTAAAATATGGGCGCCAAAACTAGCAGAAAAAGGAATAAAAGTAATTGATAATTCTTCATACTGGAGAATGTGCTCAAATCATAAATTGATCGTTCCTGAGATTAATGGAAGTGAGTTATCAAAAGAAGATAAGATTATTGCAAATCCAAATTGCTCAACAATTCAGTTGGTAATGGCGCTTGCCCCACTTCACAAAAAGTTTGGAGTAAAAAGAGTCGTAGTTTCCACTTATCAATCCATTACAGGAACAGGGAAAAAAGCAGTTGAACAATTAGAAAATGAAGAAAAAAGAACAGATGGGGAGATGGTATACCCTCACACAATATATCAAAACATTCTACCGCATTGTGATGATTTTACAGAAAACGGCTATACTAAAGAGGAAATGAAACTTACTAATGAGACTAAGAAAATTTTAGATGAGAATATTGATGTTGTTGCAACAGCAGTTAGAGTTCCTGTTGTGGTTGGTCATTCAGAAAGTGTAAATATTACTTTTGAAAATGAATTTGATTTGAATGAAGCGAGGCTTGCATTAAATCATATGGAGGGTGTAGTTGTAATGGATAATCCAACAAAAAATGAATACCCAATGCCAATAAATTCGTATAAAAAAGATGAGGTTTTTGTGGGCAGAATAAGAATAGATTTCACACAAGAAAAAACACTTAATATGTGGATTGTTGCCGATAATTTGAGAAAAGGGGCTGCAACTAATACTGTTCAGATTGCAGAGTATTTAATTAATAACAATTTAGTGTAAATGATTATTAGTCATAAATATAAATACTTATTTATAGGATTACCATTTTCTGCATCATCTGCAATTACAAAGGAGTTGCATGCCAAATATGATGGAAAACCTTTTTTAAGGAAACATTCATTGTATCATGAATTTGAGAAAGTTGCAACAAAAGAGGAGTTAGATTATTTTGTATTTGCAGTTTTAAGAAATCCAATGGAAATCGTAGTAACTGTTTATGAGAAAATGAAGACAAATGCAAAAGGAAATTTTACAAATCCTGATCTTTTTGTCGAAAATGAAGGACACATCACAAAAAAGCAGAGAGTAAGATTTAATTTTATAAAAGAGAATAATGCTTCTTTCCAGGAATATTTTATAAAATTTTATCACAAACCATATGATAATACATCAAGTGTTACGATTGATAAATGTGATTATGTAATACGATATGAAAATATAGCAAATGATTACATAACTGCACTTGAAAAAGTAGGGGTTTTAAATCCTACCCCTCTATCAATTGCCAACAAAACACAAGGGAAAAGAAAAAATTTATCTGACTATTATACAGATGAGATTAAAGAACGGGCAACGTATATTTTCGGCCCCTTTTTAAATAAATATGATTATATATTTCCTGAAGAATGGGGGAGTGTAAAAATACCATTAACTAGCAAATACTTATTTGTTATTATGGGGGTATTTAGAAAAATTAATGAGTGTATTAAAAAACATTCTAAAAGAAAAAGTATTTCTGGATCTATCTACGGCGAAATTCAAAGGGGTAATACCCCCTAGTAATCTATCAGCTGAATGTCTTTCTGTAAAGAAGAAGGATCATAAAAATACCAATAGAAATTCCTGCATCTGCAAGGTTAAAAACAGGGCGAAAAAAGATAAAATGATTCCCACCCCAAAAAGGGAACCAGTTAGGATAATGACTATTTATTAGCGGGAAATAAAACATATCTACTACTTTACCATGCAGTAAAGATGAATAACCTCCCGTATCAGGAAAAAAAGTAGCAATACTATTATAACTATCGTTAAAAATTACACCATAAAATATGCTGTCAACAATATTTCCAATAGCACCTCCGATAATTAGTCCGAGCGCAATTAAAGCGCCAATAGAAAGTTGAGGTTTTATTATCGATTTAATATAATAAATACCAACAATCACAACTATAATCCTGAAAACAGTAAGTAATGTTTTCCCCAATTCTCCGCCAAACTCCATACCAAAAGCCATGCCATTATTCTCAGCAAAGTGAATGATAAACCAATCAAAAATTTGATATTCCTGACCTAAAAACATATGGGTTTTTACCCAAAATTTCAAGATTTGATCAAAAACAAGAAGAATAAAAGATGTTAAAAGAATTTTTCTCAAAAGAAATTATTGCATTTTCTTGGCTTCAATGCTTAAGGTAGCGTGGGGAACCAATTTTAAGCGATCTTTAGAAATCAGTTTTCCGGTAACTCTGCATACACCATAGGATTTATTCTGAATTCGAATAAGTGCGTTTTTCAAATTATTAATAAATTTTTCCTGTCGCATAGCAAGTTTCATATTTTCTTCTTTTGAAAGCGTGGTTGATCCTTCCTCAAAGGCCTTAAAAGTAGGAGAGGTGTCTTCCGTTCCATTATCCGCATCATTTGCATAAGCACTTTTCAAAAGAGATAAATCTTCTTTAGCTCTTTCAATTTTTTCAATAATTATGCGCTTAAATTCTTTAAGTTCTGTATTGGTGTAAGCGTTTTTATTAGCCATGATTCCTAATTTTAATTATTTTAACACTTGCAGTTAAGGTGTCAATTAAATCTATTGTTTCTCCTTCAAAACTACCATCTTTAGTAAAGCTAAGTGCTTTTGCTAAAGTTTCTTTACAAATGTACTCTAAATTATTATTAATTGCATTTGTTATTGCTTGATTTTTTTCTACTTCAATATGGATCATATCGGTAACTTCAAAATTCTTTTCTTTTCTTAAATTTTGCAACCTATTTACAAACTCTCGAGCCAAGCCTTCATCTTTCAGATTTTGAGAAATAGTAGTATCAAGCGCTACCGTCACTCCATTACTACTACTTACAATATATCCAGGAACATCAGCAGAAGTAATTTCAACATCTGTTAAATTAATAGTAATTGTATCATTAATTTTATAACTTCCGCCTCTTTCAATTTCCTTAATATCTTCATTTGTAAATTGAGCAATAGCCCCAGAAATCAACTTCATGTCTTTCCCAAACTTTGGGCCAAGTGTTTTAAAATTAGGTTTTATTTGCTTAGTTAATATCCCAGAATCTACTGTTAAATATTCAATTTCCTTTACATTAATTTCACTTAAGATTATCTTTTCAACTCCTTTAATGGAAATTTCCATTTTAGTACTTACAATAGGCACCATTATTTTTTGAAGTGGTTGCCTTACTCTAATTTGTTCCTTTTTCCTCAATGATAGGGCAAGAGAGGTAATGTTTTGTGCCAATTGCATTTTTTCCTCTAAATCAATATCAATAACTGCACTGTTTATACTTGGAAAATCAGCTAGATGAACAGATTCCACCCCGATTTTTTTACAAACAGAGTTCAAATCCTGGAACAAATTATCCATAAAAAATGGTGCAATAGGAGAAGAAATAATTGCTACTTTTTCTAAACACTCATAAAGAGTTTGATATGCTGAAATCTTAGCCTTATTATACTCCCCTTTCCAAAAGCGTCTCCTGCTTAAACGAACATACCAGTTACTTAATTTATAAATCACAAAATCTTGAATTAAGCGTGCCGAACGAGTAGGTTCATAATTTTCATAATTCCCCTCAACCTCCTTAATTAAGGTATTTAGTTCTGAAAGAATCCATCTGTCAAGCTCATCTCTTTCTGCTAGTACAATTCCATCTTCAGAAAAAGAAAAGCTATCTATATTGGCGTAAAGTGCGAAAAAAGAATAAGTGTTATAAAGCGTTCCAAAGAATTTTCTTTGAACTTCTCCAATTCTGCTTTCGTCAAATTTTAGATTATCCCAGGATTGCGCATTAGAAATCATATACCACCTTGCGGCATCAGCCCCATATTTGTCAATTATTTGAAAAGGATCAGCCGCATTTCCTAATCGCTTAGACATTTTGTTTCCGTTTTTGTCCAAGACCAAACCGTTTGAAATTACATTTTTATAGGCAACAGAATCAAACAACATAGTTGAAATTGCATGCAATGTGAAGAACCATCCTCTTGTCTGGTCAACTCCTTCCGCAATAAAATCAGCAGGATAATTTTGTTCAAAAACATCTTTATTTTCAAATGGATAATGCAATTGTGCATAAGGCATTGCTCCAGAATCAAACCAAACATCAATCAAATCTAATTCTCTTGTCATTGGGGCTCCATCTTCAGAAACTAAAATAATATCATCAACATAAGGCCTATGTAAATCAAAAGTAGTGTAGTTCTCTTCTGAGAAATCACCTACCTTAAATTCGGCTAAAGGGTTAGTCTTCATTATTCCTGCTGCAATTGATTTTCCAATTTCAGTTTTCAATTCCTCTATCGAGCTAATGCAGATTTCTGATTCTCCATCTTCAGTTCTCCAAATTGGAATCGGAATTCCCCAAAAACGAGAACGCGATAAATTCCAATCCACCAAGTTTTCAAGCCAGTTTCCAAACCTCCCTTCACCAGTTGATTTAGGTTTCCAATTAATGGTATTGTTGAGTTCCATCATTCTTGTTTTGTAGTCGGTAGTTTTCACAAACCAACTGTCCATAGGATAGTATAAAATAGGCTTATCGGTACGCCAACAATGAGGATATGAGTGCTCATATTTTTCTGCTTTAAAGCAAAGGTTATTTTCTTTTAATTTGATTACAATCTGGACATCAACAGAGAGTTTTGGTTTTTCTTCTCCTTCCGCATAGTATTCATCTTTCACATACATACCCGCAAAATCAGTTACTTCATCAACAAATTTTCCTTGTCTATTTACTAGAGTTAAACTCCCAATTCCATTTTGTTTTGCCAGTCGATTATCATCTGCACCAAAGCTTGGCGCTAAATGCACAATTCCAGTTCCATCTTCAATGGTTACAAAATCACCCAATAATACTCTAAAAGCATCTCCATCTTCAGGTTGTGCGTAAGCTAACAGTTGCTCATACCTTAACCCTTCTAAGCTATCTCCTTTAAATTCTGAAATGAATTTGTAAGGAAGGTTTTTATTGCCAGTTTCATAGCCTTCAAATTTTAGATCTTCATTTTCAGGAGTAAAATATTTTGAAGCTAACTTCTTTGCAACAACAACAGCAATTGCTTTTCCGGTATATTGATTTAGTGTTTCTACTAATAAATAATCTATTTTTTCACCAACAGCCAGTGCGGTATTAGAAGGTAATGTCCAAGGGGTAGTTGTCCAAGCTAGAAAATAAATATCATGATTTGTACTCCCAAATAAGGAATTAGATTTTTCATCTTTAATTACTTTAAACAGAGCAATTGCAGAAGTATCCTTTACATCACGATAACATCCTGGTTGATTGAGTTCATGTGTGCTTAGCCCTGTTCCTGCTTTTGGTGAAAAAGGCTGAACGGTATATCCTTTGTAGAGCAATTCTTTTTTGTGCATTTTCCCCAAAAGCCACCAAACGCTTTCAATGTATTTATTTTCATAGGTTAAATAAGGGTTTTGCATATCTACCCAATAGCCCATTTCTTCAGTAATATCCTCCCAACTCCCTTTGTATTTCATTACATTGGTTCGGCAAGCTTTATTATAATCTTCAATGGATATTGTTGACCCAATATCTTCTTTTGTAATTTCTAATTCTTTTTCAACCCCAAGTTCTACAGGAAGTCCATGTGTATCCCATCCTGCTTTTCGGTTTACCTGAAATCCTTGTAGAGTTTTGTAGCGACAAAATAAATCTTTAATCGTACGCGCAATGACATGATGAATCCCAGGCATTCCGTTTGCAGAAGGGGGTCCTTCATAAAAAGTAAATGTAGGATTTCCTTTTCTACTTTCAATACTCTTTTCAAATACTGAAGCACTCCTCCAATTTCCTAAAACTTTCTTATGAATATTAGGTAAACTTAACTGTTTGTATTGCTTGAACTTACTCATTTAACCATTTAAATATAATGTGTGCAAATATAGTTTTTGCATTTTAGAATTTAAACTATCCTACATAATAAGACAAAATATTTTTCACTTGATTGCGATATGATCCCCCAAAAAGATTTACATGTACCAAAAGAGGATACAAATTACAAATTTGTATTCTTTCTTCCCATCCATTTTCAAGCGGATGGCTCTCATTGTAAGCAAAATAAAAATCAGAATTGAACCCACCAAAAAGCTTGCTCATTGCAATGTCCATTTCCCTATTCCCATAATATATTGCAGGGTCAATTAGCATAGGAGTATCTCCGTTTTTGGCTAAAAAATTTCCACTCCACAAATCACCATGCAATAAAGCGGGCCTTTCATTAGGGAAAAGATTTGGAAGCTTTTGAAATAATTTATCAAAATCGGATAAAAGAGTTCCTGAGAAATTCCCAATAGATAGCTGTGCTTGCAATCTGTTTTGAATAAAAAATTCAGTCCAATTTTTGTTTTGCGTATTGTCTAGGTGTAAGGAACCAATATAATTATCAAAATCCAGTCCAAATTTTGAATGTGTTTGTTTATGCATTAAAGCTAATTTTTGCCCAAAAACTTCCCAAAAAGCATTATTAGGATTAGAAGGAGGAATAAATTCAAGAATCAAAAAATCATCATCAAAACAAAGTACATTAGGGATGCGTATCGTATTTGTATCTTTCAACACTTTTAATCCATGATATTCAGATTGGAACATATTTGCTTTAGAATTTGTATTCCATTTTACAAAGAAATCCCCTTTATTGGTATTGATTTTGATGGCATTATTAATGCATCCGCCAACTATTGAGGATTCTCCATTAACAGTAATAGTCGTATTTAAGGCATCACCAAGCTGTGTAATTATACTTCTTTTAATTTCTGACGGAATCATTGCTCAAAAGTAATGAATTTACTTTAAATTTGCTTGCTGTTTTTGGGGGGTATAGCTCAGTTGGCTAGAGTGCTTGCATGGCATGCAAGAAGTCGTGGGTTCGAATCCCACTATCTCCACCAAAAAAAAATAATAATGTCAAAAGCAATGCATGAAGATTTATTACTTTTTAACTCCATAGTAGATGAACTACTATTTCAGGAGAAGGAAAATCCAGTACCCGATCCTGTTAAAGCCAAGGAATTGTATGAAAAAATAGATCTGTCTCTTCCAGAGAATCCAACCATTACTTCAGAATTTTCAAAAGCGCTAAAGGATTTGGTTTTAAAAACACCAAAAACGGCAAGCAATAGATTTTTTAATCAACTTTGGGGTGGGAGAAATAGTAAGGCGGTATTGGGAGATTTGTTAGCTGTAATGCTTAATACAAGTATGTATACATATAAAGTTTCAGGCCCTCAAACTGCTGTTGAATCAGAAATAATAGAGAAAATATGCAAGATGATTGGTTATAGTAATCATTCTGGAGGCACCTTCCCAACTGGCGGATCCATGAGCAATTTTATGGCTTTAATTATGGCCAGAGATAAAAAAGATTTAGAAATTCGAAATAGCGGAGTTATTAAAACAATGGTAGCTTATACCTCTTTTGAGTCACACTATTCAAATGCTAAAAATGCCTCTTTTGCAGGAATTGGGAGAGAGAATTTACGATATATTCCAACCAATAACAAGGGAGAAATGATTCCTGAAAAACTGGAAGGATGTATAAAAAAAGATATCCAAAAAGGACTTATTCCTTTTTATGTAAATGCAACAGCAGGAACAACTGTTTTGGGCGCTTTTGACTCTGTAAAAGAGCTAAGTAATATTTGTAAAAGATACGAGCTTTGGTTGCATGTAGATGGAGCTTATCAAGGAGCAGTTGTTTTTAGCCCAAAGTACAAAAGCTTATTAGAAGGTATTGAACATTCGGATTCTTTCAGTTTTAATGCTCACAAAATGTTGGGGACACCGCTTACTTGTTCGCTTCTGCTTGTAAATGAAAAACAAAACCTATTCAACTCATTTAATAATGAGGCAGATTATTTGTATCAAACCCATTCGGATAATTATAATTTAGGAAAGACCTCTTTCCAATGTGGCAGAAGAAATGATGCACTTAAATTTTGGACGCTCTGGAAGGCAGTCGGAACAAAAGGATTATCTAACATTGTTGAGTATCTTTTCGAAACCTCAAAAATAGCAAGAAATTATGTAAGAAATAATCCAAATTACACCCTTTATAATGACGACCATTCTTTGTCGATCTGCTTTAACTACAAAGAATTTGAAGCCAAAGAGTTGTGCACAAAACTATATTATGCTAAGAAACTTTTAGTAGCATACGGATCGTTTAAAGGGGAAGAGTTTGTTCGATTTGTCACCATAAATGCTGAAAATAAAGAAACAGACATATTGAATTTCTTTAAAATTTTAGAAGAATTTGTAGAAGAAAATAAGCTTAGTTTGCAAAAGAGGACAATTCTAAAAGTTTCTTAAAAGCTCAAAAAATACTTTTACCGAATTATATTGATGAAGCCAGAATCTTGGTATTTCCATCCCTCAAAATCCTTGAAATAAATTTCATACACATAAGTCCCCATTGGCAACTCTTTGCCGCTTTCTCTATGTTTCCCATCCCAACCTTTATCACAATTTAATTCGTTAATATTGTTGGTTGAGAAAATTAATTTGCCAATTCGGTTATACACATTGAAAGTGAAAGTTTCTTCTCTAATAGCATGGTAGCTAATACAGAATTTATCATTTATTCCATCCAAATCAGGTGTGAAAGAATTTGGAATATAAAGCCAATATTCATCTTTTACCCAAAGCTGATTAAAGGTCGTATCCTTGCAATTATTGACATCCGTAACAATCAAAGTTATTTGGTATAAGCCAACTGAATCTGCATAGAGATGATAAGGATTGTGAATCAAACTATCAGAAGAATTGTCGCCAAAATTCCATAACCAGTTTACAGTTGCAAAAGTATCTGCAATAAAATGCGCTTGTGGATGAAGAATAGAAAGTCTATCATCAGGACTTATTCTAAAATGAGCTATTGGAGGGGTAGTTTCTACTACATAAGCAGAACCAGAAGTTACCCCTATTCCAGTTGCATCTGCATAAGATAAAAGTGTATATTCTCCAGCTTTTCTAGTATAAATAATGTAGGGGTCATCAGTAGTTGTAATTGAAGGCTGAGCCACTCCATCAATTTCATATACAAAAGTAAAGGGCGCAATTCCACTAAAATCAACTAACACCTCTGCTAAATCATTTTCATTTGTGCAAATGGTATCTCCTCCACCGATAAAAGATAAGATTGTTGGCTTTAAGATCGTGTGTAAGCGAATAGTATCTGGATAATTAGCATAAAATGTTACTTGCTCCGTAGAAGTGTTTGGCAAAATAGAGTTGCTATCAGCCTCCCAATGGCTGAAATAGTAAAGCGGATCAATCGTTGGAGCTAAAGAAATGGTATCTCCTAACACATAAGTTTCTGTAGAAGGAAAGGCATTTAAAATTGTTCCGTCAGCATCAATCTCTGTAGAGGTCCCCATTGGAATAACCTGATAAACAACGTCTTTATATTCCACAGGAGGAATGAAGTGAGCCGTAACAGTAACATCTCCCAACAAACTTAAAGCCAAGGTGTCCACTAAAGAATCATATACATAGGTGTTGATAGGATCTACTTCCCAGTAATAGAAAGTACCATTTTTCACTTCAAAAGGAAGAGTAACACCACCAAAATATTGCCCTGTCCAACCAGAATTATTTTGGTCAACTGAAATGCCACTAACTTTTACTTCTCCAATACCATCAATGATAACAGTTACATTGTAAGGCCCTGAAAGTTGTGGATAACAAGGATTCACAAAAGAAGCGTTTATTGTGCTACATCTTTGATTAATAAAATCTCTTAAATCTTGCACATTTTGCAGCCAGTCAGCATAAGTTCCACCACCCCATTGGTTTATCTGTCCTGGCATTTCTGGATCAATAATATTTATTAAGCTATCAAGATAAGTAATCATATAAGTACAATCAAAATACGTGTTTTTCATATCTGACCAGCGATTAATATAATCATCAAAAAATTCTTGATTAGTTAACAGCGCGTTCCAAATAGGGACATGTCCTTGGCTTCCAGGATCATTCAAACTACTTGGATCGCAAGGGTCAGCAGTAGGAGTAGTATTTGGGACATTTGTATAGTTTATATAATGCCCAAAAGTTGCATCCATATCCCATAATGTATAGCGCCACTTTTTCTTATCTCCATTAGGGTCCATTCCTCTCCACCAACCAGTATTCCAATTGAGCCAATCCATGCAAACAGTATACATATTTATTAGAAAATAATCAATCAAACTTCCGGTGTTGAATTGGCTTTTTACTATTTGATAATTTGTTTGGTTAGACATAGGATTACTTAAGACAAAATTTTTGAAAGTGTCCCAATCATTTTGAGCAGCAGGGCCTCCATATTCCGACCAAGTTGGCCCCCAAGTTTTTAAGTATTGTAAATTGTTTTTATCTTGATCATAATAATAATCGGTAAAATCGTGATCATCTACTTTTTCTCTTAAATCGTATACTCCCCAATATTGACCATTTAAATAAACTACGCAGAAAGCAACAGAACGTTCATCCATCCTTAGATCAGCAGTTTGTGATAATGAATGGACATAGGCATCTCTTATATGGGCACCATCTTCAAAGGAAAAATTATCATTAGCAGCAGCTTTTAGGATTAATCTTTGAAATTTGTCACGTGACTTGTTTGGAAAAATTTGATCTTGAATAGCGTAATTGTAACCGAACTGATCACGCATGATGTAGTCAAAACCTCTTTGATCATAAGCCCAGGAATCATTCCCATGCTTATTATATTCCCCCATACCCTTATCAAGTAATATCCCATTTTTATCAAACCATTCAATTGTTCCTTCAGGCTCGAGACCTGAACTTCCCCAACCTCCGTCTAACAAATCAACTAATCCACCCTGCCCATTGTTTCCAGAAATAGATAAAATAGGTATTGTATGCGTAGTATTGATAAAGTAAGTGTTAAATGCTATAAAACTTTGCGGGACATTAGCGGTAGAACTGTACGCTACTGCTTTCACCACTTGTGTTGAGTTTACATTTATCGCTCCAATATATTGTGTGGCAGTATTATCAGGAAAATCCCCATTAGTTGTGTAATAAATAGTAATATTAGGATCAGGAGAGGTGATGCTTAAACTGATGGCAGCAGCATAATAGCCAGAAGTTTGAGAGAATACAGGTGTAGAAGCATATTCTTGCATTGCCACAACATTATTATTCCCAGGAGTTGGAGTTTGAAAAACAGACCATGTATTTGCACCATTTGTAGTTCTTCCTCTACTATCCCCTTTCTGATTAGGGAAAATGGTTAAGGAATCTATAACCGTGGTACCTGTTGCGTCAGAGAGAATAATCTTTTCATTTCTTTTTGTTTGAGTGAGCTTAAAATTAGAATGTGCATTTCCCGCAACAATTTCATCTCTTCCTGAGCAATACACTAAAACTGTATTTCCAGCAGGGACAATGAAAGAAGACGGGAATTGCCATTTAGTAAGATTTGTAGCTTTATC
>DASCPP010000030.1:0-12166 GCA_036012565.1 Flavobacteriales bacterium | reverse complement strand
CAATTTGCCCTCCAGGCCACCAATAAAAAGTATAAGGAGGAGTACCTCCCATTCCAACAGCTATTGCTATACCGTCATCTTGGTTAAAACAAGTAATATGAGCTACTCTACTTGCTTCAGTTTCCAAAACATCTGGCTCGGAAATGAAAACGCTATCTACTACTCTGCAGCCCAATTGGTCTTCTACTATTACATAATAAGAACCAAAAAATAAGCCAGTATTGGTATCAGGCTGAGAAATTCCTTGATGTCCATTACTCCAATCGTAAGAGTGAGATAAAATACCTCCAGTACTTATAATACTAACTGCTCCATCATTTCCGCCATGGCAACTTACATTCTGAATGATAGTGATACTGTCCTGAATTAATGGGTTTTCATAAATTGTTATGGTATCTTCAATAATACAACCCCAATCATCCATTACATGAACTGTATGCAATCCTGCAGCAAAATTATAAACAACAGGAGAGCTTACTGCTACATCATCCCAAATAAATGAATAAACAGGCTCACCTCCATTTACGATTACCTCAACTGCTCCTGTACTATCACCATAACAATTCACATCTCGTATTTTATTTAAAGTAGAAGTAAGCGCTATAGCTGGTTCACTTACTACATTGGAATAACTTTCAAAACAACCAGCATTATCATAAATATGTAATTCATAACTTCCAGTTGGAAGATTCTTTAAGCTGTCTCTTGTAATATTCACTGGATGAGATGCCGCTTGCAAAGTATCAGGACCACTTAGCCAATAGTAAGAATAAGGCGCATAACTTCCACCAGCTGTAGCAACAATATAACCAGTGCTATCTCCTTTACATGCTACATCCATTATTTGAATTGAAGCCATAAGAGGTGTTTGTGGCTGAACTACATTAATAGTGGTAAAAGTATCACAACCAAGCGCATCTGTGATTTCTACAAAATAAGAACCAGCATGCAAATCCGTCACGCTAGCATTGTTAGAAAAAGAAACTTGTGCGGCATTGTACCACTCAAAGCTATAAGGTGTTGTTCCTCCTGCCCCCCAAGCATTGGCTACTCCATTGGAATCGCCATAACATATAGCAACCGAATCGGAAGTGATAACTTGTAAAGGATAGCCAGGTCCAACTAAAGTTAGTGGACCGGTATCAAAACAATTATTACCATCAATAACTGTAATATTATATGAGCCTACTGGAAGGTTAATAAACAGAGAATCAAAAGGAGGTGGATTTGGGTTTAAATTACCATTGATATAATAAGAATAAGGCGGTATTCCTCCTGAAGGATAAACAGCAATTTGACCATCATGACCATCCCAACAGCTTACATTTTGAGCATTTACAGTATAACTAAGTACACCTACATTATAATCTACCAAAACAGAATCTGTTAGAGTACAACCATTCTGAGTGGTAATAGTGAGAGTGTACATAGTTGAAACTGATGGTGTAGCCCAAGGATGTATTATTGTGGGGTCATTTAGGCCAATTGTTGGCATCCATGAGTAGGTTAAGTTATTACCTCCAACTACTGTAGCATTAGACATAAGTACACTATCACAGGTAAAATAGTCATTTCCTGTATTTAATATTATAGCGGCTAAAGTATCTGATGGTGGAGACATTCCAGCACAATCAGAAGAAGTTGTCATATAATAAAACATTGGCGTTATATTAGCGTTTACACCTTGATGCGCGAAATTATCTATTGGATAATACATGGAATCAACTAAAGAAAAAGGACCTGAAGAATTAGTTGCAGAAAATACATGATACGTGGTAGAGGGATTTGCTCCAGGGAGATGATTCCATGTAAGTAAAACATCACCATTATTATCAACAGTAGCACAATTCACATCTGGCGATACACTTGATGGTGCCTGAATTACTTCAATCGTAATTGTAGCAAACCGAATAGCTGGCGCAGGACAAAAATCATCCACTACCTTTATTGCAAAAGTATAAAGATTAGAAGTTGTATTACAGCCTGCGTTTGAAGCAATGTGATAGCAAGATGTTTGCCAATTAAACACTCCTGAAACAACTGAAGGAGCCGTAAATGGCGGAGTAATACCCATCCCATTATTAAAGGTAGCGCATGGTGGATTTGCGCATAATGTAGTTGTAACAAAATCTGCAGCAAACTGTCCTCCTGATGCTTCCATTGTTAAATCTTGAGGAGAACCATTTGCATAAATATTACTATCCGTACCTAAAATATTAAAATTAACTAAAGTTCCGGCTGTCACTGATAAAAAGTAAGATGAACCAGGAAAAGGTGGCTGAACAAATGGAGGCGTATTAGGACTCCCAGATGCTAAAGGAGGGCAACTTAAAAGTACGACTTGGATTTCCCTGAAAACCTCAGCTACTAATTGCCCACACTTAAAAGCCGATACCCTTACACAAGTAACAAAATTACCAGAAGTATTAGAAAAATAACTAATCTCTCCGTTAACTGAATTTAAATTAGGATTTCCAGGTATAGGAGAATTGGTTGAATAAGGTGCAGAAAAAGGCAAAGTAGCAGGAGTTACAGGATTGTAAACACCATCATCTAATACATCAGCCCACTCATACACTAAACTATCCAACTCTGGATCAGAAGCATTATGGCTATATGAGAAAGGATAGCCAATACAAATAATGGTTTTTGGTTGCTCGTTAAACTGAGGGGAAGAATCAAAACATGGTGATGTATTTTGCTGTACTCCAGTAGTAACTGGTGTGTAAGGATACATTACTGCCCTTAAAGTAAAACCTTCATTGGCAAAACCATTGGTAATTGCTCCATTTCTACAACACTCATCCCAAGTAAAATGCCAACCACCTACTGGAGGAAGACCCGGAAGATTTATAGGTAAAGATTCATACACATATTCTTCAACCGAACCTTGTTGAGGATTTATACAAGACATTTGCGCATTTCCACTATTTAAAGGATCGCAGGACGGAGAAATATCTAAAGGATATCCAGGAAGTAAATCTACATTTATAGAGAAAATAATAGGGTGATTATGAACTTGTATTGATTGTGTTGTACCCGATATAGCTATACCATTACAATCTCTATATACTTTTAATCTAAAAACATATAATCCAGAGTTCACTCCTGTTTTGATACACTCCCAAGTAATTTCTCCCCCCATTAAGTGAGATGCCTTTGCAGGAGCAAAGCTAATGAGTGCTATTATTACTACTAAAAATATTTTTTTCATCATCTATAATTTTTTGCAAAGTTATTATTTATTAAAATCTTAATCTTACTTATCTAATTTATTTTTTCAATTTCTTAGCCGTTCAATTATCTTAAAAGTGTAATATCTCCCTGCTGCTGGTATAGATAACCATCTATTCCATTTGCTTTTAAGTAGAAATAATAAACTCCATCAGGAGCATCATCATCATTATAGGTTTTTCCGTTCCAACTTCCATTTGGAGAATCCCAATGGTATATTTTCTCTCCCCACCTATTATAAATTTCAACATACATGCTAGATAAACTCCATCCACCAAAATCAAATATATCATTCACACCATCATCATTTGGGGAGAAAACATTAAACACATCTAAGCCCTGCACATCAATGGTAACGAAAGTAGTATCATTACAAAGCTGACTTAATAGAGAATTTCCAGCCACAAGCATAATTTCGTATTGTCCTTGTTTGTTATAACTATGTATTGGCATATCATTAATACTTAAGATCTCCTGATTCCCATCATCATAATCCCAGATAAAAACATCCGATCCTTGACTATTATTCGTTAAATTGATGGTAAAAGTTTCTTTACCACTTATATTATCAGAATCAAAATCTGCAATTACTTGATTTGGTTCTGCTATTCCAATAACAGAATCTTTAAGGCAATTATTTGAATCCGTAATACTTAGTAAATATTGAGTAGCCGATAAGTTGTCAAAAGTTAAAATAGTAGTTTGATTTGCATTTCCTTGTGCAATAGTATTTCCGTTCTCTGATAAATTGTAATCATATGGAGAGGTTCCGCTAATTAAAAATAGCTCCAAAATTCCATCATCTGAACCAAAACAAGTGGAATTGATATGATTATTTACATTGATTTTGATTTCACCTGGCTCTCCTATTTTTACTGCTTTCAGAGTATCGGATGGGCAACCATTAGCATCTATTGCCCAGATGTAATAATCAGAGGCCGATAAGCCAGTTAATATTGACACATAATTCATGGTGGTTTGGCCTTGCCCATCTTTTACAAAAAGTTTATTATAAGGCACTGTTCCTCCACTAGCGGTTAAGGTTAATTCACCCAAAGCATCTCCAAAACAAGGGTTTGGAATGTTGGATAAAATTTGTATTAAGAATTCATCAGGGTGTAGAATATTAATCGTGTCTTCAATTGGGCCACAATTAAAACTATCGTTTATTGTAATAATATAACTTCCTGAAGTCAGCGCATCTTTATCTACTCCAGTCCCCCAATCCACAGTGTAAGGCGGCATACCTCCTTGCACACTAATAGTTGCGCTTCCATCTGCAGAATCATGACAAGATGCATGAGCAGTAACAACTGCATTGGAAGTAAGTGGCAATGTTAATTCTACAATTGAAAGAGAATCTACTTTAATACAACCTTGAGCATCTGTTACGCTAACGGTATGCATCCCAACTGATAGACTAGAAGCAATATTACCTAAACTACCAGAAGGATCCCATAAATATTGATAAGGAGAATATCCTCCCTCAGCATGAACTTCTATATATCCAGTTGTCTCATCATAACATTTCACATGATTAGTATCGTCCCAAAAAATTATAATTTCGGTAGCTTGTGATATAATAATAGAATCGTAAACCGAACAGCCAAAAACATCCCGAACTTCAATATTATAATTACCTACAGGAAGATTTGTAAAAATAGAATCGGTAGTAAAAATAAGGCCACTATCTACAGAATAAGAATATGCGGCTTCCCCACTTTTAATATTAATAAAAATGCTTGCTGTAGCTGCGCCATAACATAATACACTATCTGCAATTATGGTGTCTAAAATTAGTGGATTCAAAGCATTAAGCGCATCCACTTTTGCAGAATCAGCATGTATCCAATCAGGTTGCCCAATGCATCCATTAGAATCTACAACAAAAAGAGTTAGGGTATCAAAAGTTAAATTTGGGATCGTATCGCCAAAACCTGAATCTGTTGCACCAGAAGTGCCAATCCAACTCCAATTAAAAGGAGTTGTTCCTCCCTGATAATTCATGTAAAATTCTCCATCATGAGAAACCCCTTTACATGTTTCTGGCTTAAAACCATCAATTACTTTGATGTTATAAAACAATTCTGCTGGCTGGCTGACATTAATACTGTCATAAACAGTTAAACAATTTTGGGTGTCGGAAATAATAACAGAATATTGCGCATTGCTTAAACTATCGACAAGCATAGTAGAATATCCGTTACTCCAAAGATAGGAATATGGAGAATAACCTCCATGAGCATACACTATTGCAGTTCCATCACTATATCCAAAACAAGTCACATTTGTTGTAATTATAGAATCAATATAAAGTGTGGAGTCAGGAATAAAAACAGTGTCAATTACTTTACAAGCATTAGCATCAAAAAGAGTAACCTCAAAGGAATCTGTGCAAAGTCCACTAAAAGTAGAATCGCTTCCAATCGGCCCATAAGGAATAGTATTGCCATAATCTAAAATAGAATAATAATAAGGTGGAATACCGCCAGTTGGAGCAGATAACAAAGTAATTTCACCATCACAAGGTAAATTGGTTGAGCATCTTACTTCTTTCATTGCAATACCATTTTGTATAAGAGGAGTCTGAGGGTCAATCACCTTAGCTGAAGAAGAGTCAATACAATTTCCAATATTGGAAGTAGCTATCACTCCATAAGAGCCAGGGATTAAGCCGTTGAAATATATTCCTGTATCTATCGGAATATAATAAGGAGGCGAAATGGTATATCGCCAAAGTGTGTAGGAATAGCATGAATCCGGATAAAGCACCCGAAAAGTTCCATTAGTATCTCCATGACAAACAATATCTGTAATATGAACAGACATATCAATATCAGGTATTGAATCTGCAGAAACAGAAACATTTGTCAAAGTTGTATCGCAACCATTGGTATCTTTCACTACAACATAATAATTCCCAGCGGTTAAATTTGTAAGAATGGAATCGGGAAAAAAAGTGTTCCCAGTATCAATAGAGTAAGTTAAAGTACTTCCGACATTCATAGTATCTATATCTAAAATAATCCTACCATCATGGCCACAGCAACTTTCATCAATAGTTGCGACTGAATTCACAACAAAATTTGATGTGCTACAAGGGGGGTTTGACAAATTGATAGTAACAGTTTCAATTATCTCACATCCATGTGTGTCAATAACTGTTAAAATATAATTACCTGTACATAAATTATTAATATTCTGATTATTAGAGGTAAAACCTGAAGGCCCCGTCCATAAATAATTATAGGGTGGCATACCTCCTGAAACAAATACACTTATTGAGCCATCACAAGTTCCTAGAGCACTTTCATCAACAGAAATCGTAGGTGAAGAAAATAATAACAATGGAGGTTGAGTTACGGTAATATAGGCTGTATCTGCACAACCGAGAGAATCGGTTATTACAACTCTATAGTCAGTAAAAAGTGAATCAGTCAAACTTGCAGGAGTAGAAGTAAAAGTTGCAGTATCATAAGTAGTTTGTTGACTTAAAGGCAGCCACATACCTCCAAGTATTGGTGACCAATATTCTAATAAGTAACCATACCAACCTCCGCCACCTTGAGAAATGGCTTGCAAGGTGGCAAGATCTCCATTACACATAATTGTATCGGTTATACTTAATGTAACTGTACACTGTGCTCTAACACCAACCGAACTTAAAAATAAAACAAAAAATAGTAATTGTTTTCCCATCCTAAACTTTTACTTTATAAAATTAACTGACAAATATACAAAAACTTTCCTGATTTTTGGGTTTTTATCTTCTCTAAAAAGTTATTTTTGATTTTCCTTATTTTTCGTAAATGACTAACTATTTAAAGCAACTTAACCAATCGCAAATGCAAGCAGTTAGCAATCTGCAAGGACCTATGATGGTTATTGCAGGACCAGGTTCTGGTAAAACCAGAGTGCTTACCTATAGAATTGCACACCTAATAAAATCAGGAACTGACGCCTTTAATATATTAGCTTTGACATTCACCAATAAAGCAGCAAAAGAAATGCGAAACAGGATAGAAACAATTGTTGAAAGCCATGAAGCTCAGAATTTATGGATGGGCACTTTTCATTCTGTATTTTCCAAAATGTTGCGCATAGAGGCGGAGAAAATAAACTACACTTCCAATTTTACCATTTACGATACGATCGACTCTAAAGACTTGATAAAAAGCATTATCAAAGAAATGGGATTGGATAAAGATATTTACAAAACCAGACTTATTCAAAACAGAATTTCATCACTAAAAAACAATTTCATTAGACCAGAAGATTATGAAAATTCACCTGAGCTTTTGCAAACTGACAAAATTGCAAGGCGTACTGCTTTTGGTAATATTTACCAAAAATACATGCAAAGATGTTTCAAGTCTTGCGCTATGGATTTTGATGATTTGCTACTTAATACCTATCATTTGCTCAATGAATTTCCGGATGTTTTGTACAAATACCAAAACAAATTCCAATACATTTTGGTGGATGAATACCAAGACACTAACCATGTGCAATACCTCATTATTAAAAAATTGGCAGCCATGAACGAGAACATTTGTGTAGTGGGAGATGATGCTCAAAGCATCTACTCATTTAGGGGGGCAAACATCCAGAATATCCTCAACTTTAAAGTAGATTATCCAGATTTTAAAACATTCAAATTAGAGCAGAATTACCGTTCTACTTCCAATATTGTGAGTTTGGCAAATAGTTTAATCACCCACAACAAAAAGCAAATAGCGAAAAAGGTATGGACCAAAAACCAAGAAGGCGAAAAAACCATTGTTTGCAAAACACTTAACGACAATGAGGAGGGGCGAATTGTTGCCAATACCATAGACGAACTGCATTTCAAGGAAAATGCAAATTGGAAAGATTTTGCTGTTTTATATAGAACCAATGCTCAAAGCAGAGCTTTAGAAGAGTCGCTTAGAAAGAAAAATATTACTTACAAAATTTATGGCGGATTGTCTTTTTATGCACGAAAAGAAGTGAAAGATGTTTTGGCCTATTTCAGGATGTGCATCAACCCAAAAGATGAAGAAGCCCTAAAGAGAATCATCAACTATCCTACAAGAGGACTTGGCGTTACCACTTTGCAAAAACTAATCATTGCAGCCAACAAGCAGGATGTAAGTATTTGGGAAGTAATAAGTAATTTGGAAAAATATGAGCTAAAAATAAACAAAGGAACAGCCGAAAAACTTTCACAATTCGCAACTTTAATAAACAGCTATATAGTGCAAAAGGATAATCTAGACGCTTACACTTTGGCAGAGCAAATCGCCAAAACATCAGGGGTGTTTTACGGTCTGTATAACGACAAAACCGTGGAAGGCGTAAGCAGGTTCGAGAATTTGCAAGAGCTTTTAAACGGCATAAAAGATTTTAGCGAAAAGGAGGGCGAGGAGAATAATACACTTGAATATTTTATGCAAGATATTGCCCTTTTGACAGATGCCGATAACGAAAAAGAAGACGACCATAATAAAGTTATACTCATGACAATTCATGCGGCAAAGGGCTTAGAATTCCCTTATATTTTTGTGGTAGGATTGGAGGAAAATTTATTTCCGTCCATGATGGCAATGGATTGTAGAGAAGGATTGGAGGAGGAAAGGAGACTTTTTTATGTGGCCATTACAAGGGCCGAAAAAAGATTGTTTCTGTCCTACGCTTTAAGCCGATTTAAATGGGGACAATACACTGATTGTGAACCAAGCAGATTTTTGAAAGAATTAAATAAGACATTTACAAAGCAGAGCGAAATCGCTTTAACCCAAAAAAAGAAAAATCATAATCCCTATCAAATTTTTGCCAAAACAAAAACCCAAAAAAAGAAATCCAACTTCATCCCCAAGAACTTAAAAAGAGTAAGTGCTATCAATGCAGATGTAACCCCTACTAAAACTGAGCATCTGCAAGTAGGACTAAAAGTGAAACATAGCCGATTTGGCAGTGGGAAAATACTCAAAATTGAAGGAGAATACGCTAACAAAAAAGCAATTATTTTCTTTGAAGCAGTAGGGCAAAAAATGCTTCTTCTGAAATTTGCCAAACTCGAGATTGAAAAATAGTTTATCAGCTAATTTTTGAAAAACTATACTAACCCAAAATCTTCCTTGCCCTGTTTCTGTCAATAAAGAGTTGTTCTTTAAGGCAAGCTAAATTTTCAAATTTTCGTTCATTTCTTATTCGTTTTACAAATCTTATTTCTATTATATGTCCGTAAATATCTTTACTGAAATTAAAAATATTTACTTCCAAGCTTTTAGAATTATCTCCAATAGTTGGCTTTTGACCAATATTCATCATTCCTTTATACCACCTGCCTTCCGTGAAAACTTTTACAGCATAAACCCCATCAGCAGGATATATTTTCCATTTATTTTCCACTTCAATATTAGCAGTAGGGAACCCAATTGTTTTACCAACTGAATTTCCATTTATTACTTTCCCGTTTAGCAAAAACGAATAGCCTAGATATTGCTTTACTTTTACCATCTTTCCTTTTTCTATCAACTGCCGAATTTTAGTAGAACTAATCGCTACATCTTCAAAAAGCTGAGGGTCAATCTTTTCTATTTTGAAATCGTATAATTCTGCTAATGTGGTTATCTCTTCAATGGATCCTTCTCGGTTTCTACCAAAATGATGATCATGGCCAATAACCAAAGTATGCACTTTTAGTTTTTCAACCAAAATATCTCGTACAAAATTAGCTGGTTTTATCCTAGAAAATTTTTTTGTAAACTCATGCACTACCAAATTATCAAGCCCTATTTTATCTAATAATACTATTTTTTCATCAAGCGTATTTATCAACCTCATGTCTTGATCATCCTTATGTAACACATGTCTTGGATGTGGAAAAAAAGTAAGTAAGGTGCTTCCTCCTTTTATTTTTTTGGCTATTTCATTTAGTCGGTTTAGTATAACTTGATGACCTAAATGCACGCCATCAAAAGTTCCGATTGTAATTACTGTATTTATTTCTGAGGGGAAATTCTCAATTGACCGATATACTTTCACTTATTTTTGTGTTTTTTTATGTTGAAAAAGTGTTCAAAATTAACAATTAATTTATTCTTACTTTATTGATGTCAAAACAAATTAAAAATAATAAATTTGCAGCCGAAAAAATCGATTTAAAAAAGAGCACTTAATAACAAAATTCAAAAAAAGCCATGTCAGAAAATACAGGAAAAGTTTCACAAATTATTGGTCCGGTAATAGATGTAACCTTTGAGAATAACGAACAGGGGTTGCCAGATATTTATGATTCATTAGTAATCAAAAAAGAAAATGGAGATGATTTAGTTTTGGAATGCCAACAACACATTGGAGAAGATACAGTTCGTACAATCTCAATGGATTCAACAGATGGTATAAGTAGAGGAACTACAGTAATTGCAACTGGAGCTCCAATAAAAATGCCAGTTGGAGAAAATATTAAAGGAAGACTATTTAATGTGATTGGAGATGCAATTGATGGTATGGAAAACTTAGATAAATCAGATGGTATGGCAATCCATAGAGAAGCGCCAAAATTTGAGGATTTATCAACTTCCACTGAAGTTCTTTTTACAGGAATTAAAGTAATCGATTTAATTGAACCATACGCAAAGGGCGGAAAAATTGGACTTTTTGGTGGTGCTGGTGTTGGTAAAACAGTTACTATCATGGAGTTGATTAATAATATCGCAAAAGCATATTCTGGCCTTTCTGTTTTTGCTGGTGTTGGGGAAAGAACTCGAGAAGGAAACGAATTGTTAAGAGAAATGATCGAGTCAAATGTTATTAAATATGGTGATAAATTTGTGCATTCAATGGAAAATGGAAAATGGAATTTAAATGATATTGACCGAGAAGCGTTAAGCCAATCGCAAGCTACTTTAGTGTTTGGACAAATGAACGAGCCACCTGGGGCAAGAGCAAGAGTTGCACTTTCTGGATTAACCATTGCTGAGTATTTTAGAGACCGAGATGACAATGCTGGTGGAAACGATATTCTATTTTTTATGGATAATATCTTCCGATTCACACAAGCTGGTTCTGAAGTGTCTGCACTGCTTGGAAGAATGCCTTCTGCTGTGGGGTATCAGCCAACATTAGCAACTGAAATGGGAACTATGCAAGAGAGAATTACTTCTACAAAAAAAGGGTCTATTACTTCTGTGCAAGCAGTATATGTTCCTGCTGATGATTTAACTGATCCTGCTCCTGCTACTACTTTTTCTCACTTGGATGCGACAACAGTACTTTCAAGGAAAATTGCTGAGCTTGGTATTTATCCAGCTGTGGATCCTTTGGATTCCACTTCTAGAATTCTCACTCCTGATGTAGTTGGAGAAGAGCACTATAAATGTGCACAAGATGTAAAAGAGATTTTGCAGAAATACAAAGAATTGCAAGACATTATTGCTATTTTGGGTATGGATGAATTATCGGAAGAAGATAAATTAGCTGTGCATAGGGCAAGAAGAATTCAAAGATTCTTATCTCAACCATTCCATGTAGCTGAAGCATTTACAGGATTAAAAGGAGTCCTTGTTGATATTCAAGACACCATTAAAGGATTTAATATGATACTAAATGGAGAGGTTGATAAATATCCGGAAGCTGCTTTTAATCTTGTTGGCACAATTGAAGAAGCGATTGAAAAAGGAGAGAAAATGATAGCAGAAGCAAAATAATACAGGATGATCTTAGAAATAATAACCCCAGAGAAAAAAGCATTTGAAGGAGAGGTTACTTCTGTAAAATTCCCTGGAACTTCTGGAGGATTTGAGATTTTAAATAATCACGCACCCATTATTTCCACACTTACAAAAGGAGATATCAGAATAATAACTACTGATAATAAAACGGAAACGCTAGCAATAAATGGTGGGGTAATTGAAATGCAGGACAATAAGATTATTGTTTTAGCTGA
>DASCPP010000029.1:0-2136 GCA_036012565.1 Flavobacteriales bacterium | reverse complement strand
GTAGGCCTTAACATTGTAAAAGACGATATTGCTGCATTTAGTAATTTAGGTCTACAATTAACTTATGCTTACAGAACCGATTTAGGAAATGGACAAATGGGAGCAGGATTGTCTTTAGGGATGTTTCAAAGTGGTGCTGATGGAGGTTGGTTTGATCCGGCTGAAGTTGGGGATGCGGTGATTCCAACTGGAGATGTAAAAGGATCTGCAATGGACTTTGGATTTGGGGTTTATTATAACACCCAGGACGTATATATAGGTCTTTCTACCTCTCACTTTACTGAGCCTACTGTTGAGTGGTCAGATAGTCAAATGGAATTGGCAAGACATTATTTTCTTATTGCTGGTTATGCTCATGAGCTAGGCCCTATGTTTACGCTTAATCCATCTATTTATCTAAAATCTGATGGAGCTTCCTCACAATTGGATATTAATACTAATGTGTTATATGATAATAGGCTTTGGGGAGGCCTTAGTTATAGGTTAGATGAAGGCTTAATCGCACTTTTAGGCATGCATATTAATGATGATTTAAGATTTGGTATTGCTTATGATGTTGTTATGTCAGAGATTAAAAATAACAGTTTAGAATTTATGTTAGGTTATTGCTTCAAGGTTTCTTACGATAGACCGGTGAAGAGTTATAAAAATCCTAGATTCTTATAAAGTAAAAATGAAATTAACCAAAATCATTGTGCACCTTTTCAATAAAGATGTATAATGATTTTTAAAATTAAAGAGTAATCATTCTCGTCTAGCGAGAAACAAAAATAGAAACTATGAAACGAATATTATTTTTTGGATTAATTATTACGATTTTAAGCAGTTGCGGTAATTCAGGTAATGGAGAACTAATTGGCACGCAAAATAGATCTATTTGGCAACCTACAGATCCTTACGGAATGGTGTTTATTCCGCAAGGTAGTTTTGTTATGGGACCATCTGATCAGGATGTTCCTTTTGCTAATGTAACTGCTGCAAAAATGGTTTCTGTTGGAGCTTTCTATATGGACGAAACAGAAATAACAAATAATGAATATCGACAATTCACCAATTGGGTAAGGGATTCAATTGCTCGTAGGATTCTTGGAGATGCAGGCATAGAAGGACACCTAATTGAGGAAGATGAGTACGGTAACTTCATTGAGCCAGCTCGTATCAATTGGAAAGAAAGAATCAGATGGGATGATATTGAAGTAAGAGAAATTTTAGAAGAGGAGATGTATTTGCCTGAGCACGAAAGATTCGATGGAAAAAGAGAAATTGATACTAGAAAATTGATTTATGTATACCAAGAATTGGATTTGAAAAAAGCGGCAAGAAAAGCAAACAGAGAAAATGATGCGCCAGGGAAAAGAGATAGGACTCATTTTTTGCAAGATGTTGAGGTTAGTATTTTCCCAGATACTCTTGCTTGGATGCATGATTATGCATATGCTTTTAATGAGCCAATGACAGATGAGTATTTTTGGCATCCTGCTTTTGATGACTACCCAGTGGTGGGAATCAATTGGAATCAAGCAGTTGCTTTTACTAAATGGAGAACACAAATGATGAATACTTTCCTTAGAAGAAATAACGAACCAACACTTCCTGATTTTAGATTACCAACAGAATCGGAATGGGAATATGCCGCTAGAGGTGGGATGGACTTATCTCCATATCCCTGGGGAGGGCCTTACACCAGAAATCATAAAGGATGTTTCTTAGCTAACTTTAAACCACTAAGAGGAAATTATGTAGCAGATGGCGGTTTGCGTTCAGTAAAGGTTGCAAGTTATAATCCTAATGCTTATGGCTTGTATGATATGGCTGGAAATGTTTCAGAATGGACTTCAAATACTTTTGATGAATCTGCTTTTTCTTATGCACATGATATGAATATGGACTATACTTTAACGACTGAGGATTCTGATTCAGAAGTATTGAAAAGAAAAGTAATTAGAGGGGGTTCTTGGAAAGACATATCCTACTTTATACAAACTAGTACAAGGGATTTCGAATACCAAGATACAGCAAAATGCTATATTGGATTTAGATGTGCTGTGGATTTCTTAGGAAGGGATAAACAAGATTTTGAATAAAAATAAATTAAAAAAACAATAAAATGGGAATTAAGGAAATATCAAATAAACC
>DASCPP010000028.1:0-7260 GCA_036012565.1 Flavobacteriales bacterium | reverse complement strand
ATCTAACGTCATATCTACACCGCTACTAATAATATTAATTTCTGTAGGATACTTAGAACCATCAGTAGGGGCATAATTGTTTGGGGTAAAACTACACGAACCAATCAATTCATTTCCTCCGATCCCAGCCACCACATCATTATCCCAGAGTTCAATAGTATAATCTTGTGATAGATTATTTACGGCATAGGGTAAATTTTCTGTAAATAATATTGGAAAGACCGATATATTGTCTTGAGAACTTGATGAAGCAACCTCAATGCCGCCTTGTTTTAGTACATAAAAAATATCTGGATCACTTGTTAATCCAGTGATATCCCAATCCCAATCAGATCCATTGTTAGTCATAGGTATTGCATCAATTTTAATACTAGATAATGTTAATCTAGAAGGTGCTGAGTTGACAGTAATAGTGTCTATAAATATATCCTCATGATCTAAGATACTAGCAGTTAACGACACAGTGTAATCTCCACCTAATGTATAAAGATGTGTTGGGTTCTCTTCATTTGAAAAATTTCCATCTCCAAAATCCCAATAATATGTATCTGAATTTGCTGAATAATTAGTAAAAACAAATAAAGTAGGAGCAAAATCATTACTAGCAGTATAGCTAAAGTTTGCAACAGGCAAATTAACATACTCGCAAGAACCATCATCATTAGTAGCAAGCGGATTGTAGTTGGTAGCATTGGGATCCATACAACCATTAATAGTCGCAACATCATCATCTTCTTTTTTACAAGTTGTAAAAAGTAGCGGCAAGCAAAGTAAAATCAATATTCTTTTCATTGTTATATTTTTAGTTAATATAAGTAGTAGTTTTTTCATTCTAAAAGAATAAATGCAACTTCTCTTTCTTTCGCCATTTTGCCTGGCTGCTATATTCTACAAAATAAATAAGCACATCTGCTTGTGAAGAATATTCAGTAAAAAATATTTTTTTATCAGCCTGTGAGGCATATTCTACAAAAAACCATTTACCATCATTCTTACCTGCTTGTGAGGAATAATCTACCTTAAATACATTCAAATCTGCCTGGCTCTCATAGTCCACTACAAATACTTTAATATCTGCCTGGCTAGCATATTCTACAGAGAATACTTTTTGTGCAGAAATATTTGTTACAATAAAAAAAGTTGCTATGATTAAGAAGAATTTCATTTTGTAAATATAGAAAAAATCTGCAATTAAAAACTAACAACTAAAAACAAGCAACTAAAAACTAATCTTATATTTGCCTACTGAAAAATACATCAAGATGAAAGAAGTTTCAGAAAGGTTAAATCGCCTAGCCGAATCGGCAACACTGGCTATGGCTAGAATGAGCCGAGAGCTAAAAGCAGAAGGTTATGATATTATTGCATTAAGTTTGGGTGAACCCGATTTTGATACTCCAGATTTCATTAAAGAATCGGCAAAAAAAGCAATTGACAATAATTTTTCTCACTACACTCCTGTTCCAGGTTTGTTAGAATTGCGTAAGGCAATCTGCAGAAAATTCAAAAGAGATAATAATCTGGATTTCACAGTAGATCAGATTGTATGCTCAACTGGGGCCAAGCAATCCCTTGCCAATTTGTGTTTGAGTTTGCTAAACCCAGGAGATCAGGTGCTTTTGCCTTGCCCTTATTGGGTAAGTTATGCCGAAATTATTAAATTGGCTGAGGGTGTTTCTGTAGAAATTCCTTCTACTATCGCTACCGATTTTAAAGTGTCTGCTGATGAGCTGGAAGCTGCCATAACGCCAAAAACAAAACTCCTGATGTTCAGTTCTCCTTGTAATCCAAGCGGAACGGTTTATACTAAAGATGAGCTTACTTCTATTGCAAAAATGCTGGAAAAATATCCTGATATTTATATTATCTCTGATGAGATATATGAGCATATTAATTTTACGGATGCGCATTTTAGTATTGGTACAATTCCCTCTATGAAAGAGAGAACGATAACAGTAAATGGCGTTTCCAAAGGTTTCGCTATGACGGGTTGGAGAGTAGGTTTTATAGGTGCTCCACTTTGGATTGCAAAGGCCTGTAATAAAGTTCAAGGTCAAATCACTTCTGCTACTTGTGCTATTGCACAAAAAGCTGTGGAAACAGCCATGTTAGCTGAACCAAAAGCAGTGACTACTAAGATGAAAAACACTTTCTTAAGCAGGCGTGATATGATGCTTAAAGCATTAAACGAAATTCCTGGAATAAAATGCAATACCCCAAAAGGTGCTTTTTATATTTTCCCGGATGTATCTTATTATTTCGGTAAAAAAGATGGAGAAAATACAATAGCAAATGCAAATGATTTGTGTATGTATTTGCTCAATAAAGCACATGTAGCACTTGTTTCTGGAACTGCTTTTGGTAACCCTGAATGTGTCAGAATATCCTATGCAGCAGCTGACGATAAACTAATGGAAGCAGTCAAGAGAATGAAAGAAAAATTAGTCCAGCTAAAATGAAAAAAAAGGACATAATACAGCTTTTTGACTCTTTTAATAATATGAAAGTATTGATTGTTGGAGATGCCATGATTGACGCTTATATGTGGGGTAAAATTGAACGACAATCACCAGAAGCAGCAGTGCCAGTTGTTGAAATTGAGAAACACGAAAACAGATTGGGTGGCGCAGGAAATGTTGCCAGAAATATAAAATCCTTAGGAGCAACTCCTGTTTTGTGTTCAGTTGTTGGGGATGATTTCAGAGGCAAACACCTCAAGCAATTATTGAAAGAAGAAACTCTTTCCACTGTCGGAATTTTGACTGAAAAAAGTAGAAACACCACTGTAAAAACAAGGGTTATCAGTGAAAATAAACATCAGTTGCGAATAGATGAAGAGGATACCTTTTCTATAAAAGTGGAGCAAGAATTCTTGGAATTGGTTTATAGCAATATGAAAGATGTATCTGTGATTATTTTACAAGATTATAACAAAGGTGTTCTTACGCCTTTTGTTATTGAAAGTATCATTAAAAAAGCAAATACTTTAAACATCCCTACCATTGTTGATCCGAAAACCAAAAACTTTTTGGCCTACAAAAATTGTGCTATTTTCAAGCCAAATTTAAAAGAAATAAAAATGGGTTGTAACATCAATTTTGACGAAAATAATATTTCAGAAATTAACTCAGCTACAAAAGATCTACTGCAAATGATAACTGCAAAGGGAATCCTACTTACCCTTTCTGAAAAAGGAGTTTGTATACAAACAGCTGATATTTTTCATCACACCTTGGCCGAAAAAAGAAATATCATTGATGTATCAGGAGCTGGTGATACCGTTATTTCAACAGCTGCCCTTTGCCTTGCCGCTAATGTCGATTTTTTGAGTTTATCACAATTTGCTAATTTGGCTGGTGGTTTGGTGTGCGAAAAGGTTGGTGTAGTTCCTATTGAAAAAACAGGACTTCTGGAAAACGCAATTACCTATTTTACCAATTAAATGCCGCTTGAAATAAACAAAACAAAAGGAAAAT
The DNA here is from genome assembly GCA_036012565.1 of Flavobacteriales bacterium. GTDB lineage: Bacteria > Bacteroidota > Bacteroidia > Flavobacteriales > BACL11 > DUAL01. Next base: position 3,784 of record DASCPP010000028.1, on the reverse strand, counting down.
TCGGGACAACTCCTGTATTTATGGCTTCTATCTCGACTATTTTGGGAGCTATTTTATTCCTGCGTTTTGGCTATGCAGTAGGAAATGTAGGGTTAATGGGAGCTATCGGTATTATCATTTTAGGTCATTTGATTACTGTACCAACTGCACTTGCCATTGCCGAAATAGCAACAAACAGAAAAGTAGAAGGAGGAGGAGCTTATTATATTATCTCCCGTTCGTTCGGGCTAAATATTGGCGCAACAATTGGGATTGCACTTTATTTATCGCAAGCAATATCTGTGTCATTTTATATAATTGCTTTTGTAGAGTCTTTTTATCCTTTTGCTTTATTTTTAGTAGACAATTATTCTACTATGCCACAAATTCTTGCTGATATTATATTAGATAAAAAAATGATTGGTATAATTTCTATGGGATTACTCACAATATTAATGCTTACAAAAGGAGCAAATATTGGTATAAAAGCACTTTATGGGATTGTAGCTATTCTTTTTGTTTCCTTGCTATTTTTCTTTGTAGGAAGTCCTGTTGATGGCTATCATTTTGCTGATGTAAGTTTTGTAGACACCATTGCCAATTCTGAGGATTTCTTTTTAGTTTTTGCCATTATTTTTCCTGCTTTTACAGGAATGGCTGCTGGTTTAGGGCTTTCTGGCGATTTGAAAAATCCTAAATCTTCTATTCCAAGAGGAACTATCTTGGCAACTGTTATTGGTATTGTGGTTTATGTTTTGGTGGCTTTAAAATTGGTGCTTTCCGCTCCCTTAGAGAGCTTGGGTGCAGATCAACTTATTATGAGTAAAATTGCCATTTGGGGACCAATAATCCCTATCGGTTTAGCATGCGCTTCTATCTCCTCCGCACTTGGCTCGGTAATGGTTGCGCCAAGAACGCTTCAAGCATTGGGCTTTGATAAAATATTTCCACTTAAAAAATTAAATAGTTGGACAGCAAAAGGAAGGGAAAAGGATAACGAGCCAATCAATTCCTCTGTGATTACTTGTGTGTTGGTTCTGTTTTTTGTTGTTATTGGTGATATTAATATGGTGGCTCAAATTATTGCCATGTTCTTTATGATTACTTATGGTGCTATTTGTGCCATTTCATTTTTAGAACATTTCTCTGGCGATCCTTCATATCGTCCGGCTTTCAGATCTCGTTGGTATATATCGCTTATTGGTGCTGTATTATCGGTTTGGTTGATGTTCAAAATGAACACTTCTTTTGCTATTTTATCTATTATAATTCTGACCTTTTTCTATTATTACATTAGTAAAAGTTCAGGGGATAAAAGAGAAATAGTCAGTCTGTTTCGGGATGTATTGGTACAATTTGCAAGGCAGATCCAAATTTTTATACAGAAAAAGGGGTCTGATGATGAAAATCTGCATTGGCGCCCATTTGTAATCAGTATTAATGAAAAATCTTTTGAAAGGAAATCTGCTTTTGATATGTGCCGTTGGATCTCATATAAATATGGTTTCGGTACTTACATACAATATATAAATGGTTATCTGAGCAAAGATACATTTAAGCAATCAAAGGATGTTTTAAAGCAATTATTGCAAGATGAAAAAGTGTCAAAAAGTAATGTATATGTCGATAGCATTATTTCGCCTTCTTACACCTCAGCACTAGCGCAAGTTATTCAATTATCAAGTATTTCTGGTAAGGAGAATAACCTAATTTTATTAGCCTTTGAGGAGAGTGAAAAAGAAAGGTTTACAGAGATTTTAAGCAATTTCAAACTTTTGCAGGCAACCGGTTTTGACGTAGCGATTTACAAAACTGATGAAGAAAAAATAAATAATAAAGAAGAGATACATGTCTGGATTTCGTCCAGAGATTATGAAAATTCAAATATGATGATTCTACTCAGCTATATAATCTCCTCACATCCTGAATGGAAAAATGCAAAAATTAAAGTTTTCTCCATTTACCCAAATCAAGATGAATTTGAAAACTACAAAAAAAGAATGTTCTCATTTATTGAGTCTGGGCGACTACCAATCTCTCCTTTAAACTTAAAAATGATTCCGCAAAATGAAGAGGAAGGAATAAAATCTATAATAAATAAACATTCCGAAAAAGCAGATCTAACTATTGTTGGTTTCAGAAGAGAAATAGTTAAAAAACAAAAATTGGCAGCCTTTGAGGGTTATGAAAAATTAGGAAATGTTTTATTTGTTAATAGTTTGACAGGAAAGGAAATTGAATGATAAAGCCCCAGCAAGACTCCCAAATAAGTAAGAAATTGCAAGTCGCAAAAATGTTTGACAGCATTGCTAAAAGCTATGATTTTTTGAATCATACACTTTCTTTTGGCATGGACTTTTATTGGCGAAAAAAAGCCATTAGCAAGCTTACAAATAATCCTAAAAGAATATTGGATGTGGCATGCGGAACAGCCGATTTTGCCATTGCAACCAGCAAACTAAATGGGGTACATATTACTGGAATAGACATCTCCAAAAATATGCTTGAAATAGGAAGAAAAAAAGTAGAAAAAAAAGGATTGGAAAAGCAAATAAAATTAGAATTTGCTGATTCGGAAAACCTGCCTTTTGAGGATGAAAGTTTTGATGCTATAACGGCTGGTTTTGGCGTAAGAAATTTTGAAAACCTACAATTAGGATTATCCGAGATGAGACGTGTGCTGAAAAAAGATGGAATTGTTGTGATTTTGGAGCCATCTAAACCTAAATATTTTCCTATCAAACAAATATATAGTGCCTATTTTCATCAAATATTACCATTTTTTGGGCAACTCATCTCAAAAGACAAAAGGGCTTATAATTATTTGCCTGAATCGGTAGATGCTTTTCCTGAAAATGAAAAATTTATAGAAATTCTGAAAGAGGTAGGCTTTTGCAAAGTAAACTATCTACCCCTAACGATCGGAATAGTTTCACTGTACATTGCAATAAAATAAATGATAAATCGTTTTTTGGCTGAAATGAAAAAATTATTAGCAATATTATTACCTATTTTGTTTATCGCAAATATTCCTTTGCAGATTTTCGCACAAAAGCATCCTAAATTACAGAATCTTCCATTATACGATAAAAAAAAGATTCATTTCGGATTTACAATGGGAATAAATACAATGGATTTTAGGATAAAGCCTATTGCAAACATATCCGATTTAGACAGTTTATATGTGCTAGAATCGCAAAATCAAAAAGGGTTTAATTTAGGGATTGTATCAAATTTACGATTAAGTAAAGCTTTCGATTTGAGGTTTCTTCCCAGATTAGTTTTCTCAGAAAGAATTATTGAATATTCATTTATTGATGGGAATCGTAAAACTTATATGGAAACAAAACCAATTGAATCTACTTTTATCGACTTTCCAATTCTGATAAAATATAAATCCGAGCGTTACAATAATTTCCGCACTTATTTGCTAGGAGGAATAAAATACGGGATGGATATTGCATCACAAAAGGATATTGATGATGAAGGGCAGAAATTAGTAAAATTGAAGAAAAATGATTTAGGAATTGAAATTGGTTTTGGCATGGATTTCTATTTAGAATATTTTAAATTTTCTCCACAAATAAAACTCACTTATGGCATTTTAAATTTACTTTCAGAGGACGAAACTGTTTACACAAAATCGGTCAGTAAACTGACCACAAATTCGTGGATGCTGTCTTTTACTTTTGAATAAACAAGCTATTGATTCTCAATTTTTTATAAAAAATAGATACATTGAGTGTGGATGGGAAGGATTAAGATAGGAAAAACAAAAAACCCAATAAAAACTAGTTTACCGCCT
>DASCPP010000027.1:0-6866 GCA_036012565.1 Flavobacteriales bacterium | reverse complement strand
CCATTTCTTATTATTTCTCTCTGGAAGAGCAGAACGGATTTAATTATTTCTGTTTTATCTTTAAAATGTCGATAAATAGCCGGTTCTGAGAAGGACATCTTGTTAGCTATATTTTTGATAGTTAAATTTTGGATACCTTTTGTACCTATCAGATCTTTTGAAACATCCAGTATTTCTATTTGCCTTTTTGTGAAATTCATGTGGCAAAGATATAAAAGTTAGTGAATACTAACTAACATTATGATATTTATTTAGAAAAAATAAAAGATCCTTCTCAGAACCGGCTATTTATCGACATTTTAAAGATAAAACAGAAATAATTAAATCCGTTCTGCTCTTCCAGAGAGAAATAATAAGAAATGGTATTTTTAGTATCTTAAAATTGGATATCTCCTCAATAGAAAAACTAAAAGCTATAATATATTTTCAATTCAATCATTTTCAGGAAAACCCTTCTATTATTACTATAATTTTCTCAGAAAGTAGCTTTCAGTACTTTATCTCAGATGTAATACAGAAAATGATAAAGAAAAGAAATCAAAGACTCATACAGATACTTAAAGAAGGACAAGAAGAAGGATCTATTCGAATTGATATTTCAGCTGAACAAATAGCTATCATAATAATGGGAAGCATGAGGTTAACTGTGCTAAACTGGAAGCTAAGTAACTTTGATAGCAACCTTAAAAAAGAAGGAGAAAAGATTTGGAAAACAATAGAAAAATTAATTAAAAAATGAAAATAAGAAAACTATTAATCATAATTGTAAGCGCACTAATATTAGCAGCTTTCATGCTTGTATCATCAATAAGTTATAATATGGGTATGAGCTATGGAGAAGAAAATGCTGAAACAATAAGAAAAGCAAGAGTTACAGACTCTATGGTTCATGAAAAAACAATTAAGTCAGTCTCAGTAAGAAAAGTTAGAAATACAAGCCTACAATCTGAAATAAGCAGCTCCGGTAGAGTTGTTTCATTAAATAACATCAGTATCTCATCTGAAGTTAGTGGAAAGTTAGAAGGAAACTTCTCAATTAAAAAAGGAACTAAATTCCGTAAAGGTGATATTTTATTCAAAGTTAAAAGTACCGATATTGAACTTTTAGCTAATGCTAAAAAAAGTAATTTTATGAATCTACTTTCTTCTAACCTGGCAGATATAAAACTAGATTTTCCTCCAGAATATACTAAATGGGATGAGTTCTTTAATTCTATCTCTTTAAGCTCCCCTATTTCAGATTTCCCTGAGACTACTACATCAAAAGAAAAGAACTTTATTATCTCAAGAGGAATTATGGCAGAATACTTATCAGTAAGATCAGATGATGAAAAATTGAAAAAATATACAGTTCGTGCCACTTTTACTGGTGTTATTTCGAAATCATACACCGATATAGGAGCAAATGTAAATATGGGAAGCCCTGTAATTGATGTTATAAGAAACGGAAATATGGAGGTTGAACTTGCAGTAAGTACTTCAGAAATTGACTTTATAGAATTAGGAAGTAAAGTTAGCTTAACTGATGGAACAAATACATTTAAAGGTTCTGTTATCAGAAAAGGAAATTTTATAAATGAAAACACACAAAATATATCAGTTTTTGTATCAATCAATTCTGATACAGATTTCCTTTATAATGGAATGTATCTTGATGCAACAATATCTTCAATCACAACAAATAATGTATGTAAGATACCAAGAAGAGCTATTTTCTCAAAAAACAAAATATTTATTGTAAATGCAGAAAATAAATTAGAGATATTTGATTTAAACATAATCTCCACCCAAGGGAATAATGTGATAGCAGATAATATTATCAATAATACATTGATTGTAAGCGAACCACTTATTGATACCAAAGAAGGAACTATTGTAAATCCAATTATAAAATAAGATGAAAAAGTTAATTGCTTATTTTATAAAATATCCAATCTATGCTAATGCAGTGATAATTATTACTGCTATAGCTGGTATTTTGAGTTTTGTAATGATGCCTCAATCATTCTTTCCGGAACTACCCCCTAATAGAGTTTATGTAAATGTATCGTATCCTGGAGCTTCACCAGAAGAAATTGAAGAAGGAATTACTACCAGAATTGAGGAATCATTAAACGGAATTGAAGGTGTAGAAGAAATTACCTCTGCCTCATCAGAAAATATGTCAAGGGTTACTGTTGAGGTTTATGAAGGGTTTGATATTGATGAGGTTTTACAAGATGTGAAAAACTCTGTTGATGCGATTTACTCTTTCCCTCAAGGAGCCGAAAAACCAACCATTCAAAAGCAAAAGTCAAGAGGAATGGGAGGAATGGGTAATATGGTAGGTTATTATGCTCTAAATGGACCTGATGATTTGTGGTTACTTAAAGAAAAATCAGATAAAATAGAACAAGATTTACTCAATGATGATGAAATAAGTCAAATACAAGTTATCGGATATGCTCCAATAATTATCTCTGTAGAAATTGATGAAGAACAATTATTAAGATATAAGCTAACTTTTGATATAATTTCTGCAGCAATTAAAAGGAGTAATATAGATATCTCTGGTGGTAGTGTAAAAACTCAAAAAGATGAAATTATTATTCGATCTAATAACAGAAAGACCACTGCAGAAGAAATACAAGAAATTGTTGTCTTTTCTGATAGAAATGGAGATATCACTAGATTAAAAGATCTAGCCAAAGTAGAAGTCGAATTCTCTGATATCCCTATAATGTCCTATGTTAACGGAAAAAGGTCCATTAGTTTTTTAATTAAAAAAACTCCTGAAGAAGATATTAAAAAGATAGCCTCTTCCATTGAAAGTTATATTAAGGCATTCAATGCAGAAAATGAAGGATATGAGATTATTACACTATTTCAATTCTCAGATATGCTTGACCAAAGAATTGAGACCCTAAGTAAAAATTTAATTATAGGTCTATTATTAGTATTAGTAATCTTAGGACTATTTCTTTCATTCAGGCTATCATTATGGGTAGCTTTTGGTATTCCATTTTCATTTGTTGGTATGATCTCTATTGGGTTATTATATGGTATGACTATCAATATGATTTCATTATTTGGTATGATTTTGGTTGTTGGAATACTTGTTGATGATGGAATTGTAATTGCAGAAAACATTTATAGCCATTTCGAAAGAGGGAAAAGCCCAATGAAAGCTGCACTGGATGGAACTATGGAAGTTGTTACTCCTGTTTTAACATCTGTACTTACAACCGTTTTTGCTTTTTCTACACTTCTTTTTGTTGGTGGACAAATGGAAATGATGCAGGAAATGGCATTTAGTGTAATTGCTGCTCTCCTATTCTCTCTAATTGAAGCCTTTTTAGTTCTACCTTCGCATTTAGCCTACAAGAGAGTTCTACAAGAAGAATCTACTTCATTTTTTAGTAAGATAAAACAAAAAGTAGAGAAGTTAGTAGTGAAACTAAGAAACAAGTATAGTAAGATAAACACCAGATTTGTAAAAAACTACAGAAGACACGTTTGGACTCCTTTTATATTTATAATTTTAATACTAATACTATTTATTAGTGGAGTCATTAGATGGACTTTCTTTCCCTCTATACCTTTTAATGAAGTAAAAATTGAGTTTTCATATAAACCTGGTGAAAGAGAATTCCGGACAGAAAAATTCCTTTGGTATTGTGACTCAATAATAAATGACTATCATAAAGAAATAATTGAAGAATACAATGATACTATAATTACTGATATTTCATTAACTGTTGGTTTTACAGAGAATCTAGGTGTTTCGGGTCCTCATGTAGGTTCTATAAGACTAAATACTAAAGAAAATGACCTTATCTCAACAATTGAGATTTCAAATGAGATACAAAGAAGAATACATCCTGACTCTATTGCATTAATGGAAAAAATATCTGTTGGTGGAATGCAACAATTCGGTAAAGAGGTTTCAATATCATTACAATCAGAAAATGATACAGAACTAAAAGAATCCGTAAACTGGTTAAAAGAAAAAATATCCGGCATCAATATGGTAAAAGAAGTAATGGATAATGGTGGGGTTGGAAATAGAGAAATTCATCTTACTCTTAAAAAGAAAGCTTATGCCCTTGGACTTAATGAGGTTACTGTATTAAAGCAAATAAGACAAGGATTCTTTGGGGAGGAAGTTCAGAGATTAATTATTGGAAGAGATGAGGTGAAAATATGGCTCAGATATCCTGAAGAAAACAGAAACAGTATAGAAGATTTAAATAAAGTAAAAATTAAGACCTTATCAGGAGCTTTAATACCTCTTGAGGAAGTTGCAAATTATGAGTACAAAAGAGGAAGAGTAAAAATAAATCATATTAACGGAACTAAAGAAATTCGTGTTGATGCCTCACTTTATAATGCTGAGTTTTCTGGAGAAGTAAATGAACAAATTGAAAAAGAATACCTCAGCAACATTAAAATGTTCTTCCCTAATGTTTCTTATAAAGTAATGGGACAAGCAGAGAATGCAGCCGATAGCGGGAAAAGATTAGGGATTGCATTCTTAATAAGTATTATTCTTATTGTACTAACTATCTCATTAAACTTCAAATCATTTTATCAAGCAAGATTAATATTAATGGTAGTTCCTATAGGTGTATTTAGTGCTATTTTAGGACACGGAATTATTGGAAAACCTTTCTCAATTATGAGTGTATGGGGAGTTGTTGCACTTATCGGTATTTTAGTAAATGATGCAGTAGTAATGTTGGATAAATACAACCGTAACCTTACAGATGGAATGAATATGTCTGATGCAGTAGTTGCTGCTGGTAAAAGCAGATTCAGAGCAATTATACTAACCACCATAACAACCTTTGTTGGATTATCCCCATTAATTCTAGAGAAAAGTTTCCAAGCTCAATTTTTGATACCAATGGCAATATCAGTAGCTTTTGGTGTTCTTTTCGGAACAATAATACTCCTATTCTACTTCCCGTCTCTTATCATGTATTTTAATGATATCAGGCGTGCTAGATGGTGGTTATGGTACGGAGGAGAAATACCACCAACTAAAATAGAAGTTGAGCCATATACCAAGTTACAAAAACGACAAATTGAAATAGAAGACTAATGAAAAAATACATTATATTACTATTATTTCCCAATCTACTTTTTGCCCAAAATGGGCTTAGTCTTATGGATGCAATTAAAATCGGTTTGCAAGAAAATTATGAGATACAGATTAGTGAAAAGAATCAAAAGATAAACCAGATAAATAACAATTGGGCAAATGCTGGAGCACTACCAACTATTAATCTATCAGCTAAAAAGGAAGAAGCGCTCTCAGACCAAACAAAAAATCCAACATCATTTATGCCTTATGAGCTAAGATCAGAAGCAATAAATGGTAATGCAAATGTTAGCTGGACACTTTTTAATGGTTTTGCTATAAGAGCAAATAAAGCAAAACTGCAAAACATAGAGGAGATCAGCAACAATAATGCTACCCTTACTATTGAAAATACCATACAAGGCATCATCTTACAGTATTACAACTGTGTGTTACAAAAAGAAAGGTTCGAGTTATTGCAAAAAGTTGTGAAATTGGCAAAAAATCGCCTAGAATATCAGCAAACAAAATATGATATTGGCGTAAGTAGCAGAATTGATTTATTACAAATTGAGAATGCTATGCTAACTGATAGTTCAAACCTTATTATGCAACAATTAAACTATACCAATTCAGTAAAAAACCTCAACCTAACTCTTGGAAAAGATGTAGATACTAAATGGACTCTTACTGATGGGATTGATACTGAAATAAGACTATTTAATTATGAAGATTTAAAATCTAGCACGCTTGCTAATAATACAAACATCAAAAACCAGTATTACAATATACAACTGGCTAAACAGGATATTCTCCTATCAAAAGCGGCATTTTATCCAATGGTATCTGTTAACTCAGGGGCAGCTTACAATAAAAGCACATATGACATTGGAGAATTAGCCAATGAAATGGATAACACTGGAAAAAGTATTAATTATTTTGCTAATTTCTCAGTTAATTACAGGTTATTTAATGGTGGTAAATTGTACAATACTCTTAGAAAAGTAAAAGTGCAAAAGGAAGTTAATGAATTGCAATACGAAAAAATAAAGAGAGAAGTCTTGCTTCAATTATCATTAACTAATGATAAATACAACAGTCGTATTACCGCCTTTAGCTTAAACCAAAAAGCATTTAAAATTGCTGAAACAAACTACAATTTAGCAACTGATAAGCAAAAAAGAGGAACAATCAATTCTTTTATGTTAAGAGATATTGAGATTGTCTATATTAACTCTGGCATCAATGCGCAACAGTCAGCCTATAATTTGATGGAAAGTAAAATTGCGTTGCTTAAGATTACTGGTGGTATTATTCAGGATTTCAATCAACAATTTCTATTGAAGCATTAACTTCTTATTAAGCACCCCAAAAATAAACCTACTCAAATGAGTGGGTTTTTATTTATTCAATAATTATTTTCTTCTCAACAGATCCATCATCATAGATGTAAAACAGGGGTTCGTTCTTAGTTCTTTTTGCATTTCTACCTAATATATCAACTACTTCAAGTAATTTTCTTTTAAGGGAATTAAGTTCATTAATAGCAGTTGTAGCATTAGGAGAATGATAGATTCTTACATGACCAGCAATACCATTTCCATCATCTGCAAAAGGAGCACCAATAGCCACTTTTCTTTCCCCTAATCTTGATGAAAGAGACACAGAGTGGCCACTACGATCACTAGCTGCTTCTCCATCTATATCATTGCCTACTTGAGTCCAAGAAGATCCATCCCAGTTATAGATTCTTACATGGCCAGCCTCAGTGCCATTTCCATCATTATTATGAGCTCCAATAGCC
>DASCPP010000026.1:0-2849 GCA_036012565.1 Flavobacteriales bacterium | reverse complement strand
GAAATCAAAATATCAGCACAATAATCATTTTCTAAATCAGTTTATCTATTTTTGCAGCCATGTCAGATAGTTTAATAATCATTCCAACTTATAACGAAAAAGAAAATATTGAGAAGATAATTCGTAAAATATTTTCTTTAGAGAAATCATTCCATATTCTTATAGTAGATGATGGTTCTCCTGATGGAACAGCTGAAATTGTAAAGAATTTACAAAAGGATTTTGCTAATCAATTACACATAGAAGAGCGAACTGGAAAGTTAGGCTTAGGTACTGCCTACATTCATGGTTTTAAGTGGGCTTTGGAAAGGAATTATCAGTTTGTTTTTGAAATGGATGCTGATTTCTCACATAACCCTGATGATTTAATTAGGCTTTATAATGCAAATTCAAGTGAAGGAGGTGATGTGGCAATTGGTTCCCGCTATGTGAAAGGGGTAAATATTGTTAATTGGCCAATGGCAAGATTATTAATGTCCTTTTTTGCTTCTAAATATGTAAGAATAATTACTGGTATGCCAATTCATGATTCAACTGCTGGCTTCAAGTGCTATAAGAGAAAAGTTTTGAAGACTATCAATTTTAACAAAATCCAATTTGTTGGTTATGCTTTTCAAATTGAAATGAAATTTAAAGCCTGGAAATATGGCTTTAATGTTGTAGAAGTCCCTGTAATTTTTACTGACAGAACTGAAGGAACATCCAAAATGAGTGGAGGTATTTTCTTTGAAGCAGTCTTTGGCGTAATTCAAATGAAAGTAAAAAGTTGGTTCAGGTCTTGGACTAGATAAATATGCGGATACTTATTAAAAATGCACAAATTGTAAATGAAGGAAAGGTTTATAAGTCAGATGTGCTAGTTGAAGATAAAATTATTAAGGAAATAAGTTTTGATATTAAAACGGATACAGACCAAATAATAAATGCTAAAGGCTTGTATTTATTACCTGGAGTAATTGATGATCAAGTTCATTTCCGTGAACCCGGGCTAACACATAAAGCAAATATCTATACTGAAAGTAGAGCGGCTGTAGCTGGAGGAATTACTTCTTTTATGGATATGCCAAACACAAATCCGCAAACATTAACCCAAAAACTTTTAGAAGAAAAGTGCCAAATTGCATCTGAAAAATCAATTGCAAACTACTCCTTTTTTATGGGAGCTAGTAATGATAATTTAGAAGAAGTGTTAAAAACGAATCCCGAAAATGTAGGTGCAATAAAGATTTTTATGGGATCTTCGACTGGAAATATGTTAGTGGATAATAAGGAGGTATTAGAAGATATTTTCAAAAAATCACCAATGCTAATTGCTGTGCATTGTGAAGATGAAGCAACTATTCAAGAGAATATAAGAAAAGTAAAAAAGCAATTCGGAGAAGATGTGCCAATCTCAGAACACCCTAAGATTAGAAGTGTTGATGCTTGTTACAAATCATCTTCTATAGCTGTAGAACTTGCTAAGAAACACAACACTCGGTTACATGTTTTTCATCTTTCAACAGCAAAAGAAATAGAACTGTTTGATAATTCAATACCACTAAAAGATAAAAGAATTACTGCTGAGGTTTGTATTCATCATCTTTGGTTTGATGAGAGTAAATATGAAGAAAAAGGAACGTTTATTAAATGGAATCCGGCAATAAAAAAAGAGTCTGACAAAACGGCTTTACTCCAAGCTTTATTAGATGGTAAATTAGATGTAATTGCTACTGATCACGCTCCACATACATTAGAAGAAAAAGCAAATCCATATTTTAAAGCGCCATCCGGCGGACCGCTTGTGCAACATGCACTTCCAGCAATGTTGAAGTTTGTTCATCAAGGGAAAATCAGTTTAGAGAAAGTAGTAGAAAAGATGTGCCATAATCCTGCAATTTGCTTTAAAGTAGAAAAAAGAGGATTTATAAAGGAAGGGTATTTTGCCGATTTAGTATTAGTAAACTTAAATAATCCTTGGGAAGTAAATAAAGAAAATATTTTATACAAATGCGGTTGGTCTCCTTTTGAAGGAGAAACCTTTAATGCCCAAATTACTCATACCTTAGTGAACGGACATATTGTTTATGAATACGGAAACTTTGACGAAAGCAAGAGAGGAATGCGACTTACATTTGAAAGATAGAGCAGAATAAAAGGCATCGATGCCTTTTATTTCTTAAAGAGTTTGCTTATTCAGCAGTTTCTTCAGTTGCCTCTTCACTAGCCTCCTCTACAACTTCTTCTACATCAGCTTCATGATGGTGTGCACAACAAGAATGGTTGGCTAAACAAACCGCTTCCCCTTCAGTTGCGTGACATCCTAAACAACATGCTTTTTGGCAATCATCTGCACAAGCAGCTACTTCTTCAATTGAATCAGTTGCAGCAGCATCACCAGCACCACAATTACAAGCAGTGAAAATGAACATTGTTCCCGCTACTAATAAATACATTAATTTCTTCATGTTTTAAATTTTGTTTGGTTAATAATTTATACAGTATAAAAAAGGCATTCTAGATGCCTTTAATTTTCTAAATAAAGTGTTGTTTACTCAGCAGTTTCTTCAGTTGCTTCTTCAGCAGCAACTGTATCACTAGCAGCCTGTTCAGTATCACTAGCAGCCTGTTCTTCGGCAGCTATTACATCCGCAGGATCACTAGCAACTTCCTCAGTTGCAGTTCCTCCACCTCCACAAGCAGTAAAAGCAAACACTGTTCCTGCAACAAATAAATACATTAATTTTTTCATGACTTAAAGTTTGGTTGGTTAATAATTCAGGCAAAGATACACAAATAAGAAAGCAATTTACAATATCTTTGTTTTATGAAATTAAATTTTTTAATATTACTTTGTTTATTATTTGCAT
>DASCPP010000025.1:0-31555 GCA_036012565.1 Flavobacteriales bacterium | reverse complement strand
TAAGCACACATTTTAAATTGTTGTAATATTTCTTCATCTTCAAGCAAATATAATGCTTTTTTTGCCATGCCTTTTATATCGTTAACATCTAGCAGAAATCCTGTTTTACCATCTTTATTCACTTCTGGCAATCCTCCAGAATTAGAAGAGATAACTGCTACTTTGCAAGCCATTGCCTCCAAAGCAACTAATCCAAAACTTTCCGTTTCAGAGGGTAGTAAGAATAAATCAGATACAGAAAGTACTTTTTCCACAGCTTTTAGTTTTCCAATAAAACGAATATGATCGCATAAATTTATATCTCTAGATAACTGCTCCATTTCTAATCTTTCTGGACCATCTCCAATTAACAATAACTTGGCAGGTATTTTCTTTTTTATTTTTGCAAATACTTTAAGTACATCTTGCACTCTTTTTACCTTTCTAAAGTTGGAAATATGAATAATAATCTTCTCAGAATCTTTCGCAAAACTTCTTCTTAATTCTTGATCCGATTTGTTTTTGTAAAGTTTGGAATCAATAAAATTAGGAATTACCTGAATTTCTCTTTTGATGTCAAACGATTCCATAGTCTCATTTTTCAAACTCTTAGAAACAGCCGTAACCACATTTGAATTATTGATTGCATATTCAATTACAGACTGAAAGGATTTATCTTTACCCAGTAATGTTATGTCCGTTCCATGCAGTGTGGTAACTACCGGAAGCTTAACTCCTTTTGATGACAGTATCTCCTTTGCAGAAAGAGCGGCAAAAGCATGTGGAATAGCATAATGTACATGCAATAGATCCAATTTCTCGTGCAGAACTACATCTACCAATTTGGCAGTGAGGTTGTGTTCGTAAGGAATGTATTCAAACAAAGGATAATCAGAAACACTTACCTCATGAAAATTAATTTTATCAGAAAATACATCTAACCGGAAAGGTTGATTGTATGAAATGAAATGTACTTCATGATCTTTCCCAGCAAGAGCCATACCCAGTTCAGTAGCTACAACCCCACTCCCTCCATAAGTTGGATAGCATACAATTCCTATTTTGTATCTATTATTTTTCAATTGCATCAAAAATAACTTGCATTATATTAGTTCTTACATCCATATCTAAAAGTTTTTTATTCTCTGATGTTGGATGTATTCTGTTGGATAAAAATACAAAAACTATTCCAGTTTCTGGATCTGCCCAAGCCAATGTTCCAGTAAAACCAGAATGTCCGAAACTAAGATAAGATACACACTCACAGGTCGGACCTCCTTCTTGCTCTGGCAAAGCAGGTTTATCAAATCCAGCGCCTCTTCTATTATCATCTGGGCAAAACTGACATTTTGTAAATTCTTTTATGGTTTGGGCTTTGAAATATTGCTTATCTGCATATTTGCCATTTTGCAAATACATTTGCATCATAATAGACAAATCGTTGGCATTAGAGAAAAGTCCTGCATGTCCACCAACACCCCCTAGCATTGCAGCCCCCATATCATGCACATCTCCAATAAGTAACTGATCTCTGAAATAATCATCCTTTTCAGTAGGTACAATTCTGCCTTTCTCCAATCTTGATTTTGGAAGAAAACCCATAGTGGATAAACCCAAACTTTGATAAAAATTTTCTTTAACTAATTTATCAAGTGATTGATTGTAGTGTTTTTCAATTATGTCTTTGAAAAGATAATAACCTAAATCGGAATACTGATACTCTTTTTCTTCTAGTAAGTCAGATTCCAACACTTGCTTTAAAATACTATCAGGATAGCTGTGATGCAAATACAAATCTTTCGCAACTTTTATGGGGTATTTCTCAGAATAGCTATTATGGTAAAGCGTATCTCGCAAAGTTGTATCTTCTTCTATTGTTTCTCTGTAAAAAGGAATCCAGGATTGCAAACCAGACTGATGTGCCAATACTTCCTTTACTCTTAAATGCCCTTTATTGGTGGTGTAAAGCGATTTGTCTAATTTTCCCATTTTATAATCTAAAGAAAAATCTCCTTCTTCACCCATTTGCATTAGCATGGGGATGGTTGCAGCAATTTTTGTGATAGATGCTAAATCGTAAATGTCTGTATTTTTTACTTGTCTTTTCTTACTATAAGTATGATATCCGTAAGATTTATGAAAAAATACTTTACCTTCCTTGGCAATAAGAATTTGACAGCCAGGAGTTGCTTTCTGATTAATGGCATTCTCTGCCAAACTATCTATTTTGTAAAGCAAAAATTCATTTACCCCAACCTCTTTTGGAATAGTATATTTAATGCGAAATGCTTTTGTACTTAGACCGGATTTATTTTTAAAATGAAGAGTAGAGACTGGTAATCTCCCATTCATTACTATGCCACCAAAAATAGCTTGGGCAGTAAGCTCTTGGGTTATTTTACTATTTTGATAAGCCATTATAAAACCATCAAAACTGTTTGTAAAAAGGAAATGATTGATGGTGTAAGGGTTTGCAAAAACCGATACAACTACTTTGGATTGAATAGCAAGTGTTTGCAAAAATAAATCGGTATTTCTTGCAATCTTATGTGTCTTCCAAGGGCTTTCGTTAGATTGGTGAATACTTGCAACTACCAGATTAAATCCAACTAATTTATCCAAGAGTTCTCTTTGCATTTCTGAGCTAGGGCTTTCATCAATGGAAAAATGAGTAATATGAGCATAATTAGATAGCATATTGGTAAAATGTTCTGAATTTCCTCCAATCGTAATAGCTGCTATCTTTAAAGTATCTAAGCGCTGAAATGGAATGAGGTTTTCATAATTCTGTAAAAGTGTGAGCGAATTTTCTACTAATTTTCTATTTACCAATTCAGCATCAGAATTATTAATTCTAGAAGTTATATTCTTAATGTTGATTGGCAGAATACTATCAAGTCCCATCCATTTTTTTGCCATAAGAATCTTTTTGCATCTAGCATCAATCTCCTCTTGCGTGATTTTTCCGTCCAAAATCGCCTTCTGAATTTTTTCTATTGCTACTGGCACATCTTCCGACATGAGTAAAATATCATTTCCGGCAAGTAGAGCTTTTACATCTAATTCTCCTGCCTGAAAAAATTTACTTACACCTTTCATATTAAGTGCATCTGTAAAAACCAAGCCCTGAAAACCTAGCTCTTTCTTCAAGAGGTTTGTTACTACTTTTTTAGATAAGGAAGATGCAAGGTTCTTTGTTGCATCAATGACTGGAATCCTGAGATGTGCTACCATAATACTTCCTAGACCTTTAGTAATCAAATGCCTAAAAGGGGCTATTTCAGTTGTATTTAATCGATATCTGCTATGCCGAATTACCGGAAGAGTTTCATGTGAATCTGAATCGGTATCCCCATGACCAGGGAAATGCTTGGCACAAGCTAAGATACCATTGTCTTGCATTCCTTGCATATAAGCGGCAGAAAATTTTGATACCTTTTTGGGTGATTCACCAAAAGAGCGGTTCCCAATTATAGGGTTTTTTGGATTACTATTAATATCCGCAACTGGTGCAAAATTGATATTCACTCCAAGTAATTTACACTGTTTTGCGATTTGCTCTCCCATTTTATAAATCAAATCATCATCCTGGATAGCGCCCAAACTCATTTGCCAAGGAAATCGCATTACAGAATCTAAACGCATAGAAAGCCCCCACTCGGCATCCAATGCAATCATAAGTGGCGTTTCGGAAAGAGATTGAAAATCATTTGTAAGCTTTGCTTGTTTTTCTGGGCTTCCTTGTAAAAACATCAAACCGCCAATTTTGTAATCTTTTATAAGTGCGGAAATTTCCTCTTTATCAAGAGTAGCTTTGTTAGAATATGCCGCCACCATAAAAAGCTGTGCAATGCGATCTTGCTCTGATAAATTTGCTAAAATGCTATCTGCCCAATGTGTGTTTTCAGAATGAAAAACTGGCTCCCAAAGCTCTTGTGGAAAAGCAGTCTGCACAAAAATTACAAAGAAAATAAATGCTATTAAAATTTTATTTATCACAGATTGTAAAAGTAAAAATTTATGTTTTTTAATAGAAGTTAGATTTTGTCAATTATGAACAATTATAAAAGTCATTTTCTATTCGATAAAATGAATATTTACTTAATTTTGTGAAATGCAAGCGCCAAGAATCCCTTCCTTTTTTAAAATACCTAAATCAAAATTATTTGACTATAAACCAAGGTATTACGATCAAAGGAAAGAAGCATTGGAACAACTCAAAAAAGATGGAAAAAGAACAAAAGGTCTGTTTTTTGACAGAAAAAAACAAAAAAGTGCAACAGGAAACAGATCAAAAAGAATAATTTTTATCATTATTACCTTACTTTTGTTAACCTATTTAATTTTATCATAAAAAATACACATTGGATATTATTCAATTACTTCCTGAACATGTGGCAAACCAAATTGCAGCCGGAGAGGTTATTAGGCGCCCCGCTTCCGCTGTAAAAGAAATGTTGGAAAATGCGCTTGATTCTGGCGGAACAAATATCAAACTTTATATAAAAGATTCTGGAAAAACACTTTTGCAAGTGGTGGATAATGGATGCGGAATGAGTGAAGCAGATGCTCGGATGAGTTTCGAAAGACATGCTACCTCCAAAATAAATAATGCAGATGATTTGTTTGCCATCAAAACCATGGGTTTCAGAGGAGAAGCAATGGCATCTATGGCGGCAATAGCACATGTGGAAATGAAAAGCAAGCTTACTGAAAAAGAGTTAGGAACACATATTATTATTGAAGGAGGCCAAGTGAAAAAACAGGAAGGTTGTTCCTGTGCAAACGGCACTTCAATATCTATCAAAAATTTATTTTACAATGTACCAGCTCGCAGAAATTTCCTAAAGTCAGACAAAGTGGAAACAAGGCATATAATGGAACAGTTCAGCCGAATTGCCTTGGCAAATCCTGATATTAATATGAGCTTGCATTTAGATGATGTGGAATATTTTCATTTAGAAGAATCAAACAAAAGACAAAGAATTGTAAGTGTTACTGGTGCAAAAAGCAATCAAAAATTAGTGCCTATTAAGGAACAAACTACCCTAGTAAACATTAGCGGATTTATTGGAAAACCTGAGTTTTGTAAACGAACGCGTGGTGAACAATATTTCTTTGTAAATAACCGATTTATCAAAAGCCCCTACTTGCATCATGCTGTTAAAAAAGCTTATGACGGCTTGATTCCAGACAATTATTTCCCCTCTTACTTTTTGTATTTAGATATTGATCCAAAGTTAATTGACATCAATATTCATCCTACAAAAACAGAGATAAAATTTGAAGATGAGAGGTCAATTTACGCTATTATTCGTTCAGCTGTAAAACATTCCTTAGGAAAATATAATGTAGCACCAACTATCGATTTTAATCAGGAAACTTCATTCGATATTCCTGTTATGGAGAAAGGGAAAGCCTATACTCAGCCAAAAGTAAAAGTAGATACTAATTTCAATCCTTTTGAAAAAGAAAAGCCTACTGAAATATTTTTGTGGGAAGATATTGTTGAAAAAGCGAATATTCAGCAGGAAATTGAAGTAGATTGGACTCAGGAAGTTCAAGAAAAACAACTGCTGCAAATTAAAAATCAATTTATTTTACTAGAAGGGAAAGGAGAGCTGCTTATTATTCATCAGCAAAGAGCACACGAAAGAGTTCTTTTTGAATACTATCAAGATTTACTGGAAAACAAAAAAGTAGAATCCCAACAATTAGCTTTTCCATTTAATATTACATTCTCTAATTCTGATTATTTATTAATAACACAGATTGAAGAGTCTTTGCATAATTTAGGGTTTAGCTTTAAATTAAAAGATAATAGTATAGAAATAAATGGAATTCCTCCTGAGTGTACAAAGGAAAATCTAGAAGCTATCTTTGAAGAAATTTTGGAGCAAGAAAAAAATGATGATAAATTAGAAATTGCAGTAAAAGAAAAAATAGCAAAAGTATTAGCTAAAAATATAGCAATTAAAAAAGGGATGAAAATAGAGCAAAAAGAAATGAAAGTACTTGTAAGTAATTTGTTTGCTTGCAATTTACCAAGTATTTGCCCAAGTGGTAACCCAACAATTATTAATTTGGCTTTAAACGACATTACAAAACATTTCTAGCATGGATTATCGACCAGGAAATTTTAAGCATTTACCAGAAGTAGTGAAAAACTTACTCATTATAAATGGATTGTTTTTTTTAGCAACCATCACATTGGATGGTATGGGATTTGATATGTACCAATTTTTCGGGCTTCATCAGTTTCAGTCTAACGATTTTAAACCCCATCAATTGGTTACCCATTTATTTATGCATGGAAGTTTCACCCATCTCTTCTTTAATATGTTTGCCCTTTGGATGTTTGGAAAAGTTCTAGAAAATGTATGGGGAGGAAAGAGGTTTTTAGTCTATTACATGATAACAGGATTAGGTGCAGCATCACTTCATTTAGGCGTAAGTCAATATGAGATTTTGAGTTTGCAAGCACAAATTAGCAGCAATGATTTAAATACAATCCTTAATGAAGGTAGTAATATCTTAGCTAGCGGACAAAATTACACAAACCCAATTATGGGTAAACTGAATCTGTTAATACACACCCCAACAGTTGGGGCTTCTGGGGCGGTTTTTGGCGTGTTATTGGCTTTCGGCATGCTTTTTCCAAATGCACTTTTATACATCTATTTAGCGATTCCTATCAAGGCAAAATATTTTGTAATCCTTTATGGACTTTTAGAATTGTATGCTGGAATTAGCAATAATCCGGCCGATAATGTAGCACACTTTGCACACTTAGGTGGTATGATATTTGGCTTTTTTCTAATAAAATATTGGCGTAAAAATTCAAATACCTTTTACTAAATGAGTAGCATTGCTAAAGATATTAAAAAGAACTTTAAGCTAGGAAATTCTCTTACTAAACTCATTTACATAAATGTTGGAGTGTTTCTTTTGGTTAAAATTCTTTATGTTTTTTCTTTTCTTTTTAGCATACCTCTAATTGCAATCACTGATTATTTCTCTCTTCCTGCTAGTTTTTATGTTTTAGCTAAAAAACCTTGGAGTATAATAAGCTATATGTTTTTGCATCAGAGTTTTATTCATCTGCTTTTCAATATGCTTTGGCTCTATTTTGGCGGTCAAATATTCCTCTCCTTTTTTGATAACAAAAAACTAATAAGCACTTATGTGCTTGGCGGTATAAGTGGAGCCGTACTGTTTATTCTTTCTTTTAATCTTTTTCCGGTTTTTGCTACTGCTCTGCCAAATGCCGTGGCTCTTGGATCTTCCGCCTCAGTACTTGCCATTATTATGGCAATTGCCACCAAATCACCTAACTATTCTATCCGTTTGTTACTTATTGGAAATATAAAATTAAAACATATCGCTATTGTTAGTATTGTTTTAGATATCATGAGTATTCCACAAGGAAATGCAGGAGGACATATTGCGCATTTAGGAGGCGCATTTTTTGGATATTTGTATGTAAAACAATTAAATGGCGGAAATGATATTGCAAATAGTTTTAATAGAATAATGGATAATTTAAGCTCTTATTTAAAAAAAGATCCCAAGTTGAAAAAAGCATACAGCAGGAAAAAATCGGATCAGGACTACCGAAAGGAAAAAGTACAAAACCAAGCTAAAATTGATAATATTTTAGATAAAATTGCAAAATCGGGATATGAAGGGCTAACAAAAGAAGAAAAAGATATTTTGTTTAAAGCAAGTAAAAAGTAGCGTTTGAAAAATTTATCCTTCATAAATAAGATTCTGTTCCTTATAAATTCTTTATTGTTAGTTGGGCAAACTCTATCCTATTTAGCCCCATTTGTTAGCCCTAGTATTTTTTGGCCAATTGCCTTTTTTGGTCTGCTGTTTCCCATTTTTTTTCTTTTAAATCTTCTCTTTATTTGTTATTGGCTCATTGTAATGAAAAAACCATTTTGGGCAAACCTAATTGTACTAATAATTGGCATGAATTCTATTTCTACATTAATTGGGAATTCGGAAGATAAAAGCACAAAAGAGGGAGAAAATAATTTCAGTATTATGAGTTATAATGTACGGCTTTTTAACGCCTATAATTGGATTAAAAAAAAGGACGTAAAAAATGAAATTTTTGATTTGTTTAATCAGAGAAATACCAATATTCTCTGCATTCAGGAATTTTATGCACCAAAGCAGTTACCAGAATTAGACTACTTTTTTCAGCATATTGGCTTGCAGAGTAAAAAAAGCCAGTGGCACATGGCAATTTACAGCAAGTTCCCACAAATAAATAAAGGAACGGTGAGTTTAAAAGGAGAGCGAATGAACAATACTTGTATTTTCTCGGATATGGTTTTTCAAGGAGATACTATCAGAATTTATAATATTCATTTGGCTTCTAATTGGTTCGATAAAAGCGATTTGGCTTTTATAGAAAATCCGAAGTTGAGTAAAGAAGCAATAAAAAAAGGGGTATTTGGCATTGGTAAAAGATTAAAAGACTCTTTTCAGAAACGTGCCATGCAAGTAGAGGTAATAAAACAACATATGGAAAAATCTCCATACAAGATTATTGTATGTGGTGATTTTAATGATACGCCAAACTCCTTTGCTTACCACAGAATTTCTGAGGGATTGCAAGATGCTTTCCTAAAAAAGGGAAATGGTATTGGCAGTACTTTTTTGGGTAAAATTCCCTTTTTGCGCATTGACTATATTTTGCATAGCTCTAAGTTTAAAACAAATTCCTTTACTACACACCAGCAAAAGCTTTCCGATCATAAAGCAATAGAAAGTAGTTTGGGTTTTTAATGTGCCCAGAGCGGGAGTCGAACCCGCACGTCCATAAGAACACATGGCCCTCAACCATGCCTGTCTACCAATTTCAGCACCTGGGCGAAAGGGCTAAATTAAAAGAAAAATCCCGTTAAAACGGGATTTTGTGACCTGACTGGGGCTCGAACCCAGGACCCTCTCCTTAAAAGGGAGATGCTCTACCTGCTGAGCTATCAGGTCGTTCAAAAACGGCTGCAAATATATTACTATTTCTCAATCAAAAAAATGTTTTTTCATAAGTTTCAACTATGAATGGGATACCTCTCAAAATTAGCATTTTTATCGAACAATAGGCGGTAAGTTTTTAGCTTTTGATAGTCGGTGGCACCAAGTCCTTCTATCAGTTTTAGCATCTTAGGGTTAAAATCGCCCACCCATGTCATTATAATATTTTCATACTTCTTACTTTTTAGAAATTCATTGGAAATTTGTTGTATTAGTGCCCCTTCTACCCCTTTTTTCTGAAAATCAGGAGTAACTCCAAACACAACTCCATGTACATTTCTTGGTGGACAAAATTTTAACAAAAGCCAAAATTTAATTTTTCCAAAAAAGTTAAAATTTCCATTGATGTATTTAAAAATCTCGTTCAGTTCGGGCAAAAAAATAGAGAAGGCAATTGGATCCTCTTTATAATAAGCAAACCAAATTATTTTTTCATCCATTATAGGGCTCATCTTATTAATGATACTTACCGCTTGTTTTTGCTTCATTTTCCTAAAATTACGAAAGGAATTACCCCAAGCTTTATTGTAAACTATGCGGAAATCCTCTGCATATTTAAGTTTATTCTTTTTTCTGATGTGCTCAAAAGTATACTCTTTTTCTTCTGCTATTCTCTCCGCCCTTATCTTGTATTTTTCTTGCAAAGGAGCAGTTACTGCCCGCATAGAGACATGCTGATTGTAGTAAGTTTTGAAACCATAATCCTCAAAGAGATTTTGATAATAAGCAGGGTTGTAATTGTTGGCATAAACGCTAGGGTTATCAAATCCTTCTACTAGTAACCCCCAAAATTTATCCTTTTCACCGAAATTAATAGGGCCATCCATTGCCTGACAATCTCTTTCTTTAAGCCAATTTTTACAAGCATCAAACAATAAGAAAGCTGCTTTTTTATCCTCAGTACATTCAAAGAAACCCATGCCACCAACAGCTATTTTGCCACTTTTCATTTTCCTATTTACAAATGCTGCAACTCTGCCAATTACTACTGAATTATCATCTAGTAAAATCCATCTTATAACTTCTCCATGCCTTAGCTGTTTATTTTTACTTTCATTAAAAATTGGTTCAATGTCTTGCAGCAGGTGAGGCACCCAAACATTAGTGTTTTTATATATCCTAAAAGGAAGTTGATGAAAACTTTTTATTGTCCTTTTATTATTTACTTCAAATAATTGCATTTTAATTCATTAATTTGTAGACTAAAAATAATGTTAATTTATGAAAAACAAAGTTATTATCATTACAGGTGCCTCATCAGGTATTGGAGAAGCATTAGCTTTTGCATTGGCAAAGAACGGAAATAAATTAGTGCTTTCTGCCAGAAATATAGGGAAACTTGATCTCGTTAAAGAAAAAATAAAAAAAGAAAATATGAGCGTAATCTCCATAGAAACGGATGTGAGTAAAGTGGAAAATTGTAAAATATTAATAGAAAAAACCATTGCAGAATTTGGAAGAATTGATGTACTTATAAATAATGCTGGAATATCCATGCGAGCTTTTTTTAACGAATCCGATTTGGATGTGATAACAAAAGTAATGAATACGAACTTTTGGGGAACAGTTTACTGCACAAAATACGCACTACCCCATTTACTAAAAGTAAAAGGTTCATTAGTTGGGATATCCTCCATTGCTGGACACATTGGCCTTCCAGAAAGAAGTGCTTATTCTGCTTCCAAATTTGCCATGAATGGTTTTTTGGAATCAATAAGAAGTGAAGAATTAGAAAATAATTTGCATGTACTTATTGCTTGTCCTGGGTTTACGGCTAGCAATATTAGAAGATCAGCACTTACAAAAGATGGGACTCCACAAACAAGAAGCCCTAGAAATGAGAAAAAAATGATGACTGCTAAAAAGGTTGCAAAAGAAATTATTTGTGCAATAGATTGTAAAAAAGATACTTTGACTTTAAGCGCAAATGGAAAACTTGTTGTTTGGCTGAATCGCTTTTTTCCAAAAATTGCAAAACGATTGATTTTTAATCATTTCTCAAAAGAGAAAAAAATCAGCTGATGCGGATTTTCTTAATTGGATTTATGGGCTGTGGAAAATCAACAATCGGTAAAAAATTAGCAGAAGCCTTAAGCTGTAAGTTCATTGATTTGGATAAATACATTGAGGGAAAAACAGGGGAAAGTATCCAGCAAATTTTCAAAGAAAAAGAAGAAAAGTATTTTAGGGTTTTGGAAACAGAAAGTTTAATGGAAATATGTAAAAGTGATAATCTTGTAATTGCAACTGGAGGAGGGACACCTTGCTTTTTTGATAATATGCAGAGAATACTGGATAAAGGAATTTGTATTTACCTAAAAATGGAAGCGAATAATTTAGCAAAAAGATTAAGTAAAGAAAGAAGTAAAAGACCCCTAATTAAAAATCTTACTAAAAAATACTTAGTAAATTTTATACGAAAAAAACTTGTGGAAAGAGAAGTGTTCTACAACAAGGCAAATCATATTATACAAGGAAAAAATATTAGTGAAAAGGATATTATAAAACTAATTTCTTAGGAAAGATATACCCCTGCATTTTTTTCTAACTCTACAGAAATATGTTCTTTTAAAGTTGTAGACAAGGATAAACCAACAAAATCCGCTTTTATAGGGAAACGATTGTGATTTCTATCAACAAGAACAACAGTTGACAAACGCTTTATAGGCGCCGACAAGAAGTGTTTTGTTCCATAGATTAGCGTTTTCCCTGAATTAAGAACATCATCCACCAGAATCAGTACTTTATCTTTAAATTCAGATTCAGTAATATCTACTTCAATTTCTTTCTCGTATGGATTATCTTTATCTAATTTGATGGTAACTAATTTGACTTTAATAGAAGAAATATTCGTTAATTTATCAGCTAATTTTTGAGCAACAAGAACTCCTCTTTTTGCAATACCAGCAATAATAATTTCATTTTCCTTGTAGTTTTGCTCGTAAATCTGCCAAGCCAATCTGTCAATTTTTTGCTGGAGCTGATCCTTATTTAATACTAAAGACTTTTCCATCAGCACCTAATAACTTACGTCAGAAAAATTACCTTCAATTACAGTAACTTTCGTAGAAATATTGGGATCAATATTTAGTGCTTCAAAATTAAAAGTCCCTGAAACTTTATTAGCTGTTATTTGTGAAAATGATAGAATTCCAGTGAAATTGGGAACAGAAGTGGCAAAAATATCAGCCCCTTGCCAAACTTGCCCAGAAGAACCAGAAGAACCAAGTATGTAATCAATATCTGTTAAAAAATTATCTTTAAATGTATTTTGTGCGCTCCCAATAGTAATTGTTACTGTATTCATAACCTTAGCGCCTGGCAGATTAGAAGTAGCACTAATTTCTAAAGCACCATTTAAAACAGGGTTAGTTGTAATAATATGTCCTGTTGGTGATGAATCACTTAATTGTATACCATCAATTTTACAACTAAAAGAGGCTGTTGGGTTAAAAGGATCATCTTCTTCCTCACATGAAAGAAAAAAGAAACTGAAAGCAAAAAGCAGATAAAATAGTTTTTTCATTTTGTTTTATTATTTTGAATGAGCAATGATACGAAAACCTCTTATTTCTGCAATAGTAAATCTCCTTTAAAAGCATGAAGGATATCCATCTCATCTACAACATTTATTATATAGGAATATTGCCCATTTGTAGAAACTTCTCCCTCATTAATCGTACCATACCAATTTTCATATTCCAAATATATTAATACTTATTGTGCTAAAGCAATAAAAAGTGTTTTTTATAATCACTTATTATTATACTTTTTTTAGATTCGCGATAAAACAATACTCATGAAAAAATCAATTTACTTTTTATTTGCAATTGCAATATTTTTGCTTTTAACCCCTAATGTATTTAGTAATATGACTGGATCTCCAGGAGGAAAAACCGACTCACCATCTGATGGTGCAAATTGCACTCAGTGTCATACCGGAACTATAAACTCAGGAACTGGCACACTTACTGTTATGACAAATATTCCTACACAAGGATATACTGCTGGACAACAATATGCAATAACTATTCAGCTAATGGAAAGTAATTGTAACCGATTTGGGTTTGAAATTACTTGTGAGGAAAATAATTTTGGAAGTCAAAAAACGGGTTCTTTTGTACTTACAGATGCCACAAATACTCAATTTGCAAATAATAGCACAAGTATTACCCATACATTATCAGGTATTAGTGGTACAAATATGAAAATTTGGACAATGGATTGGATTGCTCCTTCAAACATTTCTAGTGGAGTTGAGTTTTATGTGAGTGCTGTAGCTGCCAATAATAATGGAAATACTAATGGAGATCAAGTTTATACTACTACGCATTCTTTCGGAGAAGCTACCTCAACTGTAAGTGAAAAACAAAATAATATTACTGCATTTGTTAACCCTATCTCAAAAGATATTATGATAAATGTAGTGGAGCCAATACATATTAGCAATTTAGAAGTTTATGATATTTCTGCTAAACTAGTTTATAGTAAAAAGGAAGTTTTATTGCCAAGCACTATAAATATTAATTTCCTAAATACTGGTATTTATATTCTGAATATGAAAACAAGAGATGGAGAAGTGATTTCTAAAAAAGTAATTCTTTCTTAGTTTCCAGTAATTTCAAATTCCGTTCTTCTGTTGTTCTGTCGACCTTCTAGGGTTTCGTTACTATCGATTGGTGCAGTTGAGCCATATCCTTTTGCAGTTAGCTTTTCCTTTTCTATTCCTTTACTGATAAGATATTCTACTACCGCTTCTGCTCTTTTTTGAGATAATCTGTTATTGAGCACCTCTGAGCCAGTATTATCGGTATGTCCTGAAAGTTCTACTTTCAAATTTGGTAATTCTTTCATCAAAGAGACTAATCGGTCTAACTCTGAATAGGAATCTTCTTTTACAATAGATTTCCCAATGTCAAAAAATACATTTCTTAGTGCGATTTTACTTCCAATATCAATATACATCAACTCAACATCTTTATTTACCAAATTGTACGCCTCCCCTTTTGGAATATCAAAATTCTCAGAATGAAACAAATAGCCCTCCGAACTAACGGCTATACCATAATTTTTTCCAGATGGCAAGGAAATTAAAAATTTCCCAGAAGAAGAATTAGAGTTAAGTTGAATGTATTCCTTCCTAGTGGAATTGTCCGTTATTGTAATATTTGCGGCAACCGCTTGCTTAGTAATTATATCCAAAACCTTTCCTTTAAAAACAGTCAGATTTCTTTCTTCTACCACAATTGGCTGGGCAATCGATTTGTCTTTTATAGGATTAGCAATACTTGCTATAAGCTGCTCTTCAGAATCTAATGATTGAGGTTTTTCACTTCCCCAATAGGTAACTTTATAAATATCCAAACCACCTTTACCGCCTTTTCGGTTTGATGCAATATAAGCCACCTTACCACTTGCAGTGGAGGAATAAAACAAATCATCATATGGGGTGTTGATAGGGCTTCCTAAATTTTCAGCAGGACCCCAATGCCCCAACTCATCTATATAAGAAACAAATATATCATAGCCACCCATGGAGTTATGTCCTTGTGAAGAGAAATACATGGTTTTTCCATCAGGATGCAAATAAATAGAACCTTCCTGATATTTTGTATTCACTTCATGTCCTGCACTTTGTCCTTTTCCCCAAATATTTCTTTCCCTATTCATAACCCCAGAGAACATAATATCCCAATTTTTACTATACCCTCCATCCGTTAAATAATATACCTTAATATCTTGAGGGTCGTAGGAGGCTAATGTTTCATTATCAGTAGTATTTACAGAATTTCCTGACTTTCCCATTTTTCTTTCAGCTTTCACCCATTTTGTTCCATTTAATTTGGATTCAAATACATCTGCATTTTCATTTTCTATTTTATAAATAAGCAACCTTTGTCCATCATAAGAAAGTCCACCAGAAACATCATCCTCATTTGTATTTAAAGTTGTAATTGGAAAAATAGCAGTCCATTTTCTTTTAGTAAGAGTAGAAAAATAAATCTCATTATCGTATCTTCCAAATTCATCCGCTAAATGTTCATTTGCTCTATCAGAAGTAAAAATTAAAAGTTCTCCATCTGCACTAAGGCATGGACTCCAATCATCATTCTCAGAGTTGAGTACAATATTATCAATCCACACTCTTTGCGGTTTATCTGATAAATCTATCGCACTTTCGCATTCCTTAATGTATTTTTTATAAGAATCAGAAAAGAGCTCAAATCGTTTTTCAGATTGTCTTTTCTTGAAAATCTTAAACTGACTAATAGCATCATTATATTTTCCTTCCAATTGCAAGGCCATGGCATAATAAAAGTGAATATTAGGTGAGGCATCTTGCTTGTTTGCATCCATTCCAATCGCTTTCTCTAAAAATGGGTAGGCCAAATATTTCTGATTAGTATATAGGTAAGCATTACCAATTTTTAGATTAAGCTCTATATTTCTTGGGTTAAACTCATTGGCTTGTAAATAATAAAAAAGCGCTTTTTCAAAATAGTCAATAGCATCATTTCTTGCAAAAATTGCCTCATTTGCTTTTTCTAAAAAATTATCTCCTATTTTTATGTTTTTGACAGCTTGCTTTAGTCCGTCCTTTTTCGATTTGAAATTAGAGGATTTAAAATCAATATTTTGTGCAAATAACTGATTCACTGAAAACAAAATCAGCAATAGAACTTTTATGCTTTTACCTCTAGTAACAATCATTAATCAAATATTTTTTGGCCAATTCAATTCCCAAATCAAAGGCCTTTTGCCAATCGGCACAAGCCCCATCTTCATTTCTTTCCATTTGCCTTGATACTGCTCTATTCAAATATGCTTTCCCATAGTTTTCATCAACTAATATTGCCTTGTCAAAATCCGCAATAGCAGAAATATAATTTTTGTTTTTATGGTGGAGAATTCCTCTGTTGTTGTAAGCAAGTGCATAATCAGAATTTATCGTAATTGCTTTATCAAAATCAGAAGCAGCAGAAGTATAATCTTTAAGCTCAAAATACAATCTACCCCTGTTGTTGTAAGCTATTTCATAATCCGGATTTTTTGTAATGGCAATGGTATAATTGTTCATTGCTTTTTCTCCATCATCAGTAAGCCGATAAATCCCTGCCAAATTATTGTACAAAAAAGCCAAGGTTTCATCTAGTAAAATAGCATTTTTATAATCTGAAATTGCTTTTTCATATTGCTGCAAATTCCGATAACAACTTGCTCTATCGTTATAAGCATTTGCTGTCGGCTTTATATCAATGGATTTGGAATACAACTTTATTGCTTCTTCTATATTATTTTGTAGAAATAGAATTACTCCCTGTTCGTAATATGCTTTGTAATTTTTGTCATCTATCTCAATAATCCATTTATAATCTGTTAGAGCCAAATTATTTTTATGCTGATTTCGGTAAATCTCTGCTCTCTTAAAAAGGGAGAGAATATGACTGTTATCTAGGAAAAAAGTGAGAGAAAAATCAGCAATTGCATTATCATAATCTGAAATTTGAGAATAACAAACTCCCCTGTTGAAATAAGCCGCAATAAAAGAGGAATCCATACCAATTGCCTTAGAAAAACTATGAATCGCTTCTATAAAATTATTTAGCTCAAAAGATTCAATTCCTTTATTGTAAGCATCTCGTGATAGTTTCAGGCTTTTTTGTTGCAAATTAAAATTCGCAATTGAATCCTGAAAATTTGTTTCTTGATTATTTAACGTTCTATCAATTAGTAAAGAATCAGTGTCTTGAGAAATGCTAAGATTTGCAAAACCCAAACAAAAAATAAAGAAAAAAATATGTTTTTTCATCAATATAAATAGAGGCGCAAAAATAGTTTTTTACTAATTTTAAGATGATCGAAAATGTATTTTTTTTCAACAATTTTCAAATATTTTCTTATATCTTTTCAAATCTAAAAAATAAAATATAGAAATAGCAATTAACAATATATACTATTCTATATCTTTATGTATAATTTATATATTACTGAATAATAGCTTTTTATATTTATATGATGACAAGTTGTCATATAGCGTTCTAAGTAAAAAATAAGTAAACTAAGATACTAAAGAATAAGAAAATTGGATTTTGTAGTTTTGCAAAATGAGAATTGACATACTAAGTATTTTACCAAATTTTTTTAATCTTGCGTTTGAGCAATCCATCTTAAAAAGAGCACAACAAAATGGGATTGTAGAAATCCATATTCACGACATACGAAAATACTCCACCAACAAGCAAAAAAGTGTGGATGATTATCAATATGGTGGAGGAGCTGGTATGGTAATGTGCATACAACCAATTGATGATTTGATAAGCAAACTAAAAAGCGAAAGGAATTATGATGAAATTATTTATCTAACCCCTGACGGGAAGCAGCTCAATCAAGGAATTTGCAATAAACTCTCTACATTAAAAAATATCATTTTGCTTTGCGGACATTATAAAGGAATTGATCAAAGAATAAGAGATCATTTTATTAGCAAAGAAATTTCTATTGGTGACTATGTGCTAACAGGAGGAGAATTAGGGGCTATCCTTCTTTCTGATGCCATTATTCGCCTTATTCCTGGAGTAATCTCAGATGAAACCTCTGCTCTTACTGATAGTTTTCAAGACCAATTATTATCCCCACCCATTTATACTCGCCCATCTGAATACAAAGGATGGAAAGTGCCAAAAATATTACTTTCAGGAGATGAAAAAAAGATTGAGAAATGGAGGCAAGAGCAAGCTGAAATACGCACAAAAACAAGAAGACCAGATATTTTAAAGAATAAATAAAATTTATCCTAAAAAGTAGGATTATATTTCAAAAAATAAATTGTAATATTGCATTCTAATTTTTAAACAGTCAATTACCTAGAAATGAACTTAGTCGATAGCATATCAAAAGAGTGTTCAAATATGAATCAGTTTCCAGAATTCGGTTCGGGCGACACCATAACGGTTTATTATAAAATTAAGGAGGGAAATAAAGAGAGAACCCAACACTTTAAAGGTGTGGTTCTTCAAAGAAAAGGTAGCGGAACCACCGAAACTTTTACAATTCGAAAAATTTCAGGTGGCATTGGAGTAGAAAGAATTTTTCCAGTAAACTCCCCTATTCTTGAAAAAATTGAGATAAATAAAAGAGGAAAAGTAAGAAGAGCAAGAATCTTCTATCTAAGGGACTTAACTGGTAAAAAAGCTAGAATTAAAGAAATCAGAAAATAAAGATTATCTAAAATAATTTACAAAACTCGCTAAAATGCGGGTTTTTTATTTCCCTAAAATCACAAATTCTGTTCTTCTATTTTGGGCTCTCCCTTTTTCTGTTTCATTAGTTGTAATTGGTTTTTGCTCTCCAAAGCCTTGAAAATCTAACCTATCTTTTTTTATCCCAGTATCTAGTAAAAAGGAGAAAACTTCCTTTGCTCTATATTTGGAAAGTAATAAATTGGCAGAAGACGAACCAATATTATCGGTATGTCCGTGAATGACTAATTTTAGTGAATTATTTAATTTTAAATAATCGGAAAATGCAAAAAGAATCTCACTAGAAGTATTATTTAACTCGAATGAATTAGTCGCAAAATAGATATTATCTAATCGGAAAGCTTTACCATTTCCTAATTGTTCTAGCTCAAAATCTATTTTCTTTGGAGAAGAAAAATCATCATTATTAGAAGAAATATAGGTGGAATTAAAAGCATATCCTTTTTTATTGATACTAAGCAAAATATCATCCTCTTTATCAAGGGTTACAGCAATAGTGTATTCTCCATTTTGCACGCTAATTTGCTTATTTTCTTTAGTCCGAATATTTTTAATCTGAATACTTGCATCATTAAGCAGATTACCATTTTCACCCCTCAATTCTCCTTTCAAAAACAAAACTTTTTTCGGCTTTGCCTCATCATACAAATCGAAAGCATACAAATCCCAACCTCCTATCCCATTTAACTGATTAGAAGCATAATAAGCCTTCTTCCCATCCGTACTCACAAAAAGCCCTAATTCATCCGCAATGGTATTGATTGGATAACCAATATTTTTTGGCTTTTGCCAATTTCCTAAACTATCTTTTCTGCAAAAGAAAATATCATAACCCCCAACAGATGGAAACTGATTGGAAGAAAAAAACATTGTCTCAGAATCAGTATGCAAAAAGGGAGATTTCTCATTATCTTTTGTATTGATATTCTTACCCAAATTTTTTGGCTCTAACCACTCTCCTTTTACATTTTTTTTGATAAAATATAAATCAGCTCCACCAAATCCACCCTTTCTGTTACTAGCGAAAATAATAGTATTTCCATCAGCAGAAACAGAGGGTTGCGATTCCCAACTTTTTATACCATTTATCTTCTTGTTAAAGGCAGTAATTTCAGACCATTCTCCATCTGTTTTCTTAAAAGTATAGAATAAATCACAATTATTATAGCCACTAATTGAATTGGAGCAAATAGTGAAATACAAGGTATTATTATCAATTGTAATACTCGCCCCGCCCTCATTGGAATTTCTGTTAAATGGAAATGGCATAGGGTTTCCAGCATTAAAATTTGTTGAATCTTCTGTACTAAAAATAAACTCTTCTGTAATGGACTGGGTCAAACTGCCAATTTCATTTTTTTTGCCTCTTCTAGTATAAAAAACCATTTCCTGGTCTGGCGATAAAATGGGCAAATATTCATCTGCTTTGGTAGAAATCCCTTCTACTACTTGCGGATTAAAAGGGACAGGATTATTGATTATATCAGCAATTGCTTTTGCTTTCTCATACATCTTTTCAGCTTTATTCTTAGTAATTTCATCCAAACCTAATGCAATTGATTTTTCTAAATATTTACTTGCATGCCCATACATTTTTCTATCATAGTTTAACTCTCCTAGCAAATAATAAACTAAGGGATTTTTCTCAGGGCAAAACTCAACGGTTTTTAAGGCAAATTCCTCTGCCAATAAATCTTTATCTTGCTTCCAGTACAAAATAGAAAACAAACGACTTATGGCTGGAATATCTTTATTTCCCTTTGCTTTTTTTAGTAGGTTTTGTGCTTTATAAAATTGGTTTTTTTCAATAAGGGATAATGCTCGATTACACATTCGTCTTGTTTTTCCATCCTCAGGAAGGCAATCTTGTGCATAAGATAATTGTAGAAAAAAGAAAAAAGAAAAAAGAAAAATTATTCGCATGCTAACTCATTAGTTCCTTCTCAGTAACTTCTCTTAATTCCCCCTCTGTAGAGGCCACAATAGTAGCTACAGTAGCATCACCGGTTACATTCACAACTGTTCGCATCATATCTAGTATTCTGTCAACTCCGAATATAAGAGCCAACCCTTCAGTTGGCACATCAATTGCGCCCAGTACAATCACTAACATAACCATGCCAGCCCCAGGAACTGCTGCAGCACCAATAGAGGCCAAAGTAGCTGTAAGCACAATTGTAAGTTGCTGAGATAAATCTAACTCAATACCAAAAGCCTGTGCAATAAACACAGCCGCTACTGCTTGATAAAGGGAAGTTCCATCCATATTAATAGTTGCACCTAACGGTAAAACAAATGAAGATACCTCTTCAGAAACACCTAAATGATCCTCACACCTTTCCATTGTAACAGGCAAAGTTGCTGCACTTGAACTTGTAGAAAAAGCCAGCATTTGTGCAGGAGATATCCCTTTAAAGAAATCTAGATATTTTACTTTTGTAAATAATCTTAAAATAAGCGGATACACTACTAAAATCATAAGCAACAAACCTGCAATTACGGTAAGTGAATATTTACCTAAGGCAATAAATAAGGTTGCGCTTGCGCCAAAATCAACTACAAGCCCTGCAAGTAAAGCGAATACTCCATAAGGTGCTGAAAGCATTATTAAATCAACAATTTGCAATATTATATCGTTTATTCCATCAAAAAAACCTTTTACATGATGCGTTTTATCATTTGGCAACATTACCATAGCTATACCAAATAAAATTGCAAAGAAGATTACTTGCAACATATTACGGTTATTACTAGCAGATGAAAAAATATTAGTAGGAACAATATCGACAACAAATTGCATAGGACCATCCTCTTTCACATTGGCTGCATCCACAATTTTCTTGTTGGCCCCTAACTTAGTACTTTCAGTTACCTCTATACTTTCTTTATCAAAATCGGAACCAGGATTTACAGTATTTACTAAAAGTAAACCAATTGTAACCGCTATTACTGTTGAAGTCAAATAAATAGCTATAGTTTTTCCTCCAATACGGGAGAGTCTGGAAATATCAGATAATGATGCTACTCCTTTTATAAGAGAAGCAAATACAAGTGGTACAGCTATTAATTTTAGTAGATTTACAAATATAGTACCCCAAGGTTTTATCCAATCGTTAGTAAAAGATGCCCAACCCATTTTGGAAGCAATTAGGCCGAATACAACTCCTAGTACCATTCCAATAATTATTTTCCAATGTAATGCTAGTTTTTTCATATTATTAAATTCTATTCGTTTTACTTCTTAAATAAGCATCTACCAAAGTAAGTGCCAGCATGCTTTCTACAATAGATACTGCCCTTGGCACTACACAAGAATCATGCCTGCCTTTTACTTCTATTTCAACTTTATTTCCATCTGCATCAATACTTTCTTGTTTTTGCATAATGGTTGCAACTGGCTTAAACATAATCTCACAATAAATATCGTTTCCGTTACTTATTCCTCCTTGTATCCCACCAGAAAAGTTAGTTTTAGTCTCTCCACTTTCATCTATGATAATATCATTTACTTCACTCCCTTTACTAGAAGAAATATCCACTCCACCAAAACCGTATTTAAAACCATGCACTGCATTAATACTGAGCATGGCTTTCCCTAATTCAGCATGCAATTTATCAAAAACTGGCTCTCCCCATCCTGCAGAAACTCCTGTAACAATTGCAGTAATTTCACCGCCAATAGTATCCCCTTCTTTTTTTACTTTCTCTATTTCAACAATCATCCTTTCTGCATGTTCATTGTCTGGACACCTCACAATGGATTTATAAGTAGCCTCTAAATCCATATCCTTATAGCATTTATTCATTTTAATGCTACCCACTGCACTTACATAGGCGCTAACTTTCACCCCAATACTATCTAAAACCTGCTGTGCAATTGCACCCACAACTACTCTACAAGCAGTTTCTCTGGCAGATGACCTGCCTCCCCCCCTATAATCTCTTATCCCATATTTTGCCTGATATGTAAAATCAGCATGAGAAGGACGGAAAGTATCTTTTAAATGGGAATAATCTTTACTTTTCTGATCTTCATTTCTGATAATAAAACCTATTGGAGTTCCAATTGTTTTACCTTCAAAAATACCAGATAAAAACTCAACTTTATCTGGTTCTATCCTCTGAGTAGTAATTTCTGATTGGCCTGGTTTTCTTCTATCTAATTGTTTTTGTACAAAATCAAAATCAACTTCCAATCCAGCAGGGCAACCATCAATAACACCTCCAATAACTACTCCATGCGATTCGCCAAAAGTAGTCAGTTTAAAAATCTCACCTATTGAATTTCCCATACAGCAAATATAACATAATTGATTAGAGTGAATTTTGTATTTTTGCAGCATCAATTTTACTTATGAAGACAGTTATTAAAAATATTAGGGAACTCATCCAAACAGAAAAAACTCCAAGAAAATGGATCGCTGGGGCTGATATGAAAAACCTTAACACCATTAAAGATGCTTTTGTTGGTATTGAGGATGGAATCATCACTAGTTTTGGCAGCATGGATGACTTTATAGGAATAGACGACTGGAACGATATAGAAATTATTGATGCGGAAGGTGGAATGCTTTTTCCTACTTATTGCGATAGTCACACCCATTTAGTTTTTGCTTCAAGCCGTGAAAATGAGTTTGTAGATAGAATAAATGGATTAAGCTATGAAGATATTGCTAAAAAAGGTGGTGGAATATTAAACTCAGCCAAGAAACTACAAAAAACTTCTGAGGATAAGTTGTTTGAGGATGCTCTTAATCGCTTAAATGGACTTATTAAAATGGGAACTGGTGCTGTTGAAATAAAAAGTGGCTATGGCTTAACTTTGGATGCTGAAATTAAAATGCTAAGAGTAATCAAACGCCTAAAAGAAAACTCAGATGTAACCATAAAAGCTACCTTCTTAGGAGCGCATGCATTGCCAAAAGAATTCAATGGCAATAAAGATGGTTATATGAATTTAGTCATTAATGAAATGCTTCCTAAAGTTGCAGAAGAAAAACTGGTAGATTATGTAGACATTTTCTGTGAGGAAGGTTATTTTACCGTGGATGACACCAAAAAATTATTAAAAGAAGCAAATAAGTTTGGCATAAAAGCAAAAACACATGTTAATCAGTTTAATGCCATTGGTGGCGTAAAAGCATCAGTAGATTTAGGTGCACTATCAGTAGACCATTTAGAAGAAATGAATGAGGAAGACTTTAAAGCCTTACAAAATTCTGATTGTATGCCAACTATTCTACCTGCTTGCTCTTTCTTTTTAGGCATTCCATACGGTCCTGCAAAAGAAATGATGGAAAGGGGACTTCCTGTAGCTTTAGCAACCGATTATAATCCAGGATCCGCTCCATCAGGAAATATGAATTTTGTAGCTTCACTTGGATGTACCCAATTAAAAATGACTCCTGAACAGGTTATCAATGCAACAACTATCAATACAGCTTATGCCATGGGGATTGAAAAAGAACTAGGAAGTATTGCAGTAGGTAAAAAAGCAAACTTATTTATTACAAAACCTATTCCAAACTATGCGTACCTACCATATAATTTTGGACATAATGTAATTGATAGAGTAATGATTAATGGAAAAATAAAAAATTAAACAATGAGGCAGCTTATAGAATGTGTACCAAATATATCGGAAGGAAGGGATTCTGAGAAAATTAGAATTATTTCATCCGTAGTAGAAGAAGTAGATGGCGTAAAACTACTAAATGTGGACCCTGGAAAAGCAACTAACCGAACAGTAATCACTTTTGTAGGAGAACCTCAACAGGTAATTGATGCTGCATTTTTACTAATACAAAAGGCTCAAGAACTTATCGATATGAGTAAACACTCTGGAGAACATCCTAGAATGGGAGCAACTGATGTTTGTCCACTTGTGCCTATTGCAAATATCAGTATGGAAGAAACAGCCAAATGGGCACACAAATTAGGAGAAAGAGTAGGAACAGGATTAGGAATCCCTGTTTACCACTATGAGGTTGCAGCCAAAGAAGAGAAGCGTAAAAACCTTGCCAATTGCCGAAAAGGAGAATATGAAGGATTACCCAAAAAATTAGTGGATACGGATTGGAAACCGGATTTCGGTCCTGCAGAATTTAACAAATCTGTAGAGAAATCAGGAGCAACAGCAATTTCTGCTCGTGACTTCCTGGTGGCCTACAACATTAACTTAAACACTACTTCAACTAGGAGGGCTAATGCAGTAGCATTTGACATACGAGAAGCAGGAAGAATGAAAAGAGAAGGAGGAACACTTTCAGGAAAAATAATGAAAGATAAAGACGGAAATCCTTTAAAAACACCAGGACTTTTTAAAGCAGTGAAAGGAATCGGCTGGTTTATTGAAGAATATGGAATAGCACAAATTTCTTATAATTTAACCAATATAAACATATCGCCATTACATGAAGTCTTTGATAAAACTTGTGAAAGAGCATTAGCAAGAGGAATGCGTGTAACAGGATCTGAACTAGTAGGATTAGTGCCTAAGAAAGTATTGATTGATGCTGGAAAACACTTCCTGAAAAAACAAGAACGATCAACAGGAATTCATGAAAGTGAAATTATTAAAATTGCAATCAAAACTTTAGGGTTAGAGGAACTAGCTCCTTTCGACCCGAAAGAAAGAGTAATTGAATATATATTGGAAAATGACACCAACAAGCCGCTTGTAAACATGAAATTGATTGATTTTGCAAATGAAACGGCAAGTGAGAGCCCTGCCCCAGGTGGCGGTTCTATTTCTGCTTATTGTGGTGCTATGGGAACTGCTCTTGGAACTATGGTTGCGAACCTTTCTGCGCACAAAAGAGGTTGGGATGATAGATGGGAAGAATTCTCTAATTGGGCAGAAAAAGGATTAACTTACCAAAACATCCTTTTAGATTTAGTAGATGAAGACACCAATGCTTTTAACAAAATCATGGATGCTTTCCGCTTGCCAAAAGATACAGAGGCTGACAAAGGAAAAAGACATGCCGCCATACAAGAAGCAACCAAATATGCTATCCTCACTCCTTTTAAAATAATGGAAACAGCTTATGCTTCAATGGAAGTGATGAAAGCTATGGCTGAATTTGGAAATCCTAATTCTGTTACAGATGCTGGAGTTGGTGCCCTTTGTGCTCGTACTGCAGTAATTGGAGCTTTTCTAAATGTAAAAATTAATTGTGGAGATTGTGAAGATAAAGCATTTGTAGAAGATATTTTGAAAAAAGGACAACAATTAGTAGATGATACTTGTGCTTTGGAAAATGAAATTATAGAGATTACTAATTATAAAATCTAAATTCTTTATTTTCTTAACACTTCCATATTGAAAATAAATACTCTATGGAATAGTATTATATGTTCTATAGCATATATTTGCAAACTTATTAATCAAATTAAAATAACCAAATGAAAAAATTACTTTATACATTTTTAGCAGTTTCTATAATATTTGCTGCTTGCAAGAAAGAAGAGGAAAATAATAATCCGCCAACATCTCCTGCATCAATTGTTGGGAAATGGACAGCTACTAATGTAACCATAGACTCAACACTTATAGTTTCATATATGGGACAAACTATTGATTCTTTATCTAGTTCAGGAAGTAGAACTCTAACACCACAAATATTAGGCAGCCCAACAGATTTAGAGTTTTTATCAAGTGGAACAGTATATGCTAGTTTTTCTGATTTTCCTTTTCAAGATACCACTACTTATACACTAAATGGAAATGTGTTAATAATAGATAATGAGGGTGGTTTTCATTATACTGTTACTAATAGTACGCTTGCACTTACAGGAGGTGAAGAATTTACAGAAACAGACACCGTAGATCTTGGTAATGGCCCAATGGCTATTGAAATGTATTATCTTCATACAAATACTCTTAATTTTACTAAAAATACAAGTGGAATTACAAACAATAGTTTAAACCAAAGAATCGGAAATCCTAATCATTCTTGGTTTACAAAACCAAAACTTCCAAATATTCTAAAAAATATTAAATAAATTCAAATAAATAAGCTCCATCTGTGCTTACATTGTAAAAAGGAATGCTCCATTTGTAGCATTCCTTTTTTATTTGCTCTTGTTTATAATAGGAAACTGAAGAGTCAATAATCAATTTTCTACAGTTGATATTTTCTAAATCCACTTTTACTTTATCAGATATAACCACAAAATCAAATTGTATCTCTGAAATATTTTCTGACTTTTTAAAATTCTCATCAACTAACAAAATCTTTTTATCTTGAAATTGAATATAATTCTCCCTCTTTAAATAGCTTTTGCTTGTAAAAATTGTAGATATCAGAGTAGATTCTTGCACTCTCCTCTCCCACCTATAATGCATAATATGAAATCGCATTTTGCTTTGATCATTAACTAAATCTTCATCAGCAAGAAAATAGTTTTTATCACCATCAACAAAATCAATTGCTCTTTCTCCAGGCACATCATACACAATAAAATAGCTTTGTTTTTGCATGTTCATTTTTTCATATATCTGATAAGAAAGCAAGAAAACAGTAAGTAAAAGTGCAATTTTTATATTTCGAAAATTTTGATTCACAATAGCTGGAATAAAAAGCAAAATAAGAAGATATATTAGTAATGTTTCAAAAGCTGAAATACTGATACCAAGCGTTAAAGAAAAAGGTAAAGAATCTACCCATTCTACCGAAAAATTCAAAAAGAGTAACATCTTATTTACTACCCAAGCAATATAGTTAGGAATAATAGGAATCGTACTGACAACAAAAAGCAGAATGCCTCCATTGATGATAAAAGTGGCTAATGGAATTACAAATAAATTCGAAAGCAGGAAATAATTTGGAAACTGATGAAAATAATACATTCCCAGAGGGAAAGTGGCCAATTGTGCAGCAATAGATACAGTCGTAATTACCCAAATCTTATCCAAAAGCCAATTGCTTGTTCTGTACAAATTATACAATTTGGGCTGTAAATACACAATGCCCAAAACCGCTAAATAAGAAAGCTGAAATCCTACTTTCAAAATAATGTAAGGATTGTATAAAATTAGCACAAAAGCAGATGCTGCCAAAGTGTTGTAAATGTTAGTTTTTCGTTTTAAAGACGAGCCAATAGTAACAAAGGAAAACATGGTGGCAGCACGCAATACAGAGGGTGACAAACCCGTAAGAAAAGCATAAGCCCAAAGGGCAAGTACTAGCAAAAATGCCTTCATATAGTTACCGCATTTTATTTTATCGAAAAAGAAAAGAAGTGAACTTAATACCAAATAAATAATACCTACATGCAAACCAGAAACTGCCAATACATGCATAGCTCCTGAGCTGGAATAAGTCAGAATGGTATCTCTGTCCAGCATATCCTTATATCCTAGTAAAAGGGCGGAAGAAACAGCCAATTCTTGCTGCTCGAAATGATGACTTTTCAGCACATCCAGAAGGTGTTTTTGCCACAAAAAGGCAGTTGCCCGAACGGAAAATCCTTTTTGTTTTTCAAACATTTTCCAATGCATATTTGTGAGGTATTGCTGATGAAAAATATCAGAATTTGCTAAGAACTTTTTATAATCAAATTGTGCAGGATTTGTTGGTCCATCAATAGCCTTCCAATTAGATTTTACTACTATTTGATCTCCATATTGCAGATTTATAGCATTAGTATCTTTCTCTAAATACAAAATTGCATTTCCTATTGTATTTTGTATAAAAGAATCTTTTTGAACTGCAATAACCTCCACCTCTATTTTTACTGATTTTTCTTTTTCAATAGCATCTTCAGATAGCTTTGCAATGCAATAATCACTCTCAAAATTTGAGAAATGATTTTCTTTATCAATGTTTTGGTAATGTGCAGTAATAAATAAGGAAAAAGCGAAAAGTAAAAGGTAAACCGAAAAGCCAAACATCCATCTATTTCTATATTTGTTAGTTGTTCTTTTAAAAAAAATCATCAGAAGAAATAGCAGAAAAAAGAAAGCTAATAAAGGAGTAAATATCTCACTATCTACTGATAAAAATATACTGCAGAACACACCCAAAATTAGAGGAATAAGTAAGCGAAAAAGCGGTAATGGATTCCAAAAGTTCATATTGTTTTATATCTTTGACAAAAAATTTATTATGAAAACATTAAAATTTCTCTCAGCATTATTTATTTGTTGTTTAGTATGTAATGCTATACAAGCACAAGCAGTAATAAAAAGTAATAAAAATAAAAAAGTAGTTGTAAAAAAGCACAGTAACAAAAAAGTAGTTGTAAAAAAGAATAATAACAAGAAAGTTATTGTGAAAAGCAACAGACACAACTCTCATGGTTCACGTAATGTAAATACACATGGCAATCACCCACACCATAGTGGAAACGGTAAGGTTATTATAAAATCAAATAGAAATAATATTATTGTTAAAAGACCAAATAGGCCAAATTATGTTAAAAAACCTTTCCTAAATAGAAGAGGGTATCTCTGGATTAGTGGCTATTGGGGATGGTCAGGGAATACTTACATTTGGATTGATGGTTTCTGGGAAAGAGAAAGACACGGCTTCCATTGGCATGATGGCTATTGGGAAGAAACACCACACGGCTTCTATTGGGTAGAAGGATATTGGTGTGATATTTATTAATTAAATTAAAATTTAAGAAAATGAAGAAAGTAATTTTTGTAACAATTTTAACCGCTCTAATTTTTAGTGCATGTAAGGAAACTGAAACTGGTGGATGTATTGATGCTTCAGCTATTAATTATGAGAGCTGGGCTGATTATGATGATGGTTCTTGCTTATATCAGTGTGATGATCCTTACGCAACAAATTACAATGTAACAACAAATTATCCTATATGCGAATATGAAGCAGATGTTGTTTTTTATTTAGATGTACCAGCAGCTGTATATTTTACAAATGAAGGCATTCCTTTTTTAGATGTTTATGTTGGTAATGATTTGGCTGGAACAATGCCTGCAAATGTAGGATTTACATCTACAGTATTGTGTGACGATTTAGATCCTGAACCTGTACATTTTATTTATTTATGGGAGAATGAGCTATCAACCACTTTAACATGGACGGTAAGAGATTTAGCCGGATTTATTTGGTATTCTGGCACAGATATAGTAGTAGCAAATAATTGCCTATCATTACAATTAACCATGAAAAAGATAAAAGAATATCAGAATTCTCACTAGAAACAATAATTTTAGAATAGATAAGTCTATTTTAATATCTAAAAAAAGTCATCCCAAAAAGGTGGCTTTTTTATTCTGCAATATTTGTGAAAATTAAATCCGCAACTTTATTAGAAGCTCCTTCCTTTCCTAACTTAACTTTTAATTCTTTGTAATCTGTTAGAATTTTTTCTCTACTGGAATCATCTAAAATATAAAATAAAGAAGCAGATAGATTTTGACCATTCAACTCATCTTGTAATAATTCCTTAACTACTAATTTATCCATTATAATATTCACCAAAGAAATGAATTTTGTTTTAACAAGACGCTTTGCAATTTGGTAGGAGAAAGAATTGGTTTTGTAACAAACCACTTGTGGCACCACAAAAAGTGCCGTCTCTAAAGTAGCAGTACCAGAGGTAACAAGGGCTGCTTTTGCATTTGCTAAAAGACCATAAGTTTCATTTTTAGTTAAAAGCACATTTGTATTTGCAATGATGTTTTTATAAAATTCTTCCTCTATAGAATTTGTAGTCGCCACCACAAACTGATAGTCTGGAAAATCATTTACAACCCCTAACATTTGCGGTAATATTTTACTGATTTCTTGCTTTCTACTTCCTGGAAGTAGTGCAATTATTGGCTTATTCGTTTGCAAAGAAAAAGAGAAATTGTCCTTTGATATCTCATCAAGTAGTGGATGCCCAA
Organism: Flavobacteriales bacterium; assembly: GCA_036012565.1. Lineage (GTDB taxonomy): Bacteria > Bacteroidota > Bacteroidia > Flavobacteriales > BACL11 > DUAL01. The sequence goes on along the minus strand of DASCPP010000025.1, from coordinate 1,402 downwards.
CAAAATCTACTTCAAAGTTATTTGAATTATAATAATCCTTCTCAAAAGGTAGAATAACAAACATTTTGTCTACATTTTTTCGAATTTGCTTAATTCTACTTTTTTTCCAAGCCCAAATCTGAGGAGAGATATAATAAAAAACTCTAATACCTTTCTTTTTTGCAAATTCAGCAATACGAAAATTAAATGCAGGATAATCTACTAAAATAAGTGCATCAGGTAAGAATTCTAAAATATCTTTTTTACATAAACTAATGTTCTTTAGGATAGTAGGTAAATTAATTATTACTTCCAAAAAGCCCATAAATGCTAAATCTCTTATATGCTTTACAAGAGTTACCCCTTCTGCTTTTAATTTATCACCACCCCAAGCTCTAATAGCTGTATTTTCGTCTTTCTTCTTTAATGAAGCAACTAAATTTGCTGCATGCATATCACCAGACGCTTCCCCTGAAATAATGTAATATTTCATTAGAATAATTTTAAACCCAACACTACAAATGCGTAAATCATAGTAGCTAAAATAATTCCTTTAGCTACCATATCTTTATTGGTTTTAATATGCATGAAAAACAGGAGTAAATTGATAAGCGCACTCAAACTAATTACATGCGTTAATTTATTCATTTTTACTAATGAATTATAGGTTTCCATCACATCCGCTTCTAGGTAAAAAGCAACATAAATAACAAATGCAACTATTGGTGAAATGAGTCCAATAAAAAGTCCTTTAATAAATTGCTTATTCATTTTCAATGATATTATTTAAAACTGAAATAGCATGATGTGCTGTTACGTCATATTGCACAGGAACTACCGAAACAAAGTGATTTTCCAAAGCTCTTTCATCTGTATCACCCCCTTTGTCATAATTCACAAATTTTCCTGTTAGCCAATAGTAAGTTCTACCATTTGGGTCTTTTCTTTCATCAAATTCTTCCTCCCAATTTGCCTTTGCTTGTCGGCAAATTCTTATTCCTTTTATTTTTTCGTTTTTCTTAGATTTTGGAATATTTACATTTAGACAAACTCCCTCTGGCAATCCATGTTCTAAAACGGATTGTGTAATTTTTCGAATATATTGCTCTCCTTCTGAGAAATCAGCATCATGCGAAAAATCTAGTAAGGAAAATCCTATAGAAGGAATACCTTCCAAAGCACCCTCCACGGCAGCAGACATAGTACCTGAATAAATCACATTAATGGAAGAATTGGAGCCGTGATTAATTCCAGAAACGCACAAATGCGGTTTTCTATCCAAAATTTGATTCACTGCCAATTTCACACAATCCACTGGCGTTCCGCTTACGGAATACTCTGTTTGTGTTCCATCATCAATTGTTATTTTATCGCACCTTAAAGTCGCATTTATGGTAATGGCATGCCCCATCCCTGATTGTGG
>DASCPP010000024.1:0-13536 GCA_036012565.1 Flavobacteriales bacterium | reverse complement strand
GGTTCTAGCTCAGGTTCTGGTTCCGGCTCAGGTTCCGGCTCAGGTTCCGGCTCAGGTTCAGGTTCCTGTTCAGGTTCTGGTTCCGGCTCAGGTTCTGACTCAGGTTCAGGTTCTGGCTCAGGTTCTGGTTCTGGTTCTGGTTCAGGTTCCGGTTCAGGTTCAGGTTCTAGCTCAGGTTCTGGTTCAGGTTCTGGTTCCGGCTCAGGTTCTAGCTCAGGTTCTGGTTCCGGCTCAGGTTCTGACTCAGGTTCAGGTTCTGGTTCCGGTTCAGGTTCTGGTTCCGGTTCAGGTTCTGGCTCAGGTTCTGGAACTGTTTTTATAATTTCTTTTTCAACTAATTCTTTTTCTTTTTTATCTTCTTTCTTTTTAAATAATTTCTTAATCTTATCAAATATGCCCATAATTTAGTGTGTTTAGTAAATAAAAAAAGCTTCTTCCAAAAATAGAAAGAAGCTTTTATAATAACCTAAAAAATTGTTATTTTTTAGCTAAGTAGTCGTTTACCTTTTCCTTGGGTAGTATTTCAGATTTGAACGAATAAGTTCCTTTCTCATTCTTTACCATTTTTATCGCTTTTGTAAATGCTTTTGCCCCTTTTTTCTGCAGGGATGCTACTGTCTTCTTTGCCATTTTCTTTTATTTTATTTCTTTATGAACAGTCATTTTCCTCAAAATAGGATTGAATTTCTTCAATTCTATTCTGTCAGGAGTGTTCTTTTTATTTTTTGTTGTAATATATCTAGATGTTCCCGGCTTTCCGCTAGCTTTATGCTCAGTACACTCTAATATTACTTGAACTCTGTTTCCTTTCTTTGCCATTTGCTTTAAAATTTATTGGGTTGCAAAAATAAGTAAAATATCTGAACGACAAATACTATTTTATCTTTTTAACTTCAATTAAAAATAATTCTTCAATAACCATAAAATCATCTATATCCATTTTTCCTAAGCTTTGCTCTTTCCAATCGGAATTTGGATAAATCCAAAAGTTATTCTTTCCTGTATTAACCAAAATTGGTATATCAAAATTTGCAATAGCTTCCCATCTGAACATTAATGTTACATCCCTTCCTTGCTTTATTAATTTATATTGAAATTCAGGTAAATCTATATTTTTGAGATACTGATCAAAAAATACTGAAAAATCCTTTCCACTTTTTTTATTGATATAGTCCAATATATGTTGTCCATCAATGGTTTGATATTGAAACTCCTTTGCAATCCCTTTAAGCATTTCAAACCATAATTTATCATCATCAATTAGCGTTCTGAGTGTATGAAGCATAAGGGATGATTTTTGATACATATCACCACTTCCTTCTTTATTGACATGATAAGGCCCAATGATTGGCTTATCATTTCTAATTCGGCTTTTCTGGTTATTTACATACTTTAACATGCTTTCATATCCGTGTATACATTCTACATAAAGCACTTCTGAATAAGTACAAAATCCTTCTTGCACCCACATATCTGCAATATCATTTGTTGTAATGGAATTTCCCCACCATTCATGCCCACTTTCGTGAATGATAATATAGTCAAAATCAAGTCCAGCAATAAAGTTTGTATTGCCATGATATCCAGCTAAATAATCATTCCCATAAGCAATTGCGGATTGATGCTCCATTCCTAAATAAGGTGTTTCAACAAGAGCGTATCCATCATTCCAGAAAGGATATTTCCCAAAATAATTCTCAAAACATTGCATCATTGGTTTTACTTGCTGAAAATGACTTTTTGCTTTCTCCTCATTGTAGTAAAGGACATAATAACTCAAATCTAAACTGTCATCTCCACTAACATATACATCCGAAAAATGTACATAATCTCCAATATTAATACTCACATCATAATTGTTAATTGGATAAGAAACAAACCACTCGCTTTGATTGAGCAGACAATTTAAATAATTACTCCAAATGGCAGTGTCTTGTCTTAAATTTCCGTTAGCAATAATCTTATTGGGATATTTTGCTGAGCAAGTAATTCGCATACTATCTGGTTCGTCCGACTGATGGTCTTTACAAGGCCACCAAGTACTTGCTCCCAGTCCTTGACAGGAGACCCCAATCCAATTCTTTCCATCTTCATCCTTCTCCCAAGAAAAACCCCCATCCCAAGGAGGATTAACAGCTTCTTTTGGATAGCCACCATACCAAACTTTAATTTTTGTTTGCTCACCCTTTTCTATGGTTCTAGGAAAGTGAACAAAAACAGCATCCAATTCTCTAGTAAATTCTAACTCTCCCTCTTCAAATTCAATCAGTATTACATCCATATTATGGGCCATATCAATTTGAATGCGACTAAAATCAGCTGTAGCGACAAAATAAATTTCGTTATACGATCTTTCAATAGCCTTTTCTGGAATATCAATGATTAAAAATAGATCATAAAATGTAACATCATAGCAAGTTCGGACAGGAGTCAGGTTACCTCTTAAACTATCTTTACGACTAAATTCTTGTGCTTGTATTGACAGCACCAAGAACATTAAGAATATGCTATTTATTTTTTTCATAAAAAAGCCCTCTTTCAAGGGCTCCTTTAAATTGCTCCAGTTAATTATCTTGAGAATGCAATCTCACAAGTAGAAGATTGTGAACCCGCTAAAGGTATTTCAAAGGATAAAGTTAAAGATAAATTTCCATTTGAAGCCGAAACAATAGTTCCTGAGCCCGTTATATCAACCTCAACTACTCCAATTAATCCGGTAGGATCAAAACTGTCAGTATCAAAAGAGATTGTTTGATTGTCTTGAATAGTAACAACTCCATTATTAGCAACATCAGCTAAAATACTATTCTCATTAACATCCAAAGAAACAACACCATCTTCCTCTCCAGTAATTTCAATTGTTTCAGGAAAAATTTCATTTAAAGGAACCTCAACAGATTGCTCAAAAATAGTTATTGTTAAATCTGCACATTCAGAAAAAATATTCCAAATCCCTATCGCTATTTCATAAGCAAGAATACAACTACCGTCATTAGAAGTTGCAGTAGCATTGTAGTTCATAGCAGTACTTTCTGTACATCCTTCAATTATTATTTCTTCTTTCTTGCAAGAAGAAATTGCCAACAATGAAGATAGTATAACAGCTATTAAGATTTTTGAATAACTATTCATTTTATTTGGTTTTAAGTTATTAAATAAAAAAGTTGCCACCAAAGATAACAACTTTTTTAAATAAATATTTTTTAGATGCTTAGATTAGCGTATTGCCATTTGCTTTAGCATCCGCTAAAACAGCTGATATCCCTTTTTTATTGATTGTTCTTAGTGCATTTGCAGACACTTTTAGGGTAATCCATTTATCTTCTTCTGGAATGTAAAACTTCTTTGTTTGAAGATTAGGGTAGAATTTTCTTCTCGTTCTGTTTTTAGCATGGGAAACATTATTCCCACTCATTACTTTTTTACCTGTTATTTGACAAACTCTTGACATTTCAATTAATTTTTGGGCTGCAAATATAATTAGTTTTACGCTTAATGAAAAAGTTTTTTAGTTTTTTATTTCTCCCAATAAAAGTGTTAACGCTTTAGCAACTGTTTGTTTTATTATTTTCTGCCTTTTGCCTTCAAAAAAATATTCATTTATTACTGTTTTTTTGGAGCTTGCTATAGCAATAAGAACTTGCCCCACTTTTTCTCCTTTTGGGCCAGCATATCCTGTTGTAGAAATAGCAAAATTGGTTTGCAACTTATTTTTAATGCCTTCTGCCATTTGACCAGCAACTTTCCTACTTACAGCAGAATCCCTTTCAATATCATTAACACTTACACCTAATTGATTTATTTTCACTTGATTGGAATAAGCAATAACACCACCTCTGAAGTAATCGGAACTTCCAGAAACAGATGTAATAATAGAAGAAATCTGGCCTCCTGTACAACTCTCAGCTACTGATAAGGTTTGGGTTTTGGAAATTAAAATTCTACCAATCTGCTGAATAATTAACTGATCTCTGGCTGAAAATGACATTAATTAAATTTGCTTTAATAAGTAAAAGGAGAAGGGACATCCTCTCTTTCGTGAGGTTTGATGCTCATTACAGGAATATCAGATTGGTAAATAATTTCTCTAGCTGCAGTTCCTAATTTATTGGAAAAAACATCTTCTTGTCGAGTCATAATAAGAATCAAATCTGATTCAAATCTTTTCTCATAGTCTAAAATAGATTTTACCAAGCCCTTTCCTTTATTAACCTCCAAAAGTTCAGAAGAACATTCTAAATCAGCATCAGAAATAAACTTTTCTACTTGATTCAAATTACGAACTAATTTATCTTTTATATCTTGCTTATCCCTTAATAATACAGAAACAACACGAATAGTAGCATTCCAATATCTGGCATACTCAATGGCTAAAGTCACTTTTTCTTTAGTTTGTTTTTCCAAATCGAGTGGCAGAATAATATTATCACAACCATTTTTATGCTGTTTTCCTTTTATAGTAATAACAGGGCAATGCGCTAGACGAACAACTCTTTCTGCATTGGAACCAATTACTTTTTTCACGACTCCTTTTGGAGTTCCGTTTGTTCCCATTACAATTAAATCAGCATTTACCATTCCAGCTACTTCAATTATTTTTTCATAAACCCGACCTTTTGCCACCATGGTTTCCACATGAATATCATATTCTTCAGTATATTCCTTTCCAACTTCTACTAATTTATCATTTACTTTTTGCTGCAATTCATGCGTTCTGTCATCTAAAAAGAGGGATTCTATCTTATTTGGCTCTTCAATTACTGATAGTAGGATGATTTCTGATTTCTTAATTTTCGCTAAATTAAAGGCCTGCCCTAGAGCAATAATAGATTGATCAGAAAATCCTATAGGAATTAAAATCCTGCTTGTTACTATTGACATAATTTCTTATTTTTGATTTTGCAAATTTACTACATTATTTATGAAAGTTATCAAAGATACAGAATTAATACTTACTCCTGAGAAGAAGGTTTATCACTTAAATTTATCGATAGACGATATTGCTGATAATATTATAATTGTTGGCGACCAGTCAAGAGTAAAACAGATTTCTAAGCATTTTAGCAGAATAGATTGTGTAATTAAAAATAGAGAATTTGTAACCCAAACTGGGGAATATAATGGTAAAAGAGTTTCTGTGCTTTCTACGGGAATAGGCACAGATAATATTGATATTGTAATGAACGAATTGGATGCTGCTAAAAATATTGATTTAGAGACAAGAGCAATTAATACAAATAAAAAATCACTAAATATTATTCGGCTTGGAACATCTGGGGCACTTCAAAAAGATATTGACGTAGATAGCTTTATAATGGCAACACATGGGCTTGGCTTTGATGGCTTAGCTCATTTTTATAAATCTAAAAATATTATTGACAGTAAGATGTCAGAAGCATTTATCAATCACAGCAATTGGCCAAAAAATTTAGCCAGCCCTTATATAGTCAGTGCGAGTGAAAAATTATTGGAAAAATTCTCAGAATTCAAAAAAGGTATTACGGCAACTGCCTCTGGGTTTTACGCACCACAAGGTAGAGAGCTAAGAATAAAGCCAGCCATTGAAGATTTACATCAAAAGATGAATACTTTTCAGTTTAAAGGAAATAGAATAACAAATTTTGAAATGGAAACTTCAGCCCTTTATTTTTTAGGAAAATCTCTCGGACACAATACCCTAACTATTTGTGCTATAATTGGAAATAGAATTACCCAAAGACAAAGTAAAGATTACAAAAAAACGGTGGATAAATTAATTCTTGCCATTCTTGAAAAGCTGTAAATCAAAACCTATTTAGCATAACTGATTGCTCTTGTTTCCCTGATAACGGTAACTTTTACTTGTCCAGGATAAGTCATTTCATTTTGAATCTTTTCTGAAATTTCAAAAGACAACTTGCCTGCCTCTGTGTCTGTAACTTTTTCGCTTTCCACTACAACCCTTAATTCTCTTCCAGCTTGTATGGCGTAGGATTTCAACACGCCTGGAAATCCTAAAGCAGTGTCTTCTAATTCTTTAATTCTACTTATGTAAGAATCTAATTGCTGTCTTCTTGCTCCTGGCCTTGCTCCTGACACAGCATCACAAACTTGAATAATTGGTGAGATTAAGGAAGTCATTTCTACCTCATCATGGTGGGCGCCAATCGCATTACACACCTCTGGCTTTTCTCCGTATTTCTCCGCTAATTGCATACCTAAAATAGCATGGGGAGTTTCTGCATTATCTTCAGGAACTTTACCAATATCATGCAATAGCCCTGCTCTTTTTGCCATTCTTACATTAAGACCTAGCTCTGCCGCCAAAGTAGCACAAAGATTAGCAGTTTCTCTGGAATGCTGTAAGAGATTTTGTCCATAAGAAGATCGATATCTCATCCTTCCCACCATTCTGATAAGTTCAGGATGAAGCCCATGAATTCCTAAATCAATAGTTGTTTTTTTACCAATCTCAATAATCTCTTGTGATATTTCATTTTCTGTTTTCTTCACTACCTCTTCAATTCTTGCAGGATGAATTCTACCATCCGTTACTAATTTATGAAGTGAAAGGCGAGCAATTTCTCTTCTTACAGGGTCAAAGCAAGAAATAATAATAGCTTCTGGTGTATCGTCAACTACAATATCGACTCCTGTTGCTGCTTCAATAGCCCTTATGTTTCTACCTTCCCTTCCAATTATTCTTCCCTTTATATCATCACTTTCGATATTGAAAATCGAAACTACATTTTCAATAGCTTGCTCTGCTGCCGTTCTTTGAATGGTTTGGATAACAATCTTTTTTGCTTCCTGATTGGCAGTTAGTTTTGCTTCCTCAATAGTTTCCTGAATAAGGGATAAAGCTTTTGTTCTCGCCTCATCTTTTAGAGCTTCCACCAATTGCTCTTTGGCTTCCTCAGCCGAAAGTTTTGAAATCGCCTCTAATTGTTCTACTTGCTTTTTATGTGATCTAGCAAGACCCTCCTGTCTTTTTTGAAGAGATTCTTTTTGTTGTGTTAAGGTTTCTTTTTGCTGCTCTAATTCCTTTTCTTTTTTGTTTGTTTCTCCAAGCTTTTGTGATAGCGTATTTTCTTTATCTTTAATTCTGTTTTCTGCTTTTGTAATTTCATTATTTTTATTATTGATAATTTTCTCATGCTCAGATTTTAGCCCTAAAAACTTTTCTTTAGCTTGTAAAAATTTTTCTTTTTTTATTTGCTCTGCCTCTTTTTTTGCCTCATTTATAATGCTCTTTCCTTTGTTTTGCGCCATCTTGTAAAACACAAAATAGGATAATCCTCCTCCTATTAAAAGGGCTGTTATTGCTATTATTATTTCCATTCTACTTCAATTTTAAGTTAATAAAAACCCACACCAACTATTTGTTAAACTCCATTTAGCATGGGTGGAGTCGCCATCAGATATCGAATGTCCACTGTTCTCAAAAAACGAGAAACCAAAAATGGTTGAGGCCTACTCTGAATCTGACGAGTTAAACTCCAATATTTTATCTGTTGAGTTTAACAGTTATAATTAATGCGGGTAGATTATTTTATATAAAAGAACTTAAATATTTTTAGCTAAAAGGGTGTCAAGCATTTTTAACTGATCCTCCATGCCATCATCTTCCAATACCTTTTTATCTTTAACAGTTTCATACTTTGCTGCAAACTCTATAAGACACATAGCTAACAAATCCTGTTTGTCTTTAATTGCATAATTTTGCTGGTAGAACTTTAATCTTTCTTCAATAGTCTTTACCGATTTTCTTATCCCTTCTTCTGCACTCCTTTCAATCTTCATGGGGTAAATTCTGCCTGCAATATTTATCTTTATTGATAATTTACTCATCAAAAACTGCTTTCTATTTATTTAACAATCCAATACACTTATCTATCTCCCACACATATTCATTTATCTTTTGTTTCGTTTTTTTGTTGTCCTCACCATCAGATGAAACCAACTTTGATATTTTTATTACTTTAATTTTCTCTTCTAAACTTTTTACAACTTTTTTCTTTTCGTCTAATTCTTTTTTAAGTTTACCTTTTTCATTTACGGCCGATTCTCTATCTTGTTTCTCTTTTTCATACAAAGATATTAACTTCTTTATCTTAACTTCCAAACCATCAACAATAGCTTTCATTTTGCTGTTTAAAATTATTGTTACAAATTTAAGTTTTTCTTTATACTTACTGTGCTATTTTGATGTTATATTTGTCATCTTTTATACAAAACACAATTTTTAAGGTAGTGATGAATTCAAAAAATATTCTTTTTCTTATCTCTTTTAGTATAATTGGCTTGTCAATTTCTGGACAAGATTACCATGCCCCAGTCGATTTTAAGATGTTTTTATCTGGGACTTTTGGGGAGTTGAGAAGTAATCATTTTCATTCAGGAATAGATATAAAAACAGAGGGGGTTCAGGGGCAAAAGGTGTATGCAATTGCTGATGGATATGTATCCAGAATTAAGGTTTCTACTTGGGGATATGGAAAGGCTCTTTATATTACCCATGCAGATGGGAATACTTCTGTTTATGCGCATTTGAAAATATTCAATAAAGAAATAGATGATTATGTAATCGAAAATCAATACAAAAAAGAGAGTTTTGAAATTCAACTTTTTCCACTAAAGGATAGATTTCAAATTAAAAAAGGGGATATTATTGCACTTTCAGGAAATACGGGCGGAAGTGCTGGGGCACATTTACATTTTGAAATTCGAAATACAAAATCGGAACATCCAATTAATCCGCTTCAATTTAATTTTGATATTACAGATAATATAAAGCCAACAATTAGTAAAATAAAAATTTACCCAATTGACGGAATGCTTGATGGGAAAGAGATAGAAAAAAGTTATGCTCTTAAAAAAAGCGGAGAGCAATACACTCTAAATGGGGCAACACCTATCATAAAAGGAAAAGCTGCTTTCAGTATTTCTACCTTTGACAAACTAAATGGGGCTTATAATAAAAATGGGGTTTATTCCATTAAACTTAGAGTGGATAGTCATTTAATTTATCATTTCCAAATGGATGAATTCAATTTTGCAGAAAGTAGATATATCAATGCGCATATCGATTATAAAGAGACGAAAATAAACAAAAAGAAATTTCACAGATGTTACAAATTACCCAATAACCACCTTTCTGTTTATAAAGAGATGCTCAAAGAAGGAGTGTTTAATTTTAAAGATGATACAACTCATCTAATACAGTTTGAAGTAACGGACATTTATAAAAATAAAAGCATTGTCTTTTTTAAAGTAAAAAGTACAACTACTAATATTAAGAACGAAAATAGTATAACTTTCACCCCTTTTTCTCAACATTTTAGTTATATGAAGCCAAATCTTTTTAAGGAAAAAAACTTCCAGCTACACATGGAAAGCTATACTTTATATGAAGATTTAGATTTTCAGTATTTAGAATTAGATTCTATGCAAGGGGTCTATGGGAAAGTGCAGCATGTACATAACGACAATATTCCCTCACACAAAAGCTTTGTTATTTCACTTAAAGCAAAAATCCCAGCAAAACTAAAAGACAAAGTTTACATTGCAAAAGTAGATGCAAATAATCATTTCTGGTATATGGGAGGGGGTTGGCGAAACTCAATGCTTTCAGCTAAAGTGCGTGAATTTGGCAATTTCTGCATAGTGGCAGATACTATTAATCCTATTGTGAAAGGCGTGAATATTTATCCTGGAAAAAAGTTTAATACCCAAACAACTATTAAGTGTATTGTTGAAGATAAAGAAAGCGGGATTAATACTTACAGGGCAGAAATTGATGGAGAATGGATTCTAATGGAGTATGATTACAAAACAAAATTATTAACATATAAAATACAAAAAGAATTAGAAAAGGGAAAACATGTTTTTAGCTTAGAAGTTGTAGATAGATTGGACAACAACACAATTTATACTACAGAATTTATTCGTTAAAGTTATAATATCAGAAAATTCTTTTCTTTTTTCTATATTCCTAATTCTTTTTTTACAAAATCCATTGCAAACTCTTTTAGAGAATCTCGCACATCTTTATAAACTTTCAAAATTTCTTTTTCAGTTCCTTTTGCTTTTGCAGGGTCAGGAAAGCTTTTATGCATCTTTTTTGCAACAGTAGGGAAATAAGGACATCTTTCGTTAGCATCATCACAAACAGTAATCACATAATCCAGATCCATATGAATGAATTCATCTACTAAATTTGATTTATGATTAGAAATATCCAAACCTTCTAATTGCATAACATGTATAGCTTTTGTATTGACTCTCTCAGGATGAGTCCCAGCACTAAACACTTGTACTCTTCCAGAAGCAAATTTTCGAATCCATGCCTCTGCCATTTGCGAACGACAAGAATTTCCTGTGCAAACAATTAGTATCTTTTTCATTGTAGTTTTTAATTTCGATCCAAACAAAAATATCAGAATTAATAACAATATAAAAGAAGTTATGCTGTTTTAGATGTAGCAGCCAAAATTTAATTTATTTTTGGTTGCTTTTTATTATGAAGAAATTATTGCTAATTTCACTTTTTCCAATTTGCTTTTCGGTCTTTTCGCAAGATAAAAGCATACAACTTACGGGTATATTAGTTTCTACCGACAGTTTGCTTACTGTCCCTTTTGCCAATGTGCTAATTAAAAATCAGAAAAAAGGAACCATAAGTGATTTTTATGGCTATTTCTCTTTGGTAGCAGCAAAAGGAGACACCATTGTTTTTTCTTGTTTGGGCTATAAAAAGGCAACTTATATTGTACCAAAGTGGACAAAAGAGAACTTTATAACAGTAGTACAAAAATTAGAAACCGATACCATAATGCTAAAAGAAACAAAGGTATATCCTTGGCCAAGCAGAGACCAATTCAAGCAAGCATTCCTCACGGCTGATATTCCAGATGATGCAATTACAAGGGCAAAAAAGAATATTGATAATGCTTTTGTAGATATTATGATTGCCCAGATGCCCAATGATGGAAAAGAAAATTTCAAGCACTTTATGAATGATATGGAACAGCAACAATACATCATGATGGGGAGTCCTACTATTATCCCTATCTTGAATCCTTTTGCTTGGGCTAAATTTATTCAAGCATGGAGAAATGGCGACTTCAAACGAAAAGATTAAATTTGCGGCCCATATGCTAAAACGACTTTTTATATTTCTTTTCTTTGTTCCTCATCTTTTGTTTTCTCAAACATTAAAAGGAATTGTTACTGACAAGGACAATAAAGGGATAGAAGCTGTAAATGTTTCCATAATTGGTAAACAAATAGGAACTTCAACAAATGAGGAAGGAGAATACCTACTCAATCTAAAAGCAAATCGTTCATTTCTAATTAGCTTTACTTTCATAGGTTATGAGCCTATAAAAATTAGGGTTCCTATGCTAAAAATGGGGCAAGAATATGTGCTAAATCAGCAAATGCAATTACAAAGTTTTATAAAAAAGGAAATTATAGTTGAAGACAAACAAAGCAGAAAGAAAACACTAACAAGAATAAAACCAAAACATGCTACTGTTATTCCTAATTCCTCAGGTGGCGTGGAAGCACTTCTAAAAACGCTCCCAGGGGTAAGTTCGGCTAATGAATTAAGCTCACAATATTCTGTTAGAGGTGGTAATTTTGACGAGAATTTAGTGTATGTAAATGGTATTGAGGTGTATAGGCCATTTCTGGTTCGTTCCGGTCAGCAAGAAGGACTTAGTTTTATAAACCCTGATTTAGTTGGAAGCATAGTGTTTTCTGCAGGTGGTTTTGATGCAAAGTATGGCGATAAAATGTCTTCTGTTTTGGATATAAAATACAAAATACCAAAACGATTTGGCGCATCAGTAAATATGAGTTTGCTTGGTGGAAGTGCTCATTTTGAAGGAACAAGTAAAAACAATCGATTAAGTTTTATGACAGGAATAAGAAGAAAAACAACTCGATATGTTTTGAGTAGTTTGGATACTGATGCCGATTACAATCCTATTTTTACTGATATCCAAAGTTATCTGAAATATGATGTTAGTTCAGATTGGGATGTAAGTTTTCTAGGGAATATCTCTAACAACACCTATCAAATGGAGCCTAAAAATAGAGATACGGAATTTGGCACTTTGAATGAAGCTTTAAAGCTCACTATCTATTTTGATGGACAGGAGATAGATGAATACAAAACTTATTTTGGAGCATTGAGCAGCAGTTATCATCCTAACGATAAATTAAATTTAAAATTTACTACTTCAGCTTTTCGCACCTTTGAAGAGGAAAATTTTGATCTTATGGGTCAATACTGGCTTTATCAGTTAGATAATAGTTTGGGCTCAGAAAATTTTGGAGATGTAAAATACGATAGAGGAGTTGGCACATATATCAATCATGCCAGGAATAGTTTAAATGCCACAGTGATGAACTTCCAACATAGTGGGAATTTTAATACAGAAAAAGCCGATATAGAGTGGGGTTTTAGAGTTCAGAAAGAAGAAATAGAAGATAAAATAAGCGAATGGAATCTGATAGATTCTGCTGGTTTTACTTTGCCTCACACTCCTGATTCGGTTGGATACAGCAATCCTGCATTACAGCCACCACTTGTAGTTTCGGTAAATGATATGTTAAAAACCACCATACATTTATCTTCTTATAGAAACTCAGCTTATTTACAATATTCTAAAGATATTGGTAATTTCTCACTAACTACAGGTACTAGAGGGAATTATTGGAGTTTTAATGAAGATCTACTTCTTAGCTCAAGAACATCTTTAGCTTATGCACCAAATTGGGAAAAGGATGTGGTTTTCAAAGCGGCAGCAGGGATTTATTATCAACCAGCCTTTTATAAAGAACTCCGAGATTTTGAAGGAAATATTAACCGAGATATAAAAGCACAAAAATCAACTCATTACATTTTAGGTGCGGATTATTTGTTTTATGCTTGGGGACGACCTTTTAAATGGGTGAGTGAACTGTATTATAAAAATCTGGAAAATTTGATACCTTATAAGGTAGATAATGTACGAATAAGATATTTGCCAAATGAAGTTTCAAATGGTTATGCTAGCGGAATAGACATGAAGGTAAATGGAGAGTTTGTTCCAGGAATTGAATCATGGGCTAGTTTATCTGTAATGAAAACGGAAGAAGATATAGTGGGCGATTTCTACACAGATGAGAACGGTAATCAACAGGAAGCAGGATACATCCCCCGCCCTACTGATCAGAGAGTAAATTTCTCTTTGTATTTCCAAGATTATATTCCGAATAATCCGAGCTATAAGATGCATTTGAATTTAGTTTATGGAACAGGGCTCACCTTTGGCCCTCCTAAATCGGAAAAACACCAAGACATATTAAGAATACCCCCATATAGAAGAGTTGATATTGGATTTTCAAAAGAGCTCATAAAAGAAGAACGGAAGAAAAAGGGATTCTTCAAACATTTCAATTCCATTTGGCTAAGCTTGGAAGTTTTTAATTTACTACAAATTAACAATACAGTTTCATACCTTTGGGTTTCTGATGTTAGCGGCAGACAATATGCCGTGCCGAATT